>DATKXK010000010.1:0-300000 GCA_035529075.1 Acidobacteriota bacterium | reverse complement strand
GAAAATCCCGGCAGGGCAAAACCGCTCCACCAGACTTTGGCCGAGAAGTACGCTCGCAGAACCACAAGGACTACGTGCCCGAGCTGGGGGGCGATGTTCCCTGACAGCAGCAGTGCAATGATGGCGGCAAATGGCGACACAATCGTGCCGAGAGAGTCCCAGAGGCGCTCGCTTACTTGCACCGGCTGCTCAAGTCGCGATGCGACCCGGTTCGTGAAGTCCGGAGAAAGCGACGGCTCCGGGATGGTGGGGATAGCCTTGTACAGATACTCGTAGTCGCGCAGAGTCTCGCGGCAAACGACACAGCCGTCAAAGTGTCCCTCGGCCAGGAGTGAGGCAACGGACGGGCGCCCGCTGCGTCTCCGTTCGTCCAGATACGCCTGGATTTCTTCCTCGGTTACATGGCCTACGCGCATAAACCCTCCCGTGCCCGTTTGGCGACTACTCTCTTCTTGAGCAGCTTTCGTGCTCGAAACAGATAGCTCTTGACAGTGCCGTCCGGCATGCCGAGAATCTCCCCAATCTCCGCGTAGCTCATCTCCTGGAGATGAAAGAGGCTCAGGATAAGCCCGTAGTGCACGGGCAGCCTGTCTATTTCTTCGCAGAGCCGTTCCGACGTCTGCCGCGACTCGGCCCATCGGTCAGGGGCCGGAGCGCTTCCCTCGCAGTCGTCGACCGTCTTTCCATCCGAAACGCAGTCTTCAAACAGCGGCACCCGTTTCCTTTCCACAAAATGAAGGCACGTGTTATAGGTGATCCGCGCTATCCAGGTCGAGAGCTTGGACTGATGGTTGAAGCTGCCAAGGTTCTCATACACCTTGATGAAGACCTCCTGACATAGGTCCTCCTGATCGGCCCGGCCACGAATCATGCGGAAGACAATGTGGCTGACCAGCCGCTTGTATCGCTCGACCAGGGCGGCAAAGGAACGTCCGTCGCCCGCCAGGATTGCCTCGATCTGCTTGCGCGTGCTGGTCATATACACCGGTCCCTGCACTTAAATAGACTCGCAGCCCGGACGAAAAGTTGCATTTTTTCTGCAACCTGGCCGAGACGCGACCGGTCAAATATGGCGAACACCTCAGCGAAAGGAGATTGCTATGATGGAAGCGCCGATCATTGTCGGAATAGTTTTCCTGTCATGCGTGGCGGTGGTCAAGATTATCTCGGACACGGTGACCAGGAAGAAACTCATCGAGAAGGGGCTGGTTGACGATCGAGTAAGACATATCTTCGGGGCATCCGAGCTTTCCGTCCTGTCAAATCTCAAGTGGGGAATGGTCCTGGTGGGAATCGGTGCGGCGGCCTTTATCGGCCAATTCCTGCCATACCGCTGGTCGGATGAAGGTACGCTGGGCTTGATCCTGATCTTCGCGGGAATCGCGTTTCTGGTCTATTATCCGATCGCTCAGAGCCGGCTCAAGAAGATAGAGGAGAAGGGAAACCAATCTGTCCGGTAGTCGTGTGCATCCCTGCTAAAGAGCACTTACGCGATTCACCAACTCCCCGACAGCCGGTCGGCGCGAACGGCTGCGGGGAGTTTTCCTGTTCCGGGGGTTCCCGTCGAGAAAGCACCGGAACTGACAGTAAGGCCGGGCCGCACAAGCGGCGGACGTCCTTTACGGTCCGGCAGCAAATACAACAGCGGGGATTGCCCTTTTTGGGCAATCCCCGCAAATCGGTCACGGCCTTCGCCGCAGGACGGGTAGCGCCTTACGGCGCGCTGCTTTCTCCAACCAGACTTACTGTGATTCCCCAGCTTTGAGGATCGCGCGGGCGCGTGTCGTTCCAGTCATTGAACGAGTGCGAACCGTCGGTCACGTAGACTACTTCGTAGGTGCCGGCATCGAGGATGACCTCGTCATCGAACATGCGGTTCTTGCGAGCGCCTCCGGCACGGCCGGTGTTGCGCCATGTCATCTCCCAGACCTCACGGTTGGTATTGTCATCGATGATCCAGCCGTAGTCAAACATCTCGTCCCGTTCCCCCTCGCCAATGGCGTATATCCGAACGCGGGAGGCCTTATCCAGCGTAAACTTGTCCCGAACCCGCTCGTTGTCCCTGACGCGCACCAGGCTGACCAAGACATTTCCGGTCCCCCTCACTTCGTCCAGCGCGACCTGTTTCAGACTGGAGCCGTCCGAGCCGGGCCCCGGATAAACGGCCAGTCCCCAGGCTCGCGGATCAAACGGGGCCGCGGCGTTCCAGTCCCGGTAAGAATGCGAACCGTCAGTCACGTACACAGCCACATAATCACCGGCCGGCAGCGTCACCACACCGTCGAACATACGGTTCTTATCGGCACCCCCGGCATGCTCGGTGTTTCGGCGCGTCATTTCCCACACTTCCTTGTGGCTGGCCGCCTCCTCAATCCATCCATAGTCGACGAATT
Organism: Acidobacteriota bacterium; assembly: GCA_035529075.1. Taxonomy (NCBI): domain Bacteria; kingdom Pseudomonadati; phylum Acidobacteriota; species Acidobacteriota bacterium. The sequence continues at coordinate 297,607 of DATKXK010000010.1, read as the reverse complement.
CCCGGCTGCCGGTCGCGTACTCACCGACAGCGTACACTCTCAAGTCTGTCTCCTTATCCAGCCGGAAAGCCTGTTCGTGGAAATCATCGTCCCGGGCACGAGTCAGGTTTATCAGCGGCTCGCCGTCGCCCGACAATTCCACCAGGGCAAAAGCCGAACGGTCAAAATCGGTCCCCGGAAGCAGAGTTATTCCCCAATTGCAGGGGTCATAGGGTGGATTGACGTTGAAATCGTCATATGAGTGCGAATCATCGGTAACGAAATACAGAGCGTAATTACCCTTTTCCAGTCGTATCTCGTTGTCAAACACGCGGTTCTTTCTGCCACCGCCGGCCCGCTCCGTGCCCGAGCGATCCATTCGCCACACCTTATCGCGGGTGTCGACGTTGATAATCCAGCCGTAGTCCACCGCCGAACGGTAACCCCTGGGATGTTCGATGACCGAATAGATCCGCAAATTCATCGCCTTCTCCAGGGTAAACCCCTGTTGGATGGATTCGGAGTCGCCCAGCCGGTTGTACCGGATGAGCGCATCGGGCACGTCGCCGGTCACCGTGAAGGTCTTCACGTCACCCGGTGAGATTTCGTCCGACGAGATCCGGACGAAACAATCATCGATGAGGTCCTCGTAATCGTATGCCTCATCATCGTCATAATCACCATCGATCAGGTCCCCGAGGAAATCCAGGAGATCCTTGGACCCTCCGATGTTAATATCACCGTACCAGCCGTCACCGGCGTATAAATATAACTCGTACCTGCCCGGATCCAGCGCTTTGACCTTTTCGGCCCGGCGCAGCGCGGTTGACCCGCCTTGTTTGCCGACAAAGCGGTCCTTCATGACCCATTTCGTCTCTCGCGTATCAGAATCGAGCAACCAGGCGTAAACGGTCAGCTGGCTACCGTAGCGCGCTTGGAGACCGACCGCCTCGATCTGAACCTCCGCCGCTTTGGTGATCTCGAATCCGACTATCTCCAGCCGGCCCGGTTCGATTTGGTCGATTTCGGCCACGGTCGTCGCGGCCGCCGGCACGCTGCTCAGCCCGACGAGCAACACGCCGAGAACAAGACTAACAAGCTTATGCATTACCACTGCCCTCACTGTACATTGTCTAATGGCACAACCCTGAGATTTGAACCTCCCGTCACATTTGGTACGTGATCAATCCCCAAATGTTTCGGGACCCGAGTGGCCGAATAGTCCTGACCCATGTAGAAACCCCCGGCCTGAGGCACGGGGAGCAAAATTGGTGGAGCCAGGGAGGATCGAACTCCCGACCTCTTGACTGCCAGTCAAGCGCTCTCCCAGCTGAGCTATGGCCCCACTGCCAACTCAAAAAATAATACCTAACCTATCGGCGAGTGTCAACGAGTTTGTTAGCCCGAGCGCGCCGGTCGGGTAAGACACAGGAGCGCTCCGGCCAGGGCAAAGCCCACCGCCACGTACGTAACCGGCTGGAAACCGGCCAGAAAAGCCAGTGCGCCGTCGGCCGCTTCCCCGCTGCGACTTTCGAAAAAGGCAAACAACGTGGTGCCCAGCGCCACCCCGGTTGCAAGGCCGATATTGCGATTCGTAGCCAGAATACTGGAAGTTATTGCCCGCTGGTCCCGCGTGACTGATCCCATAAGTGCTGACGAATTAGGACTGGCAAACGAACCCACGCCCACGCCGATGATTACCAGACTGACAATGATAAGCGCAGGCGAGGTCTCCAAACCGTACTTCGACAGCAGAAACATCCCCAGCGCCTCAGTCGCAAGGCCGGCGGAAGTCAGGGCTCGAAAACCTATGCGGTCGGAAAGTCGACCGGCCAACGGAGCCAGCACGAACATGAGGATGGGAAGGATCACGAGGTACAGCCCCACCTCCCGGGGCGCCAGGCCCTTCACCCGCTCGAGATAAAAGGGTATGAGTATCATGACCCCGGACTGGCTGGTGAAATGCGCCAGCTGGGCAGCGATGGCCGTGGTAAATCGGCGGTTGCGGAATACGCCAAGTCCGATCATCGCCATGTCGGGCATCGACTCAATGCGGAGAAACAGGATCAGACCGGCCAGCGACACCGCGGCCAGGCCCCAGATCCGTGGATCGGAAAGCGACCAGCGGTTGATCATTTTCATCGTGAACACGGCCAGCACCATGCTGAACGAGAGCACAACCGCTGCCGTCAGGCGCAGTTTCTTCTCGTGCACCCGTTTGGCCAGCAGACCGAAATAGCGGAAGACAAAGAAGAGTCCTATGACTCCGACGGGCAGATTGATCAGGAAGATGAGCCGCCAGGACCAGACACCCAGCATCAAGCCGCCCAGGGGTGGCCCGGTCATAAGTCCGGCCGATACCATCATCACCATCATCCCGATCCCCTTGCCACGCTCTTCTTTTGGGAAAACGGCCGTCACCATCCCGGGTCCCAGGGCCGCGAACATTGCCGATCCCGCCCCCTGCACCACCCGCCCGAGGATCAGCAGATAGATGCTCGGGGCGACGGCACAGATCAGGGAGCCGGCTGTAAACAGGATAAAACCAAACTTGTACGCGAACGGGTATCCCCGCCGCTGCGTCCACGTGCCATACACCAGCAACAGCGATATGAGCGTCAGCGAATATGACAGGACCACCCAGGATACCAGATCAACTGAGACATCGAGATTGGCTGCGATAGTCGGAAGAGCCACGTTCACGATGGAACCGTCGAGGGTCGCCATAAAGGTTCCGAGGGCTCCGACGGCAAAAAATCTATAGCGATTGGCCTGGATCAGGTCGCGAGGCATGCCGGCTGAATGCTCATAAGTCGTTGCACAAAAAAAGATTGACAAACATCCGTGGTAACCATAACCTACCCCTCACAGTCCGTCAACCTGTTTTTCACCCGTTGCACAGGTGAGAGTCTTGCTCGTCTATATCATAGTAACAAGATCAGCAGGCAATGCCTAAGCTGATCCCTGATCTGGTCGAGAGGTTTAGCGACGGAGATGCGTCAGCGTTTGCTGAGTTGGTTAGGAGATTTTACCAGAAGATCTATTATCTGGCCTACCGGATTCTCGGCAATCACCTGGACGCTGACGAGGTCGTACAGGAAACGTTTGTTCGGGTCTACCGAAAGCGAGAGGAGTTAAGGAGTGTAACGAATTTCACCTCGTTTTTGATTCGGATCGCCACCAACTACGCCATTGACCTGTTACGCAAACAGAGGGGGCGTGGGCAGGTAAGCGACGACCCGAGTCTTCTACCGGGCGAAGTCCAGGTGGAATTGGCAAGGCGGGTCAAAACGCCGAGCGATCTGTTCGAAAACAAGGTGTTGATGGCGGAGATACGGCGTGCCCTGAATACGCTTCCCTCACGACAGAGGATAACGGCAATCCTGCACGATGTCGAAGGGTACAGCAAATCGGAGGTTGCCGGAATTCTTGAGTGCCCGGAGGCTACGGTGCGCTCTAATCTCCACATCGCGCGCACCAAACTTAAGAAAATACTGAAGAGGCGACTTGCCAAGAGAGAGTGAGAATGACATGCTGCGAAGTACGGTCGCTTCTTGAGGGTCATGTTGACGACGAACTTTCGGCCGGCGTCGGAAGGGCCGTTGAGGAGCACTTGGCCCTGTGCTCCGACTGTCGAACCGACCACGAGTCGCTTGCGAACCTCAAGAAGTTGCTGAAAAGCCAACCGAGGCCTGATCCGGGCCGCGAATACTGGCGGGAAGTGGCCAGTCTCATACTGGCCAGGACAGTGGAAGCCGAACCTCCCGCCCGGCAAGAGACGGATCGTGAGCTTACGTACATCACGCGACGGCGCTCCTTTTTCCGTTCTCTGGTGGCTGCCGCGATATCCGTCCTGATTCTGGTCAGCGCGCTTTACGTCGGCGCCAACCAGCCCCCCGGCACGGTTAAAATCTCAACCTCAGATCAGCCGGTGTTGCTGACGTCATCGCTGGCAGGGATGGTCTATTCGGTCGATACCGGTATCATCAACCGCGAGGAACGGTTGAGGTTGGCCCGGGGCATTCTCCTGCTCGGGCCGCCGGGGATTCCAGGGCGATCTTCGGGGCTCACCGACCTGCTGGCGATATGGTAAGCGAGTGCCGAATAAACGTGAGAGGAGAGCCATGCTATTGAGAAAAATAACCGCCATAATAGCCGTGCTGATCGTCGGCCTGTGCCTGCAAACGTGTGATCGCGGAGGCAAGAAGATCACCCTGCGCACCAAGTACAAACCGGGCATGAAGCTGGCCTTCGAGCAGGTGACAAGGGGAAGCGTCCTGGTCCGCTCAGGGGATTCCACCATTCACGACCGGACCAGCGAGATCACGACCGAACAGGAGTTGTACGTCCGGCGGATGGTCGATGACACCGTTGCCGAGGTGGTGGACAACAGGATCTATCACTATAAGCACTTTGACAAGGTCGACTCGTCGGCCGCCGACACAATCGAGGCCGGACCGGAGTTGGCCCTGTACATTACGCCCAGCGGCCGGGTGGTGGATTTCGAGTTCACTTCAGAGGAACACCAAGGTTCCGGGACGTACCTGAAAAACTTCTATGAACAGGGGATGCCGGTCTTCCCGGAGGGCGAGATCTCCCAGGGTTACACGTGGACACAGTCCTACAAGGTGATCTCCGAGGGCGAGGAGATGACGGCCTCGATGACATACGAGATCAAGTCCTTCGCGCGCGAACGCGGCTACGACTGCGTAGTTATCGGCTATGACGGGAATTTGATTCTGCCCATTGAAGCGAAGCCCCAGGATACGACTCAGAGGCACGGCGTCGACCGTGTAACTGCCAGGGGCGTGATCTATTTCGCGTACAAGGAAGGGTTTGTGGTACTGGAGAGAGAACGCTGGATACTCGACGGAGACCGCTACACATTGGAGAAGGGCGAGGAAAGGGCTCTCAAGGTAGCCATTGAATATGATATTGAGTACGTCCTTAAACGTTTCAAGCAAATGTGATCCCGGCGGCGGGGCGGTTCGGCAACCATGCCGTTCAATCGAGTAATCCTTATCATCATTGATGCCTGCGGCGTGGGGGCTCTTCCCGATGCCGCCGATTACGGCGATGATCACGCCGCAACTCTTCCGAATCTGGCCGGAGCGGTCGGCGGGCTGAACATGCCGAACTGCCAGAAGCTCGGACTCGGCAACATCGCGGCCATAAAAGGAATCCCGCCGGCACCGGCGCCGATTGCCTGTTTCGGGCGCATGGCGGAGAGGTCGGCCGGCAAGGATTCTACCTCGGGCCACTGGGAAATCGCGGGCCTGACCCTGGACGAACCGCTTCCGCTCTTTCATGACGGCTTTCCCGACGATCTGGTCGGGCGGTTCGAGGAGAAAGCCGGCGTCAAGACCATTGGCAACGTCGCGGCCAGCGGCACTGAGATCATTGAGCGGCTGGGGCATGAACATTTGAGCACCGGGGCGCTGATCCTGTATACATCGGCAGATTCGGTATTCCAGTTGGCCGCTCACGAAAAAGTCTGCCCCGTTGAACGCCTCTACGAAATCTGCCTGATCGCGCGCGACGTATGCCAGGGCGATTACGGCGTCGGGCGCGTTATCGCCAGACCGTTTACCGGCGAACCCGGTTTCTTCGTCCGCACTTCGCGCCGCAGGGACTTCTCGCTGCCACCTACCGGCCGGACGATCCTGGATCATCTTGCCGCCAACGGCCGTCATGTCTTCGCCGTGGGAAAGATATGGGACCTTTTCGCCGGCCACGGCATCCACGAACGGGTCAAGACCGAGAACAACACCGAGGTGATGGACGCCGTTCGGCAGATGGTTCGGTACGATCACCAGCACGAGCTTATCTTTGCCAACTGCGTTGATTTTGACCAACTCTGGGGACATCGAAACGACGCGCGCGGCTTCGCCCGGGGTCTCGAACAATTCGACGGGCGAATGGGCGAGTTGCTGCCGCTGCTGCGCGGCGACGACCTGCTGATCATCACAGCCGACCACGGCTGTGATCCGACTATGGAGACGTCCACGGATCACACGCGCGAGTACGTGCCCCTGTTGGTCTACGGCAGGTACGCGAAATCCGGCGTTGATCTGGGCACGCGCGAGACGTTTGCCGACGTGGCTGCGACGCTGGCCGGTTTATTCGGCTTCGATGTGCCCGTGACGGGACGTTCGTTCCTGAAAGACGTCAGGCAGTGAGGGAGGACCTCGCTTGAAGGATTTGTTGCCCCGGGATTTCAACTGCCGGTTCGACCACGCCGCGCTCAAATCGAGTCTCGATCAAAGCGATATCGTCACGGCATGCTGGGAAGCCGGCGAATGCAATTTATATGCCGTTGCCGTCAATCCGACATGGGTAGCCTTCGCCACACGGTTTCTCCAGAAATCACAGGTAAAGGTGTGCTCTGTGGTCGGATTCCCGCTCGGCGCTTCTCGAACTGACGTCAAGCTCATGGAGGCTGCAAAGGCGGCCGGTGACGGCGCGGTCGAGATCGATATGGTCGCCAATATCGGCTGGCTGGCCTCCGGCGAATTCAGCAGGGCCGAGGCCGAAATCAGGAAAATCCGCGACGGTCTCCCCTACAATGTCCTGCTGAAGGTCATTATTGAGGCCCCGGAACTGACCGAGAAGCAGCAACAGGACGCCACCCGGGCCGTCATTAACAGCGGCGCACAGTTTGTCAAAACGGGCACGGGCTTTTACGGCCCGGCGACCGTGGATCAGGTAAGGACTTTGCACCAGACCGCTGACGGCCGGATTCAAGTCAAGGCCGCAGGCGGGATCAAAACACTTTCACAGTGCCGGGAGCTTCTGCAGGCCGGAGCGGACCGACTCGGCTCCTCTTCATCCGTACGCATTGTCGAGGAGTGGAAATCCCAATTGTAAGCCCCGGGCCGGACGGACGGGTCGGTTCTCGCCGCGACCGGCATCCGGCGCCGTGGGCATCGCCCGGCTGCCACTTAGTCTTTTCATCGTGAGACAATTTGTTGTATTATGGGGTTGTGATGACCGAAGAACGCGGCAGGCGAAAGCGGCCTTTCATAGGCATGCACTTCAGGTGTTGCAACATATACTCTCGCATTTACCTCAACCGTGACGGGAGCGCCTTCGTGGGGTGGTGCCCCCGATGTGCGGCCAGGGCGGTGGTAAAGGTCTCGCCAACAGGTTCAAAGAGTCGCTTCTTCGTGGCAAAGAAGTGAAAACAGCGCGTCCCATGGCCATTCTGAAGCCGAAAATTGTCGTAGTCCCGCTGGGTGATGTTGACTTCATGATGGTCAACAAGCTGGCCACTCACCTCGGGCCCATATTCAATCGCTCGGTGGATATCCTCAAGGGCATGAAAATGCCCCAGGAGGGACACAACGTTGTCCGCAACCAGTACTACGCCCAGGTCGTACTCTCCAAGATAGAGCGCACCAAGGCGAACAACCGGGAAAAAGTGATTGCCATCTGCGAAGAGGACCTCTATTTACCCGATGAGAGTTACGTGATGAGTTGGGGTGATACGCTCTCGGGGACCGCCGTGGTGGCACTTTACCGGATGCGGCAGGAGTTCTACGGGCTGCCGGAGGACGAAAGCAAAATTTACCCGCGGCTTTTTAAAGAGGTGGTGCACCAACTGGGCCACTTGTTCGACCTGACGGAATGCCGAAACCCCAAGTGCGTGAACTACTTCAGCCAGATTATGCTCGACATTGACAACAAGTCGGAGAAGTTCTGCGACATATGCCGCCGCGAATTGATTCGGGTAATATAGGCCGACTCCCTGCTGACGCCGATGAACCTCGAACAGATCATTGACTTTCTCAGAAGTGACCGTGCCGTCAGCCGGTGTATCAGCCACTGGCAGACCTTTCCCGCTCGGGAGGCGCGGTACGTTGATTTTCCCGACGGCCTCGACCGCCGGCTGATCTCCGCTCTGGCCGAAAAGCGTATCTCGCGCCTGTACACCCACCAGGGTGAAGCTATACGAGCGATCATGGATGACAAGGACGTGGTCGTGGTCACGCCGACGGCTTCGGGCAAGACGCTCTGCTACAATATCCCCGTACTCAACCGGATTCTCCAGTCGCCGGGGACCCGCGCCCTGTACCTCTTCCCCACCAAGGCGCTCTCGCGGGATCAACTGTCGGAACTGCACGACATGGTGCAGAGGCTCGAGGTCGACATCAAGACGTACACCTTCGACGGGGACACGCCGGTCAATGCCCGGCGGGCTGTCCGCAGTGCGGGGCACATCGTCATCACCAACCCCGACATGCTTCACACCGGCATCCTGCCGCACCACACCAAGTGGATCAAGCTCTTTGAGAACCTCAAGTACGTGGTGATCGACGAGGTCCACCACTACCGGGGGATATTTGGCTCCCACCTTGCCAACGTCATCAAACGGCTGAGCCGCATCTGCCGGTTCTACGGGTCCGATCCGGTGTTTATCTGCTGTTCGGCTACCATAGCCAATCCGGATGAGCTGGCTGAGCGCATTATCGGCCGCCCCGTCACGCTGGTGGACAACAACGGCGCGCCGGCCGGCGAAAAGCACTTCATCCTGTACAACCCGCCGGTCATCAATCCGCAACTGGGTATCCGCAAGTCGGCCGTCAACGAAGCGGCCAGGCTGGCCGCGCTTTTCCTCAGAGAGAAGATTCAGACCATCGTGTTCGCGCACTACCGGCTGTATGTCGAAGTCCTGCTGACGTACCTGCAACGCGAACTGAAGGGGGATTTCGGGCACGGTATCACTATAGCGGGTTACCGGGGCGGTTACCTTCCGAACGAGCGGCGCCGCATCGAACAGGGGCTGCGCAACGGCACCGTCACGGGGGTGGTATCGACCAACGCGCTCGAGCTCGGTATCGATATCGGGGCGCTCGACGTCTCCATAATCGTCGGCTATCCCGGCTCAATCGCTTCGCTCTGGCAGCAGGCGGGACGAGCCGGACGGCGCTCCGGTAACTCCCTGACCGTAATGGTGGCCAATTCCTCGCCCATAAATCAGTTCCTGTGCGTCGAGCCCAAGTACGTGTTCGAGCGTACGCCGGAGTCCGGTATCATCGATCCCGAGAACCTGATAATCAAGACCAACCACCTCAAGTGTGCGGTCTTTGAATTGCCGTTTGACGAGGACGAGTACGCCCGGGACATCGGCAGCGGCAAGATCCTTGACTACCTGGCCTCCGAAAACGTCGTGCGGCGAACGGCGGACCGCTACCACTGGTCGTCGGAGATTTACCCTGCCCAGCAGGTATCGTTGCGGTCGGCCTCGCCGGACAACTTCGTCATCCTCAACGAATCACGCAACGCCGAGGTGATCGGCGAGGTGGACTACTACTCCGCCCCCATCTTCCTGCACCCGGAGGCCATCTACCTTCACGGCGCGGAACAGTACCAGGTGACCAGGCTCGACTGGGAGGGAAAGAAGGCGTACGTCAAGGAGGTCGAGGTTGACTACTTCACCGACGCCGAGACCAAGACCGACCTGAAAGTCCTGTCGACCGACGACGAGAAGAAAACACTCGACGACGCCCGCAGCTGCCACGGCGAAGTGTCGATTTCCTCCACCACCGTGCTGTTCAAGAAGGTCAAGTTCCAGACCCACGAAAACGTCGGCTCCGGTGAACTGAAAATGCCGGAACTGGAAATGCACACCCATGCTTTCTGGTACTCCTTCCCCGGCGACGTCCCACTCAAGGTCAATGTCGAGCGCCAGAACTTCGGCGGCGCGCTGCGAGGCCTGGCCAACGTTCTCGGCAAGATAGCCCCCCTGTGGGTAATGTGCGATCACCGCGACTTGCGCTCGGTCTCCCAAGTCCGGGCGCCGTTTACGGAACGGCCGACCGTGTACATCTACGAAAATATCCCCGGCGGGGTGGGGCTGTCCGAAAAGATCTTCGCGGAATCGGATCACCTGATCGAGGCCTGCCGCGAACACGTGCGGCATTGCCCGTGTGCGTCAGGGTGCCCGAGCTGTGTCGGCCCGCCGCTGGAAGTCGGCGACGCCGGCAAGCAGGGGGTGCTGAGTCTGCTGGAGTATATGCTGGCGGTCCAGACGGTGTAAGGAGCTGTCTGCAAGGCCGCCCCGCGTACCGTTGCGATCCGGTTGCCCACATTCTGACCGAGCCGGCGGCTCGGAAGTCTAAAACACCGAGAACTTGAAGTACTTGCGCGGGTTTTTCTCGATATCCGAAACGAGATTGCTCACCCGGTCGAGCAGTTCCACGATTTCCGTGTATAAGGCCGTGTCCTGAACCAGCAGCCCGAGGCTGCCGTCGGCCGAGTTTATCCGCATCATGATGGTGTCCAGCCGCGCCGAGGTGGCGCTCAGGTTGTCGTAAAGAGCGGGATCGTTCATGATCCTGCCGAGCGTCCCGGTATTCTCGTTGACCCGATCGCTGACGTTCTCAACGGAAAGCGACAGTCGCTCCATCGACGAGACCACGCGCTCCTGGTTACGCTGAAGGTCCGCCGTCAGCTTCGTCAGGTTGGCCGCCAGCTTCGTCATCTGGATGTACAAATCGTCCCGGGTGGCAATCTTGCCCAGCGTGCCTTCCCCCCGGTTCATCCGGTCGAGCAGCGTGTCGATGTTCGCGAGGACCGATCCGGCGGTGGCGGCGGCCTGCTCCGCTTCTTTGAACACTGCCTTGACGTCACCCGCGTCACGGGTACGGATAATAGTCATCGGCGCTATCGGCACGCCGCCGACGTCGCCCGGGATGATCTCGATGTACTTGTCACCCAGGAATCCGATGCTGCCGAGGAGCACCTCGGACTTGGAGGTCAGCTGTGGCCAGATGGATGTCTTGACGGCGCAGACGACGCGCACCCGGCGCAGGGAATCGAGGTTGGCGAACTCCAGGGAACGGACGTTACCGACCTCCATGCCGGCCATCCACACCGGAGAGCCGCGCACCAGGCCGTCGACGTTCCTGAAATAACAGACGAACTTCTGCTTGCGCTCGAATATCGATGTTCCACCGCCGCTGAATGAAGCCCAGAGCGCGACGGCAATGACGACCGTGATCAGGGCCCCTACCTGCAGGTTACTCCACTTCAGCCTGACCGAACGCTTCATATCTTCGACCCCGCTTCTCTCAAACCTGCGCTGCGTGCGCCAACCGGCTGCTCATTCTCCGCCCGCGCGTTGAGTAGTTATGAATTTCCGCCGCGCCACGTCGGCCATGGACAGCCGGAACGGCGCCAGAAAACTAAGCACATCGAGTTCGCGACTTTCGCGCAACTCCTCGAGCGTACCGTCAAACACCACCCGCCCGTCGGTAAGCACCACGAACCGGCCGGGTATCCCGAGGACGTCGGCGATCTGGTGCGTGACCACCACCGACGAGATTCCTCTGGTCTCCTGCAGCTTCATGATGAGCGACAGCACGGCGTCCGTCATGGCCGGGTCCAGCCCCGTGGTGGGCTCGTCATACAGCATGATCTTGGGATCCGTGGACAAGAGTGCCCGGCCGATAGCCACCCGCCGCCGCTGGCCACCCGAGAGGTGCTCCGGGAGCTTGTCGCCCACCTCGTCCGGATCCAGACCGACAAAGCCGAGCATCCGTGACGCTTTCTGACTGATCTCGGGCCAAGTCATGTTCGTGTACTCGAGCAGGTAGTAGCCGACGTTTTCCCCCACCGTCATGGAGTCGAACAGGGCACCGTCCTGAAACACCATGCCGATCTGCTTACGGATTTCCCGCTTCTCGGCCTCCTTCATGACGCACACGTTCCGGCCGTTGATCAGGATTTCGCCCGACTGCGGACACTCAAGGCCGAGGATCAGCCGGAGGATGGTCGATTTCCCGGAACCGGACGGGCCCATAACGACCACGGATTCTCCCCGGCCGACCCTGAACGAGACGTCCGTGAGCACGACCTGGTCGCCATAGGAAAAGTCTATGTTCCTAAACTCGATCACATGTATCCCCTGACCACCGGGCCGAGAATCTTCGTAATCAGAAAACTGAACACCAGTATGAGTATGGAGGACAGAACCACTGAATTCGTCGTGGCGCGCCCCACGCCCTTGGTGCCGCCCTCGGACGTAAATCCCTTATAGCATGATATGAACGCAATTATCAGCGAGAAGACAACCGGTTTCAGGAAGCCCATGAGCATGTTCCCGAAGGTCAGTTTATACCTCACGTTTGCCCAGTATGTGGTGGAAGTAACATTGGCAATAAGCGTCGCCACCATCCACCCGCCGAGGATTGCCACGGTGTCGCAGATGATGGTGAGAGCCGGCACCATGACCATGAGCGAAATGAGCCGCGGCGCCGCGATCTTCTTGAACGGATCGATACCGAATGCCACCAGCGCGTCAAGCTGGTTGGAAGACTTCATGGCGCCGATTTCGGCGGTAATCCCCGAGGCGACGCGCGCGGCTATCATCAGGCCGGCCAGGCTCGGCCCCAGCTCCCGGACGATCGCCAGCGACATGATCCGGCCCAGGTAATCCTTGGCGCCGAACAGCGCCAGCTCCTGGGAGAAGGCCAGGGCAAACCCCTGTCCCGAGACGAGACCGGTAAGGACAATAAGAAACAGCGAGCCCACGCCGATCAGGTACATTTGCTCCATGGTCTCGCGCAGGTAGATCGGCCGTGAGAACAGGGCGGCTACCATCCGCAGCGCAAAGAAGAAGATGTTCTGGCACTCAGAAGCGAAACGCTTGAGCCAACCGTTAATGGTATCAACGACAATCATATCCTGCCCGGAGAAATGGTAGACGCCCCGGTCCTTTAAGTCAAGGCAATTTAGCACCTTGAAAAAGTCGCGGATTGTGCTATTATCACGCAAACGGCACTCGCGTCGCGAACGTTTGACTATAGTCGCGAACGGGAATCATGCCAAAGCGGCGGCACGCTGAGAATGACACATACGAGTAATGACAAACACGGCCATGCCATAGCGCTGTTTTCCGGTGGTCTTGACTCTGCGCTGGCCATACTCCTCATGCTCCGGCAGAACATCGAGGTCACGGCCCTGACCTTTCTTACCCACTTTGGATGCGATCTTGGTGACCGGTCTTCCTGCGGGTCCGATCCGTACCCGGCAGCCGAGAAATTCGGCTTCAACGTCAAGCTGATGCACCTGGGCCAGAAGTTCGTCGATATCGTCGAGAATCCGCGTTTCGGGCGCGGCGCGCACATGAACGTCTGCGTGGACTGCCGGATCCTCATGCTCCGGGAGGCCAAAACCTTCATGGAGATGGTCAACGCGGATTTCGTCGTCACGGGCGAGGTCCTCGGCCAGCGACCGTTTTCGCAACTGAGCCACCGGCTGAGGCTCGTGGAGAAGGAGTCGTCTCTTCAGGGCCGCCTGCTTCGCCCGCTTTCTGCCCTGCTGCTGCCGCCGACCGAGCCGGAACTGGCCGGCCTGGTCGACCGTGACCGGCTGGAGGGTATCTCGGGCCGCAGCCGCAAAAGACAGCTTGAGCTCGCCGAGGAGTTCGGCCTGGAGGACTATCCTTCCCCGGCCGCCGGCTGCCTGCTGACCGACGCCGGGTACTCCCACCGGTTGCAGGACCTGCTGGCACACAACGACCACCTGACGTTCGATGACCTCAACCTGCTTCGGGTCGGGCGGCACTTCCGCATTAACCCGCAGACCAAAGTCATCGTGGGAAGGAATGAAGAGGAGAACAAGCGGGTTCTGTCCTGCCGAAAGGAACACCACGTGCTGCTACAGGCACCCGATACAGGATCGCCACTGACCCTGCTGGCAGGACCGGCCACCGATGAAAACATCCGGCAGGCGGCCATGATAACCGCCCGCTACTGCTCGGCGCGCCATCAGCCCCAGGTGCGGGTGGTCGCGGAGGCAGGAGGTGAGCCGGTCGAGGTCATGGTGCCCCCCGCCGGAGACGAGGACCTGAAGAATATCATCATTCGCTGACTCCCGGGGGTCTGCCGGAGAAAACAAAAGGCCTCGCGTACTCGCGAGACCTTTTACTCCTCACAAACCGGGGACCCGGAACGAAGCGGAATAACCGCCATACAAGACCGCTCAGCACCGGTGACTACAAGTCAAAGACAGACATATTGAGCAGGTGGTATTGCTTGCCGTCTGTCCCCAATCATAGCAGAAGACATACAACTATTGTGCCCGACACAGTGCCATTTAGCGAACACGTTGTCACGCAACGCAGAACGAGGGAATTACAGAGGCTCTGGGGCCTTACCGGTACGGGTCACACGCAGATTCTGCGTGCGCACGGAGGCAGCGTCAGCAAACCGTGCGACGAGGAAAAAAAGAGGACCCCTGCCCTGACCGCGGAAAGGATCCTCAAGCCTTATTGAACGCGCGATTTACTATTAACGTACTCCGATTACTTCAGCAGAACCGCCTTCTTGGTGGCCTTGAAACTGCCGGCCTCCAGCTTGTAGAAGTAGATACCAGAGGCGAGTTCCGAAGCGTCCCACTCAACGTCAACGTGACCGGCCTCGGCGTAGCCCCTGATCTCCTCGACGACCTGTCCGGTTACATTGTAGATGGTCACCTTCCACTCACCGCCTTCCTTCAGAGAAAAAGGAATCGTGGCAGTCGGGTTGAACGGGTTGGGATAATTCTGCGCCAGACTGTAGCTGGTCGGAAGATTATCCTCGCCGAGCTTACCCGACAGGGAAACAGAGACCGTTCCGAATTCCGGCGTCGATCTCGTCTGCCCAACGCCTTCCCCGCGATCGGGAGGCAGGTAGATGAAAGTCATCGAGTGATGTGGCCGTTGCGTCTCCAAGGCCTCCAGGGTGATCTCACTGACTGATGGATCGTCGACCTGGAACACCAGGTTAGCCACCGACCCGGTCCCGGCTGCTAACATCGGTTTCGGCTCCGGCGTCGTCTGCGTCACCAGACCGACAACAACGGTATTATCATCGTTGTCGATGTTGGCGATCTTCAGGTCAAAGTATGAGACGCGGGTGTTCTCAAAGTTGACCTCCTTGAGCGTCACACCATCGGAAAACCGAATTGGAATGTCGATCGCCATTAAACCGTCCTGGTTGGTGATCTCCAGCGGAACAGTGACCGTATTATCGGCGCTGACTTTCGCCGCAACCGGTGCGATCTTGTCAGCCGCGAATAACGAAGCAGACACGAGCATGATGGCAATGACCACTGTGAAGATGCTAAAATGTTTCAACAATACTCACCCCCTCAGGGCTGAATCTGGTTACTGTTATGACTGACACAGGACACCGGAATCCTTGGGCCCATGCAGCCGCTCCTAACCGCAATACGACCGCGAGTTAGTCCGCTACTCTTATATCTGCAACCGGAGATGAGATGTGGGGTCGATATCTGTCCGTAATTATGGTACAATCTTTTCCTCCCGATGTCAAGGCCTTTTCTTTGTTCTCTTTACACTCTACATATATAGACGGTGCCGGCCCCTAAAACTTTCAATCCTGTATTCAGGGACCTTCCGAAAAGTCCATGAGCCCGGCCCTGACAGCTCGCTGACCCGCATACTGGTGACACCGGCGCCTCTGCCTTTTAATACACCCGCCAGCGTGCGATTGTTCCCGAAAAGAGAGGCCCTTCGCACGGGTCCGCCCGGCGATTGGAAGGTTCGTGCCCGTCGCAGTTTCTGCGCGTAGTACCGGGTGCACCGTGCGGCGGCAGTACCGGCGCAAGGGTAGGGTGTCCCGGGCACCAGGATTCGACTAATCACTTGACACTCTCATGCTGCGAGCTAACTTAGGGGCAATTCAGCGGCGCCACACCCATCGCACGGAGGTCACGTGGACAACTCTACGACCGGCAGCAAAGCCAATAACGCTGCGTCCTTCACCCCCTTTGTTCCGGCCAGCGAGAACATCGCCGAAGTTACCTGGAAAGCCATCATTCTGGGCATCATTATCTCAGTCGTATTCGGCGTGGCTAACGCCTATTTGGGGCTGAAATTCGGCATGACCGTATCGGCCTCCATCCCGGCGGCCGTAATATCCATGGCCGTCCTTCGGCTGATGTTCGGCAAGAATGTGACGGTTCTGGAAAACAACATCGTACAGACCGTAGGCTCGGCGGGGGAATCACTGGCCGCCGGAATCATCTTCACCGTTCCGGCCTTTTTCATCTGGGCAACCGACCAGCAATTGGTGGCCCAGGGCTACTTGCACAACATTTCCAAAGCCCAGATCTTCTGGCTGTCGATCCTCGGCGGAACGCTGGGCATTCTGCTTATGATTCCGCTTCGTCGTTACCTTGTGGAGCGGGAGCACGGAACTTTGCGCTTTCCCGAGGGGACGGCGTGCGCCGAGATAATCGTGGCCGGCGACGAGGGCGGCGGCAAGGCGCGCATGGTCTTTATGGGCATCGGTCTCGGGGCTCTGTATAAAATCGGTTACGACCTGCTGAGAACGTGGTCTGAATCGGTCAACTATGATTTCCAGAGGTTCCTGAAGGGCGGGACGGTCGGCATCGACGCCACCCCGGCGCTGCTCGGCGTTGGGTACATCATCGGTCCGAGAATCGCCGCCCTTATGCTCAGCGGGGCTGTTCTCGGTTACCTGGGAATCGGTCCGCTGCTGGCGTTCATCGGCGCCCAGATTCCAGACGTCATTATTACACCCGGGAATATCCCCATCCCTGAGATGGACAGCGCACAACTGCGCAACAATTATATCAAGTACCTGGGCGTCGGGGCGGTCGCGGTCGGAGGATTCGTCTCCCTTATCAAGTCGTTCCCGGTGATCATCTCCTCGTTCAGCCAGGGGTTCGGTCAGTTGATCGGGAGGAAAGGAATCGAAACCGAAACTCCCCGCACCTCGCAGGATCTGCCGATGAAGTGGGTTCTTCTCGGAGTGGCCGTAGTGGTCGTCGCCATCTGGCTGCTGCCGGGGACCCAACTGCACCTTCTCGGCGCGGCGCTGGCCGTGCTGTTCGGCTTCTTCTTTGTCGTCGTGGCCGCCCGCATTGTCGGACTGGTGGGGTCGTCTTCCTCGCCGGTCTCCGGCATGACCATCGCGACCCTGCTGGTAACCTCGCTGATTCTGATCTACTTCGGCGTTTCAGGGGTAAGCGGGATGATCACCACCATGTCGGTCGGCACCATCGTCTGCATCGCCGTCTGCATGTCCGGTGATATAGCCCAGGACCTCAAGACCGGCTATCTGCTCGGAGCCACACCTCGCAAACAGCAGTTGACCGAGTTCATAGGACTGATCTTTCCCGCCCTGGCCATGGGGTTCACCGTGTACTACCTCAATGAGGCGTTCGGCTTTGTCGAGGGCGCCACCGAGCGCACGCCCTTGCTGGCCCCGCAGGCCAATGTGATGGCAACCGTCGTTAAGGGAGTTATGAACGCCAACCTGCCCTGGGCGCCGATACTTGTGGGTGGCATGATCGCCCTCGCGGTTGAGTTACTGGGGATCGGGTCACTGCCGTTCGCAATCGGGCTGTACCTGCCCCTTTCCCTTTCCACGCCGATCATGACCGGCGGGCTCATTGCGCTCCTGGTCAAAAGATATACCCGATCGGCCGACTACAGCGAGAGAAATCTCCGAGGTATCCTTTTCTCATCCGGCCTCGTGGCCGGGGATGCGCTGGTGGGCGTAGTGACCGCCTTCCTCATCGGCTCGTGGGGAGGCTACGCCGCCTTTTACGACAGTCATCTGGGCATGCTCAACACCCTCACGGGCAGTTTCGGCCCGTGGTTAGCCCTGATCCTCTTCGGGTGTCTTACCGCTGTCCTGGCCCACATGGCCTTCAGGGGTTTCAGGAAATAGCGATTGTCCGGCTCCGCCATTAGAGCGAACAAACGGCCCCGTTCCCACCGGGGCCGTTAATTATTTCTGCCCCAACGTGTTACTCCGACCGCCTCGGCATGCCCGTCGGTGGCAGGCCGCTTCAGCGTAGTGGCCGGTGAGCCTCCTTACCGAACGACTTGCGCCGGCACAAAAAGCCTTGCCTGCCCGTGCCACTTCGGGTAGGTTGGAAACTCAGATTCCATATCAACTCGACGGTTCATCGGGCTCGCCCTTCGGACAACACCTAACACACTGGAGGTATACCATGGCCAGAAAATGTCGGTTTGCAGGCTGGTTGGTCGCTGCTCTTGCACTCAGCCTGGCGCTTTCGTGCGGTACGAAGGCCCCTGAAAAACCGGGGCTGACAGCCGAGGCCAACATGGAGTGCGACCTGGCGGCCATGTTCCTTTTTGACGTCGGTGAGACTATGGGCCAGGACATCGGCGGCGGCCTCAGCCTTCTTCAATGGATGGCCGGCGCGGCAGGCGACGTCGTACAGACCGTGCCTTCCGGGCGCTGGAACATGGGCCTGCATACGTTCGAGCAAAACGCCGGGACGGCGGCCTGGGGCATGGAAGTAGTCACAGATGAGAACAGGCAATCATTTGTCGACGCCCTCGAAGCCCTCACCGCCGCCGGTTCGTCAGACATGGTCACTGCCTTCGATATGGCCGGTAACCTGCTGACCGAGGACACCCACCGGCCCAAGTTCCTCGTGATCGTGACCGACGGCGGTTTCTGTTCACAAGCCGATGGTACCTGCAACCAGCTGCTCAACATCGCCGCCGGGCTGAAAGCCGACGGGGTCAGGATCATGGCCGCGGGTTACAACCTCACGGCCGAGGAACAGGGAACTCTCACGAGTATAACCGCCCCCGACCCCTGCACTAACAGCACCTCGGCAAACGAGGCATACTCTATGCTTGTCGAGACCGTCGGTACTCTCTGCGGTTTTCTGAAAGTGGAGCTTGCAGCGGACGTCCCCACCGGTTTCGGCCCCGGCGGCACCGGCACCGGCATGTACAGCGCGAACTACGTTCAGGGGGAAGCAGTCGATGTCATGCTGCAGGCCGTCGGCCCGTTCGTGGACGACGGCGGCACCGTGCGCTTTGAGCAGGCGACCGGTACGCTTGGTCCCGGATCTCCATCTTTTGGAGGCAAGTTTGAACTGACCGCAGGCCAGGCCATGTCAGGCAGCTATGCCCTGATTCTCAAAGCAGTCCCGGACGGTGGCGGGCCCGTCCTGGCCGCATTGATAGCGACCGTATACGTGGGCGCATTCAGTCTCGACGTGGCCTATGAAACACAGCCTGCCTGGGACCAGGCCGGCGGGACTGTCACCGGCAGGGTGACGATCACCACGGTTGCCGACGCCCCGGTGCCGGTTACGATTTCCTACCTCGTCACCCAGGCCGGCGGGCAGGCCTATGTCTCCGGCTTCGATCCGGGTGGAAATCCGATGGCTACGACTGCCCCGCAGGGGTCCAGCACCATCCCGGTCTCCTTTACAATCAGGCGGACCGACGCACCGGCAGGCAGCTATGAGATTCATATCGTCGTGATCGGGGCAGGGATTCGAAAGGAAGTCGCCTCTGGGCCCCTGACGATCCAGTAGCGGCGAGGCAGCCGTCCACACTGACTGATACGGTCACCGGCACAAAAAAAGCCCACGGGCAAGAGACATACCCGTGGGCTGCTCGATCTACGTCTCCCCCCTCTTATCTGTTGTCAAACTCCTGCGAATGCCCGTCGATCTCGTCACAATGACCCGGGCCGATATCGCCATTGTTGTAATCATCAAGGGTGCCCTGCCAATCAAGGACCATCTGCCGATCCTCATCGCTCAGGCCATCCCAGTCCATCCAGTCGTGGTCGGCAAGGAAGGCATCGGCGTCGGCAATTATATCGTCAACATCCGAGCCGCTCGCTCCGCTCGCGATACTAAGCTTGGCGCCGAGCAACTGAGCGTACAGCTTGGTGATGCCGTTTGAGTTCTTGCCGTACGTCTTCATCTCCAGGACGTCCACGGCGATAGCTGCGGTGGTCACGGCAAGGCTCTTGCTGCCACCCGCCGTACCGAGCCAGATCGGCAGCAGCGGCGTCACGACGTCGTCCTGCGGACCGAACCCGGCGTGGGTCTTCCAGTAGCCGATAGTGTGCGTGCAACCCTCCTGAACGGGCATGTATATGCCGGCGTCCCAGGTAAGATCCGTCTCCCCGGCATCCAGCGTCGTGCACTCCGTTTTGCCCGTCATGAGATCGGCGTCGCTGTCCATGGCGTCATCCATGCCCTGGTCCTTCGGACTGAACACGTACCCCATCGGCAAAACGAACTCGACATAGTAGCCGCCCGGGGTCAGGTCCGAAAAGAGGTAGTACCCGCTGCCGTCCGTAACCGTCGTGGCAAGCAGAACATCTTCGCAGTCGTAAAGATTGACGGTCACACCGGCAACACCGGCTTCACCACCGTCCTGGATGCCGTCCATGTTCTCGTCGTGCCAGACGAAGTCACCGATAGCGGCGAGTTCAGGCATCACGGGCAGTTCAAACCTGATCAACGTTTGCTTCTCAGGCCCGCCTTCCTCGTAACGGCCGGTATACAGGAACGGAGAATCACCCCGGTTCTCATCCGGCGTATACTCGAAAATGTACGCGTCGGCGACCGGGAAGATGTTTGTGCACTCCTCGCCGCCGTCCGTCTCGTAGCAGACTTCGAGGTACGGCTGGTTGGCGCTCGCTTCCCGGCTGAAGTACTTGGTCCGGGGATAGTCGGGGTCGAACTGATCCAGCAGGAAACCGTAGTTATCATACGTGCCGTTCATCCAGGCCTGTACCAGCGCCGTAACGTCCGTCGAGCGCCAGTCGGCGCCGTCGGCCGTGAAGGAGCCCCAAGTTTCCGGTGCAAAGGCAGCAGCGAAATTGTTCCACGTGACCGTCATCTCTTCCCAGGAGTTCGTTATCCGGTGCACGTTAACCGGCTGGCCACTGGGCTCGATCACGTTAACGTACAGGGTAGCCGACTTGAAGGTATCTTCAGCCGCCAGACTCAGCCCCGGCGCCGCAGCACGACCAACGTCAGCCGGTGCCTGCGAGTCCACCGGGCTGTAGTCCCTAGAGCACCCACCCACCACAAGCATCAACAGTGCAAACAAAAGCACATAGTTTGTAATCCGAATCATATCATTCCCCTTCAATCCTCTTCAATTGTGATTAGTTACTTCCTGATTTCAAGAACCGTCTTGTCTCATCTCGCTTTCTTGCAGTAGGCTAGCTCCTTTCTGCAAAGAGTAGATGGTTAGAGCCTTAGGTGATTACACTAAGTCTGAGCAAATTTGGTGCTGTATACAAAAGCCGGATCCCGAAAATCGGAGTAATTTAGGGGGGAATTGCCAGCCGGTGCAAACAGGATCCGACTATCCTGTGAAATTGCCGTACTCCTTGCGCCGAGTCTTTAAGCGCTCAGCGCGATCTGATCGACCCCTTGAGTAACTCTTTGAATCTGCGATGCTCAGCCCGGAGTAATTATAAGTAATATAATGGGACTGGTGCCATTTCGCACGCGAATTTTGAGAAAGAGGTTTTGTTTTTGGATGACGGTCCGGCGAAACAGCCTCGAGCCGATGCTCGGCTGCGCCGGAGGACTCTGGTCAGTACTTCTTCCGCCGCTCAATCATGTAATTGGAGCCGGGCATGGCCTTGGTGGCTTTCTTGAGGTCTGCCAGCATCTTGGACAGCTCGCCAATATGCCGGAACTTGCCCTCTTCGTTGATGATAACTGCAATCGAGATACTGAGAATGGGAAACCGCTCGACGATCCCCCGACGGTTGGTCGTCACGATGAATCCGCGGTCCCTGTCTTCTTCGCTGTACCTGAACTGGACAAAAGCGTCAAAGCACTTGATCACCCAGTAGCAGGTTTCATCGACGAGATCTCGCGGAATGACGCAGATGAAATCATCACCGGCGATGTGACCGACAAACCCCTCCTGGCACAGATCGTATACGATGTCCTTCAGGACCCGGCCGGTCATGCGGATGATGCGGTCGCCGTAGGCGTATCCGTAGTAGTCGTTGTAGGCCTTGAAGTTATCGAGGTCGGCGTAGCATACGGCGAACTCTTCGCCAAGACTCATCTGGCGCTCGATCTCCCGCTCGATCATGGCCGGTCCGGGGAGCCGGGTGGTCGGGTTGACCGAGAGGTCCCTGCGGCTGCGTTCAACGACGCGGCGAATCCGAACCTCCACGAACCTGTCAATCCACTCACCGTAGATGAACTCCTCGGCACCGTTTTCATAGGCAGCGATGATGATGTCCTTGGCCGGAGACGGATGATAGAGGATAACCGGAACGATGGATAGTTGGATGTTGTTCTTGATGGCCCGGGTTAGCTCTAACTCTCTTAGAAACAGTGACTTGCCGCCGATGAGAATCGCATCGACGGCATACCGCAGACAGATCGTATTCAGGTCAATGAAATCCCGGAAGTAGTGAAACGAGACTTCCTCCTCGCGAAAGAACTGCCTGAGGTGGAAATCCAGACTGATTTCAGACTGCTTGATCGCAAAATGGAAAGTGGGCTTCGAGACCGCATTAGTCCCTTTTGAATCCGGCCAGTTCTCGAGGGTGATATTTTCGATGTTCTGCAACGATATAATCCCGGTCGATTCGGGTGTAGATCTCCGTCGTAGATATATCGGCATGACCGAGCATTTCTTGTACCACCCGCAGGTCGGCGCCGCCTTCAAGAAGATGCGTGGCAAAGGAATGGCGAAACGTGTGAGGAGTGACGCGCTTGGCTATCCCGGCGGCCCTGACCAGCCTTTTCACTACCTTCCAGATACCCACCCGCGAGTACGGTTTGCCGGTCCGGTTGACAAACACCAGGTCGCGAAACGGCGCGGCCCGCGCGGTCTGGTCCGAGTCCATAAACGCCTCCAGCGCCTGCCGGGCCGGGTCCCCCAGCGGCACCAGCCTCTGCTTGTTTCCCTTGCCGGTAACCCTGACGAAACCGGCTTCAAACTCGATGTAGGAGAGCTTGAGGTTGATCAGCTCAGAAAGGCGCAACCCACAGCCGTACAGCACCTCGATAATCGCCCGGTCGCGGGCGGCAGTTCTCGAACCCGGGCTCACGGCGTTGATAAGGCCGTCGATTTCCCCCGGCGAAATGTAGTCGGGATGATAGCGTGAGATTTTGGGAGCGGCGTACGCCAGTGCCGGGTTTTCCGCCACCAGAGCGATATCTTTCAGATACTCGAAGAAGTGTTTGATACTGGAAATCTTGCGCGCGAGCGTCGCGGGTTTGCGACCCAGACGGGCCAGATTACCGAAATGCCCGCACACAGCCGTCGGGGATACCAGGCGGGGGTCGTCAACGCGCAGTCCCTGCCTGGCTTCCTTAAGGTCAGCCCGATAGGCCGCAAGGCTGTTCGGGGCCAGCCCCCGCTCCAGCTTGAGATGCTGCAGGAAATCATCGATAAGAAATTCAAACGTGTCGGCCATGTCACAACCCGTGCCCGATGGCTATCACGGCCACGACCGTACAGCCGGCCTGGCTGAGCTCATTGCGGGCCTCCCTTACGGTGGCGCCGCTCGTGACCACGTCATCGACAAGGATGACTCGACGGCCCTGGCCGCCGGACGGCACCGCCCTGAACACTCCCCTGATGTTACTGGCCCGATCCGTTTTCCGTAATCGCGTCTGAGGCCGGCGCTTCCTGACCCGGAATATGCGACCATCGTCGCATGTAACGTGCAACCGGCATTCCAGCTCTTTAGCCAGCAGCAGGGCCTGATTGTATCCGCGATGGTATTCTCTGGACATGTGCAGCGGAATCGGCACCAGCAGATCAGCCCCCAGGGACTGAATGCGCTCAGAGTACTTCTCGGCGAGCAGGGAGGCAAACAGTCGGGCAGGCGTCCTGATGCCGCGAAACTTGAACTGGACGACGATTTGCTTCAGCGGATCGACATAGTTGCCATATGCGAAGAGCAAAAGTGAGTCGGCACCGCACAGCGTACAACGACTCCCCCGCTCCACGGCATTCGAGCAGGTCAGGCAGATGGGATATTCGAAGCGGTCTATTCTCTGCAGGCAACGCCGGCAGACGGACACACCCTCTGGAACGAATTCCCCGCATCCGAGACAGAGCGGAGGAAAAGCAAAGTCGATGGCTGCGTCCAGCCATGCCCGCGCCTTGACAACGGAAGCCCTCATACCTTTAAGAAAACGCAGCCCCACCGGTCGTTCAAGGGAAAAAACACGCGAGCGGCAGCAGGCATCCGCCGCCGTCAGGACAGAAGATCAGGAACCCAAACATGTTCGCACCGGGGATCGCGACCCGAGTCGAGGCCCAGTCGCCTTCAGTCCGGCCCGGAGGCCGGCGACGCTTCTACCCCTCGAGGCCCTTAAGGTACTGCCGCGCTGCGTCTGACCCACGGCCATCCGGTTCAAGGTCAAGAAACGTTTGCCAGTAGTAGCGGGCCGAGTCGATCTGGCCGAGTTCATTGTATACAATCGCGAGGTTGTAATGCGCGACGCTGTGCTCGGGATGGTTGCGCACAACCTGAGAGAACTCCTGGAGTGCCTGCTCGGCAAGACCCATCCCGTGCAGGCAGGCACCGTAATCGGTGCGCACGTCCGGGGACGTTCCATCGATTGACAGCGCCCTCCGGTAGATCTCGGCGGCGACCGTGAAGTTCCTCTCGTCCATGAATTGGTTACCCATGCTCACAAGGGTGGCGTAATCGTTGGGAAGCTGATCGAGCATGCTCGTCATAGCCGCTGCGGTTCCTTCTTGCGACGTTTCCGGACGTTCCGAGGACGTCGAAGCCCGCCCGGCGCCTTTGAAAACGAAATACCCTGCGGTCACGATCACAAGAGCACCGAGTATCATCACCCAGCCCCACCGGTCGACGGTGGCTGATCTTCTGCCATGCCTGGCGTTCCGGGTCGGTCTCTTCCGATCCGACAGCGGCGTTCCGCATTCGGGACAGAACTTCGGCCGGCCCCCGGGAGCCGCACCACAGTTGGGACATTTGCTAAGATTCACTGAACCGTCACCTCTCGGAGCATTTTCGGCATAATATACGTTACCAGTCAAAGCCGGCAATTGTTTTGAAGACTATACAGGTCAATTAAGACGTGACACTGCCGTGACAATCTCCTACCTTCCGGCTCTGATTTTGGACCATTCATAAGAGAAGCATATGAAAAGAAACACCCTCGTCCTGACAATTGTTCCTCTGCTCGCCCTGGTTCTGTACCCGGCAGCGGCATTTGGTTACACCATCAGCGCCGATTCGATTTACAAGCATATCTCCGTTCTGGCCTCCGACTCGCTGGAAGGCCGAGAGACCGGCGAGCCGGGGGAATTCAAGGCGGCCGCCTACATCGTCTCAGTCTTCGAGTCTGCGGACCTGCAGCCGAAGGGAGATACCGGGTCCTGGCTTCAGGAGTTCGAGTTCACCGACAAGATCGAGGTCGGCGAGCGTAACCGCTTGGCAATCAACGAAGTCGAGCTAATACTTCACGAAGAGTTTGAACCCCTGTTGCAGTCGGCAAGCACGACTTTTCAGTTCGACGACTTCATCTTTGTCGATTACGGCATCACTCTGGAGGATTCCAGTTACGACGACTATGCGGGGAGAGACGTCGAAGGCAAAGCTGTCATTGTAAAGCGGCACGCACCCGAATCAGAGGATAGTTCCGCGGTCGACTTCAGCGCCTGTAGTTCGCTGACCGACAAGATTGCCCGGGCCCTGGATCACAAGGCGACAGGAGTGTTTTTCTACACGCCGGAGGATCACGACGACACCATGATCGCAATCGCGGGCGGTCACGTTACGCCCAAGGATATTCCCGTGATCTGGCTTCGTCGGAAAGGGCTGGAGAAACTGGGCCTCGACCTGGCCCACCCCGGATTGGTGAACGCGTCCGGTCAAACGGAGCTGATTGCCGTGCGCGATACCGGATACAACGTCGTGGCCTGCCTGCCTTCGGACAACGACACGGCTGTGGTTATCACCGCTCACTACGATCATCTCGGCTGGGGCGGGCCGACGTCACGCTACCTCGAGGAGCCCAGGAAGATCCATTACGGGGCCGATGACAACGGCTCCGGAGTGGCCGCCCTGCTCGAACTGGCCCGCCGGTACAGCGCCGAGCGGAGCCGGCTTAAATACACGTATCTCTTTGTCGCCCTCACGGGCGAAGAAAAGGGCCTGCTGGGATCAGGTCACTTCGTGAGAAACATGCCGGTCGATTCCTCCACGGTCCGGATGACCATAAACATGGATATGATTGGTCGGCTCAAGGACCAGGAGAAAGGACTGGCCATCTTCGGCACCGGGACCTGCACCGAGTTCAAGACGTTCTTCGATAGTCTGCAGGTGGATGATATCAAGCTCGCCCTTAAAGAATCCGGCACCGGCCCTTCCGATCACACCGCCTTCTACAACATGGGCATCCCGGTTCTGTATTTCTTTACGGGGGCTCACGAGGATTACCATACGCCGGACGACGTGGTGGACAAGATCGACCTGGAGGGCATAGTCCGGGTAGCGGGACTGGTGGACCGCATCGTCACCCATTTCGACGGGTACGACGGTCTTCTGGCGTTTCAACGGACCAAGCACGAGGACACGGGCAGAAGGCGCGGCGCCTACTCAGTCACCCTCGGCATCATGCCGGACTTCATCTCCGAACTTCGCGGCCTGGGTGTGGACGGTGTGTCGGCCGACGGCCCCGGCGAGAGAGCCGGTCTGATAAAAGGCGACGTCATCATCAAAATGGGCGCTCTCGTGATCGACGACATCTACACGTACATGAACGCACTGGGCAAGTTCCGAAAGGGAGACACGACCACTTTGCTGGTCGAGCGCGACAACGATACGCTGGCTCTGCCGGTTGAGTTCAAGTAGCGCCCGGGCGCCGGACGGCCACACCGGGACAGGAAAGGTTCCGCAGCCTACGTCGAGAACTCGCGTTTGCGCGCCCGCTTGACGGAGACGACCCCCTTTACCTTCTTCACCTTGTCGATGATGCGGTTCAGGTGTGACAGGTTGGAGACCTCCAGCACGAAACGTCCGACCGCCGTCCCGTCGTCGGTGGTTTTCATCTCCGCGCCCCTGACGTTGGTGTTTGAATCCGCGATCGCCTGCGTGACATCCCGGAGCATGGCCTTGCGATCTTCCGTCACCAGGTCGAGCTGCACGATAAACCACTGATCCTTGCCGGCGTCCCAGCTTACCGCAATCTTGCGTTCGGGGTTGCTGTTGCCGAGGTCGATAGCCACCTGGCACTCGGCGTGGTGGATAGTGACGCCGCGGCCCCTCGTGATAAAACCGACTATATCCTCCCCGGGGACGGGCTGACAGCAACCGGCAAAGCGGAACATCATGTTTTCCAGTCCCTGGACCCTGACGCCCTTGGACCGGCGAAGGCGTTCTATCACCCGGCCGACGAATCCGGCGGTGTCCTTCTCTTCCTCCGGAATGATAAGCCGCATGAGCCTGTTCGCCCCCATGGAGCCGTTACCGATGGCCGCAAAGAGATCGGGTACGGACTTGCGGTTGAGCTGCTCCGCGTATTCCTGGAGTAACGCGTCGTCGGGCATCGGTACGCGATGTTCCTTGAGCTTGCGTCCGATGATTTCCCGGCCCAGGTTCAGTGACTGCTCAAACCCGGCCTGCTTCAGCCAGCGTCGGATCTTCGTGCGCGCGGCCGACGTCCTGACGAGCTTCAACCAGTCGTGGGAGGGCGTCCGGTTGGGGTTGGTGATTATCTCCACCTGATCACCCGACCTGAGCCGTGTCGAGAGGGGCTGCAGCCGGCCGTTGATCTTCGCGCCGGCGCAGTGCAGGCCGATCTCCGTATGCACCTGAAAGGCGAAATCGAGCGGCGTCGCGCCCCGGGGAAGGTTGATCAGCCGACCGTTGGGCGTATATACGAAGATGTCCTCCGAGTACAGGTCCATCCTGAGGTACTCGATAAACTCGGCCGGGTTGGTCATGTCCTTCTGCCACTCGAGGACGTTGCGCAGCCACGCCACCTGCTGGTCATCCTTGCTCATCCCGCGGCGACCTTCCTTGTACAGCCAGTGCGCGGCAATGCCGTTCTCGGCAACGTGGTGCATCTGATGGGTGCGAATCTGGACCTCCACGGTCTTCTTGCGCGGACCGTAGACGGTGGTGTGCAGCGACCGGTAGCCGTTCGGCCTCGGATTGGCGATGTAATCGTGAAAGCGATCCGGCGCCGGTTTCCACATGGAGTGAATTATCCCCATGGCGTGGTAGCACTCGCGCTCGGAGTTGACGATCACGCGGATGGCCAGCAGATCGTAGATCTCTTCAAAGGGTACGTTGCGCAGGCGAATCTTGCGGTAGATGGAATCCAGGTGTTTGGCGCGCCCGTGAACGGAGGCGATTATGCCGTCCTTGGCCAGGGCTTCCTTGAGCGGGCCGACGACCTCGGCCAGGTAGTCCTCGCGCTCCTCCTTGCGTTCCTTGACCAGTGTGACCAGTTGCTGATATACCCTGGGGTTCAGGTGCTTGAGCGAGAGGTCTTCAAGCTCCACCTTGGCCCGGTTGATTCCCAGACGGTGGGCCAGCGGCGCATAGACGTCGGTCGTCTCCTGGGCGATACGCCGCTGTTTCTCCTGTGGCAGGTGGCTCAACGTACGCATGTTGTGCATACGGTCGGCCAGCTTGATAATGATGACCCGGATGTCCTTGGCCATGCTCAGAAGCATCTTGCGGAAGTACTCGACCTGCTGTTCCTCGACCGACGTGAACTGCACGGCTCCGATCTTCGTAACGCCGTCCACGAGCTCGGCGATCTCGTCTCCGAATTCCCGGCGTATATTCTCAATCGTGTACTCGGTGTCCTCGACCACGTCGTGCAGCAGACCGGCGGTGATGGTGGCCGAGTCCATGTGCAGTTCGGCCAGGATAAAGGCAACCTCGAGACAATGCTCGATGAACGGCTCGCCCGACGACCGTTTCTGGCCGGCGTGTGCCGCGTCGGAGAACTCGTAGGCCTTCTTTATCAGCGGAATGTCGACGTTCGAGTTGTACGACTCGATGTGAATTATGAACTGGGCGAGGTTCATCGGCTCCCACGTCTGCGCCACGGCTACATCTCCCCTATCGCAGCGAGCGCTTCTGCAGCGACGCGCTCGATGGAAATCGTGGTCATGCACGTGCAGTTTCCCGGCGGGCACTGGCAGTCCGGGCTGGCCGGCTGAATGACTCGATGTCCGGCTCCGCGCGGCCCCCACCGGCGCGGTGACATGACTTTCTGGAGCGGGTACAGGCCCACCACCCGCGTTCCTACGGCGGCAGCAAGATGCAGCGGACCCGTCGAGTTCGCGATCACAACCCTGGCCTGCGCCAGAACGGCGGCCAGCGTCCTTAACTCGGTGCGGCCCGTGATCATCCGTAACCGTATATCAAGCTCGCCGGCCAGTTCTTCATACCGGCGGCCCTCTTCTTCCGTACCGGAGACTATGACCTGCAGACCCGCCTTCTCCAGAAGCGGACAGACGCGCAGGAAGTTCTCGGCCGACCAGGCGTGAGCCGATCCCCCGGAACCCGGATGAATAACGGCAAAATCACCCGAGACACCGTGCTCGCGAAGTATACGCCGGGCGTTGTGAATCTCTTTATCCTTGGGGTGAACCACCGGCGTAATGACCGTGGAACCGTCGCGAAAGAACTTGAGAAAGTCCAGGTTGTACTCCAACTCGTGTTTCCGGTTCGCTTTGCGGGAGTGGTACAGATGGTGGTTAAAGAGAAACGAGTGCAGCCGCCCCGCCGTACCGATCCTGTTCGGCACCTCGGCCTTATACAGCAGGTGCGAAACGCGGCGCTCCGGGTACAGGACCACCACGGCCTTGTAACCGGCCCGCCGGATTTTCCTCAGCAGCTCCTTCTTGTAGTTGCGGCTTATGATGAGCTGATCGTTTTGGACGCGCGCTATACCGTCAATGCGCGGGTTGTTCTCGAGAATGGGCGACGCGTAAAGCGACGCCAGTACGTCGATCCGGCATTCCGGGTACCGCAGCTTGAGCGTTTCCACGAACGGCAGCGCCAGGATCAGATCACCGAGCCTGTCCGTGCGGCTGACCAGAATGCGGTCGCCGGGCTGTATGTCGAGCTCCCTGGCCATGTCTTACCTTTGAGCGGTCCTTCTCTTGCGAGTAAGGTCCCGCAGTTTCGCATACTTCACCAGCACGTATCCTGACGACAGCAGCGAAACAAGAAACCCTTCTACTCCGTCGAGAAACCCGAGTTTGATGAAATAGTGCTTTACAAAAGCGCTGATCGGCCTGACCGCAAGATCGAGAAGCAGAGCCTTCCGGCCGTTTTTGTAAGCTTCCTCGGCTGCCAGGCTCGTGTAGCTATTGAACTTGTCGAAATACTTCTCCAGCGACGGGTAGCTGTAATGAAGAAGCTCGCATTTCAAACGGCCGACCGGACCTTCCAACTCAACCCGTTCATGAACGACCGCATCGTTGAACGAACCGCTGTCCTTGCGAAATAAACGCAGGACGGGATCCGGATACCAGCCGCAGTGGTAAATCCAGCGGCCGAGAAACTCGGTTCGCCGCGGGATCAGGTAGCCGACCGTCCCGCCGTGGTCGCCAATGGCACGCCGAATCTCGTCAGCGAGCGGCACCGTCACTTCCTCGTCGGCGTCCAGCGAGAGGATCCAGTCGCCGGTGGCGTGGCCGGCACCCTCCTGCTTGGCTGGACCAAAACCGCGCCACTCCCGGCAGAACACCCTGGCGCCGAAATCGGCGGCAATCTCCCGGGTATCGTCGGTCGACTGGTTGTCAACGACGACAATCTCGTCAGCCCATGCCACCGAGGCCAGGCAGCGGCCAAGGTTGCTCTCCTCGTCCTTCGTTATCACCACCACCGACAGCCTGCTCATGACCTCACCACCTCGAATCGCTCAAGCACCTGGGTGAACACGCCGAACACCTGGTCGACGGTGATGTCGAAAATGTTGTCATCGTTGCCGGACACGACCGCCCCTACCTCCTGGCCGTACGGCCGCCAGAGCAGGAAATTTTTCATGTAGCGGCTGTACAGGCCGACCACCGGGACCTTGAACGCCCGGGCGATGTGCACCAGCGACGTGTCAGGCGAAATCAGGAGATCAAGCCGGGCCACCAGGGCCGAAACCTCCGTCAAACTCAGATTCGGCGGCGACTGGAGGATGCCGTCCCGGTCCAGGAGCCGCTGCAGTTCATCGCCGCGCCGCCGATCGGCCGGAGACGTTATGAGAATGACCCTGCAATCCTCAACGTGGTCGCATATGCGCTGAATAAGCTCAAGCGATTTCTCCTTCGCCCACAGTCGTGTTCGCGATCCGGCCGACAGGTTGTAGCCTACGACGGGCCGCCGGGGACTCCCGGAAACATCTGCCAGGAAGGCATCGATTTTCTTCCACGCCTCCTGGCGGATATGCGGAATCGCGTAAGGGTCGACGGTGTCGGTGTCGATGCCGAGGGCGGTCAGCAGCTTGAGCGTGTTTTCAATGATGTGCCCGGTATTACCCATGCGGTGATCGTAATTGAAATCATAGTACTCGCGGTACGCCTTCTTGCCCACGCCGATTCTCGGCTTGCCGTCGGCACAGAGCTGAGACAGAAACAGCGCCGTCACCGAGTCGTTCCCGATCATGTCCACGACGCAGTCGTACCCGCCGCGCCGCATGGCCAGCAGGGTGAACAGGTCGCCGATGACGTTCTTACGGTAAAGGTAGACCGTATCGAACCGGGGGTCGTCACGAATGATCTCGTAGTTGCGGGGCGAACCGAGAATGGCGATGCGAATGTGCGGGAAGTGCTTCCTCAGACCGTCAAAGACCGGGAATGAAATAACCATGTCGCCGATCTTCTCCGGCCTCAGAAAGAGCACCGACCGGATCCGCCGGCCGTCGAGCGGGCGGAAGTCCTTCTGCCCCTTGCGCAGCCAGCGGCGGAAGACGCCGAAGAAGGCCGCTTTGAACCACTTCTCGAGCGGTTTAAGCCGGTTCACGAACCTCCCCCTTTCGAGCTACGAACGAGAAGTACTCTTCGACCTTGTCCACCATTCGCTCGATCGTGAAGTTCTGCCGCCACCGCTTCTGTCCCGCAAGGCCCAGCCGGTGAAGGTTGTCTCTGTCCGCCAGTAACCTGTCAACGCCGTTCACAAGGGCAAGTGGTTGCCCCGGTGAGATCAGGAAACCGGTCTCGCCATCGATTATCGCCTCGGGAGTGCCGCCGACGCGGGAAGCCACGATCGGCAGGCCGGCCCGCATAGCTTCCAGGATGGCATGCGAGAAGGGCTCTTCGACGGCCGGGTGGATCATGAAATCCGCTCCGGCCAGCGGAGTGTCGATGTTATCAAGCATGCCCGCAAACACGAAGTAATCGCTGAGCTTAAGTTCATCCAGCCTTGCCCGCAACATGCCCTCCAGCGGGCCGTTCCCGAGCCACAGGAAGCGCAGGTCGGGGTGCCGCCTGATCAGTTCGGGCGCGGCTTCGACCAGGTACACGTGCCCTTTCTGGTCGACGAACCTGCCTGCCGTGACCGCCACCACGCTTTGCTCCGGCAGGCCGTATGCCTCTCTCAGACGGCGCGCCGCCGCCGGATCGGGCCGGGCAAAGTCCTTGATCTCGGTGCCGTTGTGGATGACCCGCACCAGGGAATCGGTCAGGTACCCGTGCCTTATCACCTGACGCTTCAGCGCCTGTGACGGAACGATGACCCCGTCGACCAGGTGCGGAGTCAGGAGACGGTGAACCAGGCCGTTTTTCGTAATATCCAGGCCGAGCCGCCAGATCACCGAGGTGCCGCCGTGCCATCTGGCGGCCAGGCCGCCGAGCCGGACGTCCTTGTTGAAGTTTACCGTCATCACGTCGACGTCTCTGCGGTCAAGGAACGACTTGAGCCGATATATCGTGGCGGGATTGAAATCGCCGCCGATAGCCACCTCCAGAATATCGATACCGTTCGAGAGCAGGCCGGCACGGCGCAGGTATTCCGATCCCGCCCGCCCCGCCACGGTCACCCGGTGCCCCCGCATTTGCATGTGCCGGGCAGTGAGAAGAATCCAGTTCTCATAGCCCCCGAACGTATCCCTGTCGATGGCGTCAAGGAAGAGAATGTTCATGATACGTCCCGAAACTGCATCAGGTAAAGCCGCCGGTACAGGCCGTCGCGCTGCATCAGGCTGTCGTGAGGGCCGCTTTCCACGATCCTGCCGTGGTCAATGACCATGATTCGGTCGGCGTTCTTGATTGTCGACAGCCGGTGCGCGATGACGAGAGTGGTTCGGTTTCGCATGAGGCGATCTATAGCCTCCTGAACCAGGATCTCGGACTCCGTATCCAGCGCCGAGGTCGCCTCGTCGAATATGAGTATCTGCGGATTCTTCAGCAACGCCCTGGCGATGGCGATGCGCTGCCGCTGTCCGCCCGAAAGCATCACGCCGCGATTGCCCACAACGGTATCATAGGTATCCTCGAACTGAGTGATAAACTCGTCGGCATTGGCCATCCGCGCCGCTTCCTCGACCCGCTCGTCCACGACCCCGTTCAGGCCGTATGCGATGTTGTTCCTGATGGTGTCGTTAAACAGGTACGTCTCCTGCGTTACGATCCCCATCAACCCGCGCAACGACGCGATCGTGGCGTCGCGTATGTCGTGCCCGTCGATCAGAATCCTTCCCGCCTGCGGATCGTAAAAGCGGGGCAGGAGGTCAAAGAGCGTTGACTTCCCTGCTCCCGAGGGCCCGACCAGGGCCACGACCTCACCGCTTTTCACCTCAAACGAGATGTCCCTCAGCACCGGCTCGTGGGGATTGTAGCTGAACGACACGTCATCGTAGACTACGGAATTCTCGAACCGTCCGATGGTCGTGGCACCGGGGGTGTCCTTGATTTTCTCCTCGGCGTCCAGGACGTCAAAAACGCGCTCGCTGGCGGCCATTCCTTCCTGCAGCTTCATGTGGATCTGGCTGAGCGACTTGACCGGCTTGATCATGGAGAACATGGCCAGGATGAAGGTCATGAAATCACCGGCGTCAAGCTCCCCGGTGCCGGCGATAATGCGCGCCCCGGCGAACAGGAGAATGATAACGCCGGCAATCGTGGCCAGCGTGTCGTTGATAGGCGAGGCGAGGTGGCGAATACGCGTCATGCGCACCAGGGCCCGGAAGTAGTTGTACGTCGACCTCAGGAACTTCCTCGTCTCGAACTTCTCCATGGAAAACGCCTTGACGATTCGTATGTTGCTGACCGTCTCCTCCAGCACCGAGTTGACGTCCGCCATCCGCTCCTGCGAGCGCTCCGAGTACTTGCGCAGTTTCTTGCCCACAAACCAGATGAACACGAACACGGCCGGCAGTATGACCGTCGCCAGCAGTGTCAGCTTCCAGCTCAGCACCACGAGGAACGCGGAAAACAGGACCACCTGGAGTCCGTCGGTCACAAGGCGATTGAAACCGATATCGATTGAGTTGTTCAACACCTCCACGTCGTTGGTGACCCGCGAGATGATCTGTCCCGTGCGGCGGCTGTGGAAATAGTCCAGCGACAAACGCTGGTACTTGGTGAACAGCTCATCCCTGAAGCGGCGCATCACCGACTGCTGCACGTAGGCCATGAAGAACCCCTGAAGGTACAGAAACAGGTTCTTGGCCAGCACAATCGCCAGGATCAGCCAGCAAAACCTGACCAGCGTGTCCCGGCGCGTTTCGGTCTCGACGACGGTGGCGACCCGCTCCTTCATCCATTCTTTGACCGCGTGGATTGAACCGGAAACTTGGGAAACCGTGCCGCCGCCAGAAAGCGGCATCCCCGGCTGCGACGAGGCCGGCTCACGGATTTCCGTGCGCTCTTCGGTCACACCCGGAATAGACTCCACCTGGAAGAGGGTCATGAGCAACGGACCGACCATCCAGATCATGAGAGCCGCAAACAAGGCGTGCAGGGCCGCCGACAGCGAGGCCGTGACCAGGTGCTTCCAATACGGCTTGATGATCGAGAATGTTCGTCGATAAAGGTTCACTTACGGGCTCCAATTCCCACGCAAGCTATTAACATCACTAATCTGTCGAGGGTTGTCAACACCGCACAAGAATGTGCCGTCACGGTGACACACGCACGGCGCCGGCGGGGATTTCGACCTGGAACTTGCCCGCTTGTACGTTTGCCCGTGCTTTGAAGCGGCGACGCTTGGCGAGCACCCGCAGGTCCGCACCGTCACTGAACTCCAGCCTGGCCAGCCGCCAGCCCGCCCCCTGCCGGTCGTACGTCAGTTCCAACCGCCAGCTACAGGCCTCGTCAAAGACGGCGAACTCCGGGCGTGAGGTTTCAGTCGGATTCCTGCGGACAACCTGAATGCCCGCGCCAAAGCCCAGCGAGTCCGGCCGACGGCTCAAAAGGTCAGATAAGCCGAAGTCGCCGGGCCGGATAGGGCAATCTGACGACGTGACGGCCTCTTCAACGGGCTGGTCTACGTACTCGTTACGCGTCGGAAAATAAAGTGTAAGTCTGTTCGGCGTCAGTATTCCTTTCAGGGCGCCCTTGCCCAGATACGCCCTGCCCCCGAGGGCCGTGATCGAATCGGTGGAGAAAACCTCCAGCCTCACGGTGGTCGGCTTACCACGCCGATATACCTTGCAGTCAAACAGGTAGGCGTCGGCAAGAACAGATTCCCGGCCTGCCGGCCCGTCCTGTCCCGGCGGTATCGACTGCCAGGAACCGCCGCAACCGATGCAGAGAGCAAGCAGGACTGCCGCCGGTATCGTTGTTCTGTTGAACACAGTCTTTGTCACGATCCTCTCTGCTGTTTTTCGCCTGCTCTTACCCCGCCGGCGCAAGCTCACTGCCCCAGGATAAGACTGATAATCACAGCCACCGGGGGCCAGAGAAATATCCACAGCACCCCCGTGATGACCAGCAGGATGAGCACAAAGGGGGCGAAACGGTCGAATCGCTCTATCCTCGCGGCCACATCGTACCCCACCAGGGACTTCAGAATGTGAGACCCGTCCAGAGGAAACAGCGGGACCAGGTTAAAAAACGCCAGAATGATGTTAATCGCCACCGCCGTAGTAAGAAACTCGATAAACATGGGCGGCAGAGCCAGATCGAGCACAAGGACGGAGCGATAGACCAACCCCGCGATCACGGCCAGCCCAACGTTGGACAACGGCCCCGCCGCCGAGATCCAGAGATTGGCCACGCGCGGGTTGCGCAAATTCAATGGGTTAACCGGCACCGGCCGGGCCCAGCCGAACCGGAATTGCGACACGACCATGACCAGCACGCCGGTCAGATCGAGATGGGCCAGCGGGTTGAGTGTCAGCCGACCCTGGTCGCGAGCGGTGGTGTCCCCGAACCTGAACGCTGACCAGGCGTGAAAGAACTCGTGTACGGTCAGCGAAAACAGAATTATCGGGGCGCCGATCAGGGCCTTGTGAAGAAAATCCTGTCCAAACATGCGTACGTCCTGTTCTCCTGTGCGCACCCTTGTGGCAAGGCGTCAGCCACCGGATGCTTTCGGTGGGCCTGCGACTTGAAAGCGCCACTGCCTCCTGGCAGCTCTGGTTACTCCCACCCGGGGTGAGCGGGCGACAGTCGGCCTGGCCTCGCCTCGATCTTCAAGAAACAGTTGATCCCCCGTCAGGTCCAGACCATTTTGCGCCCGCGTCAGGCCGAAGGCGCGGCAAAATTTACCGGGACCACCCAGAAGCCCTTCCACCTGCCGCTTGCCGGAGTTGCTCAGCATTGTCTCCAGCCCGTCGCAGGGTTCGGCGGCTCGAAGCAGCACCGCCGCCGGAAAGCCTTCGGCCTCGGTCACGAAATTGAGGCAGTGGTACATCCCGTAAATGAAGTAAATGTAGCTGAAACCCGGTGGGCCGAACATGACCCGGTTGCGCCGGGTCGGTCCCGCCGCTGCGTGGCAGGCCGGATCGTCCCGGCCAATGTACGCCTCCACCTCGACTATCCGCGCCGACATGATGCCGCCCGGTGAACGGTACACGATGTACATACCCAATAGATCAGGCGCCACCTCGAGGGTTGGCCGATCGTAAAACGACCTCCGGAGTTTCTTGTTGCGCTTGGCTGGCATTCGGGACACAGGGCACGTTAAAGATCGTCGCACCAGCCGATCGAACCGGCCACCAGCGCCCCGGCTCCGTCAAAGTCGAAACCTACCTGGTCCGGGCGGTGCGCATCGGAGCCAATATATTGCACGGCGACCCCGGACCGCGTGGCGGCGTTGACAACGTTCATCTTCGGGTAGTAACTTTTAACCCCATGACGAAGGCCCGCCGTGTTGATCTCCAGCGCCGTGCCGCTCGATCTCAGGGCGCCAAAAATGTCGGGCAGGCGGCTCTCGAAAACACTGTCCAGTGAGGGCCCGTAATAGTCAAGCCCGTATCGTCTGACATAATCCAGGTGCGCAATGGTGTCAAACAACCCGCTTTTCGCGGCCTGAATTACGTGAGCGGTGTACGCCTCAACCGCCTCCTCCACCGAGAACCGGCTGAAACACCGTTCAACGTGGGCGCGGCAACAGAGACAGATGTTGTCAAGCTCGTGGATGCCGCACAGGGCATACTCGATAGAGAATCGATCTATGACCGCACGGACGTCTTCCTGGCACCCCGGGAACCAGCCGAACTCCACGCCGAGTTTCACCGACAGTCCTTCGGGCAGGAACCGGTCAGCCGCGCGACGGACGTCCTTTACGTAAGGCGCCAGGCTTTCGGGACCGGTCGGCCGCTTGTCTCCCCTGACCACGATGAAGTTGGCCTGGCGGTCCGATCGAGGATTGAAGTCGTAATGGGTGGTAAAGCAGATTTCGGCCAGACCGCGCCGGATCGCCGCGTCGCAGTATTCGTCCACCGTCCCCACGGCATCGACGGAGTAATCGCAGTGACAATGGTAGTCCGACAGGCCCTGCAGGTGCAGCGGCTCGATTTTGGGCGTGTCAGGCAAATGATCCCCCCACGAGAAACGGATTTCCGACCCGTTCGGCGCCGACCGTGGTCTGCGGCCCGTGACCGGGGCAACAGATAACGCCGTCGGGAAGTGACAGGATCTTGCTGCCGATGGATTCCAGCAGGAGCTTGAGCGACCCTCCGGGCAGGTCCGTGCGGCCGATGGAGCCTGCAAAGAGGGTGTCACCGCAGAACAGCACGCCTTCCGTTTCATCCAGGTAGCAGACACCGGCGGGCGAATGACCGGGCGTAGCCAGGACTCTCAGCGCCATCGCTCCCAGCGACAGCACCTGGTCATCGGTGACGAGATGGTTCGGTTCGGGCGCCATGACCGGGTCGGCAATGAGAGCCGAGAGATTGGCGTTGGGATCAGCCAGCAGCCCCTGCTCGCCGTCTCCGATATACAAGGGGATGTCGAAGCGTTCTTTGACCGCGCGAATGGCGGCAATGTGATCGGCGTGACCGTGGGTGAGGAGTATCGCGCGCGGTTCAAATTCACCGGCCCGGACTGCGTCCAGAATCCGGTCTCCCTCGGCGCCCGGGTCGATGATGATTCCCTGGCGGCTGTCCGGGTCCCAGTACAGGTGGCAGTTCACCTCGAACGGCCCCACCACAAGTGTCTCAAGCCTTCTTGCCACGGCGTTGAAAATACAACATAGACTATCCCTGTCAACTCTATTCTGTCGGTTCGGGCAGTGCGGTCTTCAGGCCTGCGGGCGCACCGGTCGGAGCCTTTGGGATTGACGTCGTGGAGTATTTAGCATATATTCGGCACCTGTGTGCGAACAGAGAGGAGCGAAAGGTAATCGTGATAGCGGATTTGAGAAGCCAACTACCCGAACTCACGGAGAAACTCCAGAAGTTAGCGAGGTATCTTTGACCTCGACGGTCGCCGCAAGAAGATAGCCAAACTCGAGGAAAACACAACGCAACCGGGGTTCTGGGACGACAACCAGAAGGCCCAGGCGGTCCTCAAGGAAATCTCGCAGCACAAGAAATGGGTCGAACACGTGGACCGTGCACTGGGAGAACTGTCGGACGTCGAAGAGTTGCTGGGGATCGTCGAGGAGGATTCCGAAGAAACCCGGGAACTGGCGGCCTCTATGAAATCCGTTGCCGCTGAGGTCACCAGACTGGAATTTGCGGCTCTCCTGTCGGGACAGGACGATCACCGGGACGCGATTGTCACTATTCACCCGGGGGCCGGGGGGACGGAATCACAGGACTGGGCGGAAATGCTGTTTCGCATGTACAACCGCTGGGCGGAGCGGAAGGATTTTGCAATCGAGTTGATGGACTACCAGCCCGGTGACGAAGCGGGGCTCAAATCCGCCACCCTGGAGATCAAGGGCGAGTATGCGTTCGGATTCCTCAGGGCGGAATCGGGCGTGCACCGCCTGGTGCGCATATCCCCCTTTGACGCCAACGCCAGGCGGCACACCTCGTTTGTATCCGTACACGTCTACCCGGTCGTTGAGGACAACATCGAAATCGACCTGAAGGATGAGGACATCAGGGTGGACACGTTTCGGGCCTCGGGTGCCGGCGGTCAGCACGTGAACAAGACCTCGTCGGCCGTGCGCCTGACGCACGTTCCCACGGGCACCGTGGTCACCTGCCAGTCGGAGCGCAGCCAGCACAAGAACAAGGACTCCGCCATGACCGTCCTCAAAGCGCGCCTGTATCTGTTGCGCCGTGAAGAGGAAGCCAAAAAGCGGGAAAAATTCGAAAAGGCCAAAAAGAAAATCGAATGGGGATCGCAGATTCGTTCGTACGTCTTTCATCCATACAACATGGTCAAAGACCACCGTACGTCATGGGAGACGTCCAACGTACAGGCCGTGATGGATGGAGACATCGATCCCTTCATAGAAGCATACCTATCGGACCCGGAACTGAGAGATCAGTTCGTGTAGGAACGCAACAACAGGAGGAATGCCGATCAACGGCGGTAGGAGCTTGTGATGAGTGCCATATCGACAATAAAGGAAAAAGCAAAAGCAAAGGGGCGGTGTGTGGTTCTTCCGGAAGGAACCGAACCGCGCATGATCCAGGCCGCAAAGAAGATGGTGGCCGAGCAGATGGCCTCCGTTATTCTGCTGGGCAACGAGAAAGAGATTGCGGATTTGGCCGGCCAGTACGGCCTTGACCTGGGCAAAGTCCGGGTGATCGATCCGGCCAAGTCTCCCGACTACGCCGATTACGTCGCCCAGTTCATGGAAATCCGCCGGGAAAAGGGAATCACCAAGGAACAGGCCCAAAGCACCATGTTGCAGCCGCTCTTCTTCGGAGCCATGCTCGTGCGCAACGACAGAGCCGATGCCTCCGTGGCAGGCTCGGTCAATACGACGGGCGACGTTCTCCGGGCGGCCATCCAGGTGATCGGACTCAAGAAAGGTATCAGCACGGTTTCCAGTTCTTTCATCATGACTCTCCCCGAGTACCGAGGCGTAAAGGACAAGGTGTTCGTTTACGGCGACTGCGGGGTTGTTCCCAACCCGACCGCCGAGCAACTGGCGTCGATCGCCGTGTCGACGGCCGAAACAATGAGCAACATCATCGGCGAGGAACCACGGGTGGCCATGTTGTCGTTTTCAACCAAGGGCTCGGCCAAACATGAAGACGTCGACAAAGTCCTGGCGGCGCTGGAAAACCTCAGGCGGGACCACCCGGAACTCAAGGTTGACGGTGAGTTGCAGGCCGACGCCGCCATTGTCCCCGAGGTCGGGCGCAAGAAGGCTCCCGGCTCCATTATCGCCGGCGATGCCAATGTTTTGATATTCCCGGACCTCGACGCCGGAAACATCGCCTACAAGCTGACGCAGCGACTGGCCAACGCCACGGCCGCCGGACCGATCATCCAGGGACTGGCCAAGCCCGCCAGCGATCTCTCGCGCGGCTGCACGGTCGATGACATCGTCGACGTATGTGCTATCGCCTTGCTCATGAAAGGTTGATCTCAGGGAAGAAAGCAGGACCACGAGACGCACTGCCGGTTACCTGACCGGCTGAACGAGCGAACGCGGCGTACCGAGCGAACATAGTAGATGCCGACATACCAATACCACTGCCCTGCGTGCAGCCACTCATTTGAGGAATTTCAGTCCATTACGGACGATCCGATAGAGGTCTGCCCGAACTGCCAGGGCAAGACACACCGGGTAATCTCCGGGGGAAGCGGTTTCCTTTTGAAGGGTTCGGGATTCTACGCCACCGATTACCGCAGCAAGCAGTACCGAGCGGAGGCCGCCAAGGACAAACCGTCTTCAGCCGCTTCCGAGAGCGCATCGACCGGTTCCTCAGAGAAGAAACCGTCGGACAAACCCTCGGCGCGCGACTCCTGAAGCACCGGGGTGACGCGGCCTGTCCGGGTCACCCCAACGGCGAGAGCTCAGCGGGTTGGCGTGCCGCCAATGCTTCCGCCCAACTTCAAACAGGTCAAAAGCTTAGCAGCGGGCCGAGGCCCGGGCGGCGGAGCGACGGCGGGGTCCTGTCAGGCCGCGCTGAACCGGCCGTCGGCGTCAGTCTCGCTGCCCGGCGGGACGGGGTCGCCGGGATCGTCAGAAGATCTTTCGGCGGATATCTTACTTGATTCCAAACGGGAGGCAGAAAGGTGCGTTTTGGGTGGATTCCTTGCCTGCTGGCCCCTTGACTTTCAGGACAAGGTTAGTTAAACTTGGCGGCGTATGCACAGCGGTTGATACTGGAATTCGGTCAAACAACAACCAATCTACCCGTTAACCAAGAGGAGTCTACAATGGCCCAGACGTTGAAAGAAAAGCTGGCCATCATTATCCCGAAAATCCGCGACGAGCGAAAGTCAGTGCTCTCGGAACACCGTGATAAGGTGATTTCGCAGGTCACGGTTGCTCAGGCGATCGGCGGCATGCGCGGCGTCAAGGGCATGGTGTGCGATACTTCCGTTGTTGAACCGGACCTCGGCCTGATAATCCGCGGCCATCCGATCATGAAAATCAAGGAACGGCTGCCCGAGGAGGTTTTCTGGCTGCTGCTTACAGGTGAGCTACCGTCGGCGGATGAGCTGAAGCAGTTCCAGGAGGAACTGAAGACGCACGGAGAAGTTCCCAATTACGTGTGGAAGGTCCTCAAATCAATGCCGAAGACCTCGCACCCGATGGCCATGCTCGATACGGCCATTCTGACCATGGAACACGAGTCGGCCTTCCGCAAACGCTATACCGAGGGGATGACCAGGACGGAATACTGGGAGCCGACGCTGGATGATGCCATGACGATCATCGGCACCATCCACACGATTGCGGCCGGTGTCTACCGCATTCGGTACAAGAAGGGCGACCTTATCGAGCCGTCCAAGAAGCTCGACTGGGGAGCCGACTACGCCAAGATGCTCGGGCTGCCGACCAAGAAGGGCGAGACCTACGAGATGATGCGGCTGTACCTGACGCTGCACTCCGACCATGAAGGCGGAAACGTATCAGCCAACACGTGCCACACGGTCGGTTCAGCGCTGTCCGACCCGTTCTACGCGGTGTCCGCCGGTCTGAACGGCCTGGCCGGTCCTTTGCACGGTCTGGCAAATCAGGAGTGCCTCAAGTGGATCCTGGAGACGATTGACAAGTTCAACGGCGTTCCGTCGGAGAAGCAGATTCGCGACTACGCCTGGGAAACGCTGAAATCAGGCAAAGTAATCCCCGGCTACGGCCACGCCGTGCTGCGCGTGACCGATCCCCGGTTTGCCGCCTTCAATGAATTCGGGAAGAAATACCTCAAGGCCGATCCCGTGTTCCAGGCCGTTGATCGCGTGTTCAAGGTGGTACCGGAAGTGCTCAAAGAGCACGGCAAGGCGGCCAACCCGTGGCCGAATGTCGATGCCGGTTCCGGTGCGCTTCTGTACCATTACGGCATCAAGGAATTCGAATACTACACGGTGCTGTTCTCGGTTTCACGGTCGCTTGGGATGCTCTCGCAGTTGGTGCTCAACCGCGCGCTCGGCACTGCCATAACGCGTCCGAAATCCGTAAGTACCGTCTGGATCAAGAGCCAGGTGGGGCAATAGCCCCAGTCTGCCAGGATGGAATGAGAAGCGGCCCGAAGACGGGCCGCTTCTTTTATGCTCCAGACCCGGCCGCAGGAAACGTAATGATCACGCCGGCGCCCCCCCACCGACTTTCGGCGATCTTCATGGTGCCGCCGAATTCACTCACTATCCGATCCACGGTGGCCAACCCGAGGCCCGTGCCGGTTTCCCTCGTCGTAAAGTACGGGGCAAAGACTTTCTCACGCATTTGTTCCGGGATACCGGGACCGCTGTCGGAGAAGACAATGCGAACCTGGTCGTCAAGGCGTGACGCCTCCACCGCGACCCGTCCGGGCTGTCCGTTTATCGCTTCCTTGGCGTTGCTGAACAGGTTCTGAAAGACCTGTTTCAGAAGATCAGGATCGGCCGTGAGAGTCAGTCCCGGGGGAACATCAAACGTCAATTCAATCTTCAGCCTTGCGGCCTCGACCCGCAGCAGATCTCCCAACTCGGCAAAGAATTTATCGAGCCGCACCTGGGCGGTCTTTTTCTTCTCCTCACGGGAGAGGGCCAGGAAACGGGAAATGATCTCGTTGAGCCGCTTGGTTTCGCCACGGATCGTCTGGGTAAAGGTGCGGTATTCATCGTGGTTCTCCCGGGGCGTAAACTCGGCAGCCAGGCGCTGCGCGGCAATCGAGATGGCGTTAAGCGGGTTTCGTATTTCATGGGCGACCCCCGCCGCGAGATCCCCCATCTCGGAGAGCCGTTCCCGCCGCGCCGAAACCTGTTCGAACTCTTTCAGGCGCGTTATGTCATAAACGACCATCACGGCCGAAGCACTGTCGGCATCCGTTGCGGCGATCTTCGATCGCGCCACGAGGAGCGTTTTCTCCTCGCCGCCCAGTTGCACCGTAATCTCGGTCTCATCAGCCTGGTCCGGTCCGGCTAAGAAGGGGTCCAGGTACAGGCGTTCGTCCGGCGCCACTTTCGACCAGGCTTTGCCCGTGACGTTGGTCAATCCAAGTATCTGTTCAAATGCGTCGTTGGCCAGACGCAGCACGCCGTGACCGTCAACGGCGGCCACGCCCGTGCGCATCTGTTCAAAGATCTTGTCGGTCACCGACTTGATGCGCGTATACTCCCGGGCCAGTTCCCGGCGCTTGTGCCGGCTGTTCAGATACAGGATAACCACCAGCAGCAGGCAGAAGAGGGCGGCCGCCAGAACGGCCAACTGAATTGTCAGCCCGCGCGACACGGCATAATACCGGTCCAGAGAAAGTCCCACCCGAAACAGCCCGAACGGAAACCGATCTGTCGAAAAGGGCCGGACGAGCTCCAGCAGCGTTTCCCCCTGAAAGTCAAACCGGCGGCTGAGTATGGAATCGCTCTCGAGCGCCCGTAACAGGAAGGGGTCGGACTCGATAGCCAGCAGATCCCCGGGTTTGCGCGAAGCGAAAATGATTCCCTCGGTCGACTGGTAGATGATGTACTCTACGCCCTTCTCCCGCGCCATGTTCTGGGCCAGGTACCCTATGCCCGTCTGCCGCACGGCCTCCCCGTAGTACAAAGCGTCGCAGGCCAGCACCACCACCCGGTCGAGCTGGCTGTTCACCTGGAGGTAGTAGTGCATCATCGGCGTCCGGCTGTCCTCCTCGTCGGTGAGCAGGATAAAACTGATCTGCGGACCGGAGAAAAACTGGCTGACCTCCCTGTCCACGAACTCGGGCAGGGCCGGGCGAAGTCCGCGCGCCGTCGTCCCGAGGATCATCTGGCCGCTGCTGTCGTATATGTAAACGCTGTACAGATCATGGGCGTCGGCAAAACGCAACAGGTCCTGCCCCGTGATAAGATTGAGATTCTCTTCCGTCAGAGAGGTAACCAGATCGGCGTACCGCTTCTGCAGCAGCTGGTCATAGAACGTCTCGGCGGCAATGGCGTTGCTGGAGGCCTCAGCCAGAGCCTCCGTAAACGCCCGCCCCTGTTCCACGAGCAGTTCGAAGCTGTCGGTGCGGCTCTTGCGGATCGCCATCGCCGTTAACGCCAGCACCGCCACCGCCACGGCCACCGTAAGGATCAAGGCCACGTGGCGATCGAACGCCACCTGCAGTCGCGCAGAGGGTTCAGTCATACCGTCTAAGCTATTGGAGCCTCTGATTCAGGGCAAGGAAAATCAGTTACC
This sequence comes from Acidobacteriota bacterium, assembly GCA_035529075.1. Taxonomy (NCBI): domain Bacteria; kingdom Pseudomonadati; phylum Acidobacteriota; species Acidobacteriota bacterium. Next base: position 252,716 of record DATKXK010000010.1, on the reverse strand, counting down.
GGGGGTTGCAGCCGGTACCTTGCGCGACGGCTCAGGCAGCCTTTCACCCCGACGTGCTTCGAGAGGGGTGTCAAAGCAGAACACGGCGCCGTTGTCGAACCTGTAACCGATGTGGCCGCCGTGGACCTCAACAATCTTGCGGCAGGTTATCAGTCCGATGCCATGACCCTTTCGCTTGGTCGTAAACCGATCCCGGAACAGGCTGTCAACCTTTTCCGGCGGTACGCCCGTCCCGTTGTCGCGGACCTCGACCCGGCCGTAATTTCCTTTTTCTCCCGCCTGAAGCGAGGTCGTGACGCGGATTTCCCTGTCGCCCTCCCCGTCGGCGACGGCATCGGCGGCGTTGAACAGGAGGTTCACGAGCAGTTGCTGCACCTGTGCCGGGTCAAGGTGCGCCAGCGGCAGATCCGGCGCCAGGCTCGTGACCAGATGAATGCCATCGAATCGGTTTTGCGGCTTGAGGAAGGCCACCACATTCTCGACGATCTGGTTCAGGCTGCAGGCTTCGAGACGGGCCTCGTCCTGAGGGATATCCATGAGTCCGTTGGCAAAGCGAACGATTTTGTCTACCGTCCCTTTCATCAGGTCAAGTTTCTTGTCGATCTTTTCCGCGTCGCCTTTCCGAAGAAGCAGCGGGAGCAATTCAAGGTTCCCGGAGAGAATCGCAAGGTAGTTGTTGATTTCGTGGGCAATGTCACCGGCCATCTCGCCGCGCGTGCAGTACCGGTCAAGCCTGATTATCATCTCCTGGAAATCCTTGCTCGCCGTGATGTCCTTGGTAATGTATAGATACCCCTGGGGGGTATTTCCACTGACCTGTATCGGGTTGACGATCACGTAGGCGGGGAAGTACGTACCGTCGGACCGCCGGCACAGGGCCTCGCAGCCGAACCTGTCGTTGAGCGTTGTCAGGTTCTCGGTGAATTCCGCTGAGGAGATATGCAGCAGGTCCGTTATGTCGCGCCCCACCAACTGCTCGCCCTCGAAACCGAAATCGCCGGTCGCCCGGTCGTTGCACAGCACCACCCTGCCGTTGGGAGCGGAGACAATGATGCTCAGGGGCGAGCTGTTGATAAGGGTCGCCAGGAAAATCTGGGAATCGATCAGCGACAGGTTGGACTTCTTCAGCCGATCGGCGGAATCCTTGAGCGCTTTGTGATTGCTCCACAGCGTCTGGGCCATGCGGTTGAAGGCGTCCGTCAGGCGCTTCAGTTCACGGTCACCGTCGCTCTCCACCAGGCAGTACAGTTCGCCCTGCGCCGTCTTCTCCATGCCGTGAATCAGCCTGTCCATCGGACGCTTCAGTCTCCTGACTATCAGGTATATGGTCAGCAGCGAGATGAGCGTGGAGCACAAGAACAGCAGGAAGAACGCATACCGTTCGTTGGCCGGAGACGCATAGTACACGCCATAATCCACCGCTGCCGCCAGTACGCGCGGCGATTGAGCGTCCCCGGGAATATGACAGTAGTGAATCGAGACCATAGGGGTCACGGTGGTGGTGAGAATGTAGCAGTCCTCTTGGGCGGCGACGTACCGGAGGACCCGAAAATCCACTGTCCCGAGCGCCCGCGTGGCCTCAGATCCGTCCGCTGACGAGCCTGATCCTGACTCCCAGTGAAACAGCGGCCGGGGCTGACCAGGGTCGTCCGGGCGCAACTCATAGAGCGCCGCCGCCGAGATGGGTGACGGACCCTGCGTTACCTCGGCCAGGGGAACGATCTCCGGACCCTCAGCCGCAGGCGCCTCGGTACCGGCCAGCCGCTCGGCCACCTGGCCGCAGACCTGTTCTATTTGTTCTCGTATGAGCGCCGAATTGTAGCGTACCTCAGGCTCTTGATCCGGATAAAACAGGATCAGGCCCAGAGCTGCAAAGATGAATAGGACCTGAAGTACAATCAGGTTGCTGAGCCGTATGAGTATCCCCGGGCCCCCGGATTTCTGCCTGTTCACCGTTCACCCTCCATCGATTAGGGTCTCTATCGACAGATTCCGGTGAAATCTGAATTGACGGGGTAACGGACAAAAAAAGTAGGGAGTGGTGGAGGGGGGATGCCCGACTCTAACGTCAGGTGGCTGGAGATCCAGCGCACACCACTCCCTAGTTATTCGACGCTTACAGAGGCAAAAGCCATTTCCGGGCAGGCTAAACGCAACAACCGTGCCCGTGGATGTAAATTCGAGAGGATTTGATTTCTCGCTTTAAGTATACAGCATAACGCCTTTGCAAGCAACAGAAAATGTGCGGTCCGTCAGGCGGCGGCCAGAGAGCGCGTCGCCTCGCTCTCTGATGCCCGGTGCAGACAACTGTGCAAGCAGCAGCGAGTTTCACTACAACTCCCGGCAATGCCCGGCACCCGAACAGGCACCGAAAAAGGCCGGCACCCCGCAGGTGCCGGCCTTTACATACTTTCTTATGACAGCCGCGTCCGGTCTACTGCCTCTTGAACCTGACCTTTATCTCAGGGAATCCCTGATTCGTGCCCGGTACGGTGCCATACTTGCCGACCATGGTGACAACCACGGGGTCGCGAGCCAATCCCGAGACTGTGTAGAAGGGGGGAACCTCGCCAATAAAGGCTATCAGCGGGAAATTCGTAGAGTCCGTCAGGCCGTTGTCCGGCTCCAGGCTGATAAATACAGTCCCCTCGATACTCCCGTTTGCCGCCTCGGGCATGAGCTCGACTTCGGTCAAACCGTAGCGGGCCAGCAGTGAAGCGCTGTTCAGGAAGTCCTCCCCGGGATAGTACGGCCGCTTGTAAATAGTCACGAGAGTGGTTTCGCCGAGCGTGTCCACGACACGCAGGTCACCGGCGAGCGAGTCAAGCGTGAAGGGGTCGTTGTCATCGATAGTATCGATTCTCGTAAACGTCCCGGTGGTGACAAGGCCGCCCTCGGCTCCCGGAATCCAGGTCCTCTCGGGCGTATTGTACGGCCACGCCGGAGGTGTGAACTCACCGGTGCCGGCCGTCGGGATGTACGGCGAGACAGCCCAGCCTTTGTATTTCCAGCCCCACTGGGCGAAGCCCGGCAGGCCGTAGCCCTCCTCGCCCTGGGTGAAGATGTCGTACCGAACCACCCGGGATGCATCACCGGGTGCCGTCACCTGAAACGCCCCGGCATCCAGGTCGCGTTTGGTGAACGGGGGTGTACTGTCGGCGAGGCTTTCCAAGACAAACGTGACGTGGGTATGCATGAAGGAGTCGACGTTAAGGATAAGGGTGTCGGGCCCGTAGAGCACTTTTTCCGTGACGACCTGGATATCCCGTACCGTAAACGGGCGCACGGCATAGAGCGAGTCTTTGTTAAGCGTCTCGCCGTCCTCAATCACGGGCTGGATTACCGTGACTATCCAGGGGTAAGTAATCGTGTCAAGATTCAGCGTATCGGGAATGGTATCCAGGGTCGTGCGGTAGCTGCAGAACCATATGCCGCGGCTGTCGTTGACGTTGCTGCGGTTGTCGGAGACAGCCTCGAGATTGTACTGCACCGTGCTCTCCCACAGCTCATCCGAAATCGGGAAATTGAGGGTCGGGGTGAAATCTCCCAGAGGAATTACGTTGCCGACAAGCATAATCGGCCCCGGCACGTCGGGATCCAGGTCATCCACGTGCTCCACCGATACAAAGACCGACCGATACGCAAAGAGATCGCCTTCGATAACAAACTGATTTGAATCGGCCCTTACGATCTCCATAGTATCTACCGGTTCCAAAAACGCTATCAGGGTGTCAGAAGTCATAAAGGAGAACTTGCCCAGCGACAGGATGGTCTCGGGATCAAGATCATAGCCCTGGACGACCTCCTCGGAAACCCAGAGTTCATAGACCATGCCAACGGGTGGTGTGGGAAGCCGCTCGACCGCCAAGTTGAGAACTGTCCGTGATACCGGCGTCAGAACATCGTCCGGCTGACTGCAACTGAAAATCACAGCCAGCACCGAGAGGGCTAAGGCGGGGAACCACAGCCGGTTGTAGGGCTTCGACATTTATCTCTTCCTCCTCAGGAACATTCCCGAATCTCTATTAATCCTTCCCGTTCTCAGAACCAAAATTATAACCTTAAAGCCAATCGGCTGTCAAGCGGTTATTTGGAAATCAGCCGCTTCCCTCCATAGACGTCCCGTCTACTGCCCGGATTTAAAGAAAAATCACGAACCGTCGATATTACGCACATGTAGTGGGGAACCCAAAAAAGGATGATTTCACTTTGAAAATATGTCCACAGTGCCATACCGAACAGGCGGCTGACACCGAATTCTGCGCGTGTTGCGGTCAGCGCCTGACGTCGGGCCCTGCGCCTGAGTCACCTGACGGAGCCCCCGACAATCTCGACTTTGTCATCACCGAAACGCACGACGCGTCCCATGACCTAGTCGGCGGCGTAGTGCCGAAAAAGACCGACGGAGACCTCGGGCTGGAGACGACCGCCGACCTGGTCCAGCGGGAGGCGATATCCGGCGCCGGCATCGGCGGGGGCGCGGTCGGATCGGATACAGGCAACTGCTCACCGATCGGAGACAGCAACCCAACGATGCCTGCCCCGCAGGAGACGGATACCGGGGGAGGCACAGTCTCCGACGAACCGCCAGCCGGATCCGCACCCTCCAGCGACAGCACCAGCCAGGTGCGGAAGCTCTCCGATGATCAGATCAAATCCATCAAGCAAAACCTGTACGGCGGTTCGACCGAGTACCTCAGCGATGAGGAGAAGCTCGATCTTCTGAAACATATCGATCGGCGACCGACCGACGGACAGGCCGCGGACAAGCCGGAAAAACCGAAGGGCTTCGACACCGCCCCCATCGTACCACCCAAAAAAGCAGGTCCGAGCAAACCGGACACGGCAGCGCCGGAGGTCAAGCCCAGGCCGCAAATGGCCCAGCGGACCAGAGGGGTCGCATACTATGCCAAAAACATCGTCCAGATTACCGGTGAGCAGGAACTGCACGAGCACGATGAACTGATCATTAACCAGCGCCAATACGTGCTGCGCAAGAAGAAACTCAATTCCAAGCTGCTGGCCGCGATTATAGCCCCCGTTGCGGCCGTCGCCATTTTCGCGATCGGCACCCAGTTCACATCGGACATCACGACCGGAGACGGAAGAATTGTCGGAGTGGTATTAGACAGTCACGAACGCCCCTTGCTGCAGGCTGTTACGATCCGCCTGCCGGCCCTGGGCAAGTCCTGCCGAACGAACGCCCAGGGTTTTTTCAAGACCGATCTGATAGAGGCCGGCAGTTACAAGATCGAGTGCATCGTTGACGGCGAGGTGGCCGCGACCGATTACGCCACAGTGGTCGACGGCGAAATTTCAATGCTGACTCTCCAGCCTTCGTCTGAATCCCGCACCAAGCCTACCGTCGCGACCGTTCGCCCGGTACCCGCCGAAGCGGCGGCCGAATCTCGTGAGCGGGCCCAGCCGCAGGCGGCCCCGCAAACCGGCTCCAGCCCGACGAAATCCTCAAAACCGGCGGCCGACCGGCCGCGAGCGGCCAGCACAGCGCCGCAAACGGCGAAGATTGCCGTGAATACCAATGTCGAAGTCCCGCGCCTGTCTATCGACGGATCCGTCGTGGGCGCCGGCAACCTCACGTACTCACGGCTGAAACCGGGGAAACACTCCTACTCGATAGCGGCGGACGGACACCGGACGGCCACGGGCACCCTGGAACTGGTGGCCGGAAAGACGACCAAACTCGACGTCACTCTTGAACCGATGAGCCCGGCACAAAAGGAAAAGACGTACGCCGAGACGGACTACTTTCATTCGGGCGAGCGCGCCCTGAAAGCTAACGAATACGAAACCGCGATTACCGACCTCACGGAGGCGGTACGGATCAAGCCCAGTTATGCCGAGGCGTACTTCGCCCGCGCCCAGGCATACGAGCGAACGGGACAGAATCCGTCCGCCTTAGACGATTACATCCGAGCGGCGGAGCAGTACCGGTTTAAGGGCGAATACAACAGAGCGATCACCGCATACAACCACTGTCTCGAAATGGATCGAGAGGCGGTCCCCGCCCTTCTCGGCCGCGCTTCCCTTTACCTGGCCAAGGGCGAGGAGATCGCAGCCATTGCGGATTACGAAACGGCGATCAGGTTCGATAAGCGAAACGCCCAGGCGTACTACGGCCTCGGTGAAGCACGTTTCAACCAGGGGTATTATGAAAAGGCGGTCAAGCACTTCAAGGACGCGAGGTCATTGGATCCCGAGAACCCCCTGGTGTACCAGTTTCTCATGCTGAGTTACCTGGCTGACGACGATACCAACAACGTCAGGAAGACCTACGACAAGTACAAGGAGCTCGCGTCGCAGGAGGAACTCTCCAAACTGCGCTCGGACAAGAAGTTCTCCGCCGTCATGCGAGTCGTCGAAACACAGGAGTAACCGACAACGTGTCTGCAAAACTCAACTGCTGGGAATACCTGAACTGCGGGCGGGAGAAAGGCGGCCTACTGGTGGAGATGCTGGGTGAATGCCCGGTGGCAACGGCCATGAAATACGATGGAATCCACGACGGCAAAGCCGCCGGCCGAATATGCTGGGTAGTGCGAAACTCTTCCGGCAACAGAGCCCAATCCACTGACCTGTCCTGTCCGAATTGTCACGCGTGCGCCTTTTATCGGCGGGTTCTCTACGAGGAAGCCGATAACATAACCTGTCGTTTCGCCTCGGCAGCCGTGTAGCCTGCCTCGGCCGAGGCCACCGCACATTCCTCGCGCCGGCGCGCGGCGCTCCGTCTCTTCCCTTCGCACAGCCTCTCAGAATTACAGTTGCCTGGCAACTATTTTCTGCCTATCATCGTCTACATAGTAACGTAACGACCGTGAAGAGGAGACCACAGTTATGATGAGACGTTTGACCGGGGGTTTTGCTGCAGTGCTCGTGCTCTGCATAGTGCTGGCAGCCCCGCAGTGGGCTCGGGGCCAGGAGGAAGCGAAATCGCTTCTCAGCAAAATGAAGTATGTCCCCGATATCAGCACCTTCATGCAGATCGGCTATGCCAGCCCGACCGGATACACGTGGGATGGCGAGACCGTTTTCTTCACCTCGTCCCTGTCCGGAGCGACACAAGTGTATCGTCTCACGAAAGAAGGCTGGCCGTACCAACTGACCACCTTCGAAGATGGGATAGACTTTTTCAGCCTGTCATGGGGCGGCGACCTAGCTATCGTTGGTGCCTCCGTGGGCGGCTCGGAGGACGCGCAACTGTACCTGATGGACACCGAAACGGGCCGGATTCACCAGTTGACCGATCTCTCTCGCGTGAGGTTCGGATCGATAATCTGGGCCAAGGACGATCAGTCCATCTTCTACCGGTCCAACCAGGAAAACGGCACGGACTTCTTCATTTACCGCATGGATATCGGGAGCGGAGATGCAGTCAAGGTATTCGGGGACACAACCACCGTTCGCGGCTGGAACGGCCTGGGCGACATTTCCCAGGACGGCAACAAGCTGATTGTCTATCACTTCTCCTCGAATATAGACGACGACCTGTACCTCGTCGACGTGCCGACCGGGGAATATCAGAAGCTGAACCAGGACGACAAGGACGTGATGTACGACAGTCCAACCCTGATGCCGGACAACAGGACAATCTGGCTGCTGTGCAACGACAACGAGGACGGTATCCTTCGCCTGGCAAAGATGAAGGTAGGCTCCCCCAAGGTGCAGTTTATCGATGACGGCTGGATCGATCCCAGGTGGGAGGTGGACGGCCTTCTCGTGTCGCGTGACTACAAATACATGGTGGCACGTGTCAACGAGGAAGGCTACGCGCGAATGAAGATTCGTGAGGTGGAGTCCGGCCGGGAACTGCCCTCGCCGCCCCTTGAGGGCCAGCTGGGAGGCGGGCAGTTCGATAAGCGCGGCAACTGCCTTATTTCGTTCAACGGTCCTGCGCGCACGTCCGACGTCTGGCGGTGGAGCCCCGCAACCGGGGATCTTACCCAGTTGACCTTTTCCAGCTATGCGGGGATCGACCGAGGGCTGTTCACGGACCCGCAGCTTGTCCACTACAAGAGTTTTGACGGCCTGGAAATACCGGCCTTCCTGTACCTTCCGCCCGGGTACACTCCCGGCGAGCCTATTCCGTTCATCGTTGACGCCCACGGCGGTCCGGAGGGTCAGTTCAGGCCGACTTTTGCCAGAAACGTCCAGTACCTGATCCTCAACGGGTACGGCATCCTGGCCCCTAATCCGCGCGGCTCAAGCGGCTACGGCCTGGAATACATGAATCTGGACAACTACAAGAACCGGAAGAACTCTCTTAAGGACTACAAAGCCGGCGTAGAGTGGCTTATCGAAAACGGGTACACCAAGCAGGGAATGATCGGTATTCGCGGCGGATCTTACGGCGGCTACGTCGTCCTCGGTATGATCACCGAGTACCCCGACATGTTCTCCGCGGGAGTGGACGCCGTTGGCATTGCCAACTTCAAGACCTTCCTGGAGAATACCCGTGAGTACCGGCGTGCCCTGCGCGAGGCCGAGTACGGTCCCCTGAGCGATCCCGAGTTCCTGGCGGAGATATCCCCCATACACAAGGCCGACCTGATCAAAACACCGCTTCTCGTCGTGCATGGTGAGAACGACCCCCGCGTACCGATCGGCGAGGCTCGCCAGATCATCCAGGCGATTACGGATAACGGCGGCGTGGTGGACTCGCTGATTTTCCGTGACGAGGGCCACGGCAGCGGCAAGCGTGTCAATATCATCGAGGAGTACCGCAAGCAGGTAGCCTTCTTTGACGAGCACCTCAAAGGTATAAAGCCGCAGATGACGAAAGAATGAGCACGCGGCACAAACGCGCATAAGAGAACGGCGGCCGGTACGCGTACCGGCCGCCGTTTATTGTCTTACCCGCGCCCCCGGCTGGTCAGTCCTGGTCCACCCACGCCTCGACCGAGAATCTGTCCTTCAACTCTTCCTTCAAAGCCCGCGCTTCCGCCGAGGTAGCGAACAGGCCGATTCTCACCCGGTAGTAGACCTGACCCTCTATCGTCTGCTCGACGACGTAAGGCTCGTACCCCCGCTGGCCGTACACGCCGACCAGGTATCGAGCGTAGTCCTCATCCTCGCAACTGGCCACCTGAACGGTGAAGCCGCTTCCGAGCGGGCGTTGGGGCATCATCGGCTCCGGCGCTTGCTCTTTGGGCACGGCATAGGCATCGGCCGGCGCCGTCTCGGCCGAGGTGTCAACTGCCGGCAGGGCGGCCGTATCGGCGCCCGCCTCCACCTCACGCATCTCCTGTTCAAGCCGCTCAGCCTCCTCCTTCTTGTCGGAACAGCCGACTATCAGCAGGCCCAGCAGCACCATCAGCACCATCAGCACCGGTATTTTCGTGTAGCTCATATTTCCTCCCAGCGAGCCATCATTCAACTGTCAGTTTCAGAGACTCTACATGGATCACTCGTTAGTCAAATAAGCCCCCGTGAAAACCTTGTCAACCTAAAAAGACCCGTTAACGATTCAAATTAAAGACTTGAAAGTATCGAGCCGCTTGTATAACCTATGACAATCCTGAGGAGTTACCATGCGGGTTGCAGACAACGTCCTTGATCTCATCGGCCGAACGCCGCTGGTGCGGCTTCGCACCGGCATTCCGAAAACCGGAGTTACGGCCTGTGTCAAGCTGGAGTTCCTCAGTCCGACGGGGTCGCTCAAAGACCGGATGGCCTTTCACATCCTTCGCAAGGCCATGGACAGCGGCGAGATCAGACCCGGAGACACGGTCATTGACAACACCTCGGGCAACACCGGCTCCGCGGTCGCCATGGTGGCCTCGGTGCTCGGTCTAAAGTCGGTGCTCGTGACGCCGGAGAAGACCAGCCAGGAGAAGGTTGACCTTATCAGGTCTTTCGGCGCCGAGGTAATCATCACCCCCACCGAGGCGGCGCACGATGATCCCGAGGGCTGTTACCTGATGGCCCGGGAGCTGGCCCGCAAGCACGGCTACTTCGATATCGACCAGTACAACAGCCAGGACAACGTTGAATCCCACTACCTTACCACCGGCCCGGAGATATGGGAAGACACCGACGGCAAGATTACGCACTTCGTCACAGGAATCGGCACCGGCGGAACCTTTTCCGGGACGGTCCGGTATCTCAAGGAGCGCAATCCGGAGATCAGGGCGATTGCGGTCGATCCCGAGGGCTCGATTTTTGCGGATTATATTCGAGAAAAGAAGCTGACGGCCGGGTACAACTACATGGTCGAAGGGATCGGCACGGACGTCATCACGGAGGCGCTGCACCCCGAACTGGTCGACCAGGTAATTACCGTATCGGACAAGGATTCCTTCAACCGGGCGCGCCTGATTGCCCGGACGGAGGGGATCTCCGGCGGCGGCTCCTCGGGAGCCGTGGCGGTGGCCATGGAGAGGGTGGCGGCCGATCCGGGACCGAATGCATTCATCGTCGGCATCTTCGGTGATGCCGGCATACGGTATTTGAGTAAGTGCTACAATGACAGTTGGATGCGGGAACACGGCTACCTGCCCGCGCCGGAGGATGCTGCCAAACTATGAAGAAAATGACAACACTGGTCACCTTTGCCCTGACCGTTACCCTCGCCACCGCCTCTCCCCCGCCGCCTTCCGGCGGAGGCGGCGTGCAGCAGGTGGATCGGATATACGATTTCGGTGAAATCGGGATTGACTTCTACGTCTACCACGACTTTATGCTGGTCAACCTCAGCGACGCACCGGTAAAGCTCGATTCAGTCATAGCCGACTGTGAGTGCTCACGTGTCTGGGTGCCGGATTCAACCATAATGCCGGGCGATACCGGCCGGATCACCCTGCGCTTTCACTCCAAGAACTACTATGGCAAGACAAGCAAGGCCATGCAGGTGTATACCGATAACCCGGTCTCGCCGAAACTGGAGTATTTTTACCTGTCCATGGTCGGCCAGTGGCTTATGGGAATCAAGCCTGACCCGATAAGCGTGTTTTTTCTGCCCAGCCACGCCTCGAGAACGCTGACCATCTCCAATCCGGTCCTGGAGCGGATCAAACTATCGGAAATGGAGCAGCATGACGATCTCGTGCAAATCCGCGTCGTGCAGGCAGAAGCGGGCAAGGGGAAGAGCCTGGAACTGGAGGTGACCCCCAGGGACGGACTGCAAAAGGGCACTTACGAGTCGAATTTCCGCGTGACGGTCGAGCTGGGAGGCGATTACGAGCCGGTCCGGATGACTCTTCCCGTGAAGATTGTCCGGTACTGACGGCGGCAGACCCAGGGGGCCCGCCGGGCCGGCAGAAAGCGGGAAAAGTTTTGGCAAAAAGGGCTTGACAAGACTGAAGCTGTAGGTAATTTTATAAGTGACGAGGGTGACTCTCTGCTGTCCCTGGGTAGTTTCCTAGCCCCCTCTACCCGACCAGAGTAGCGCCCTCTTATTTTTTCTGTCTTATTCTCGACTGACATCCCGGTCAAAACGTGCAAAAAAAAGCCGCCCGGCTTTGAGCGGGCGGCGGAATAATCAACAGCAGAGCTTACGCTTTTTCGATGCAATCCACCGGGCATACCGACACACACTGCGGTCCGTCGTCCTGATCCTCGCACTCGTTGCAGGTCTCAGGGTTGATCTCGTAGATGTCGCCCTCGGTGATTGACTCGGTCGGACATTCCGGCAGGCATAGTCCGCAAGCGGTGCACTCATCAGTTACTTTCATGGCCATGGCAGAGAACCTCCAGACAAAATGTCACTTGTGCTCAGTTATCAAAATTTCCCGGCAAATATACACAAGTTCTACGGGGCGACAAGCAAATTGTTCAGGAAAATATCGGCTTAGGTTTGCCCTAACCTGCTGCCGGGCAGGCAAATACGTACTAAATTGTAGGCTTTGTTATCTCCGGCCGATGCTCTACCGACACGGCGCCAGGTGGTCAGTTGCGTCGATGAACAGGTATCTGATCAGCGCCGTCAGGTCGCCGATGTCCACCGTGCCGTTCGCATCGCCGTCGACGTTCGCTTCTTCGAGACAGGCCGGCTCCTGCTGGGAGATGAACAGGTAGTCGATAAGCGCCGTGAGGTCGCCAATGTCGACCACATCCACAGGACCGTCATCAACATTCCCACTACTCACCCCAAAACAGCAGCCGTCCCCAATGGTGAAACAGTGCGGCCCGTCCCAATCCGGGATGACATCCGGCAAGCTGGGCGTAGTGCACGCCCACTTCCACGTTCCGCCCGGTGAAAACCAACTCGAGTCCAGGCAGATCGTCCTACCCACATCGACCGAGCGGGGCCGAATGGGGATCTCGAACGCCAGCCCATCATAGCCGGGCTGGATGCCGCCCCCAGGTGTATTACCGACAAAGGCAAAAGAAACAGTGTCGGCGCCGATCCCGTCCAGACCGTATTCTCTGACGTAGAAAGCATTGAACTCAACCGCGGTGTCCAGGAACGGCGGGTAGACCAGAACATGCTGGGTGATTGTATCGATAGTCGTATCAAGAATCAGCGGCGGCCCCAGATCGATCAGCCTTACAGTGGTATCGATAATAGAATCAACATACGGATAGCCCCACTCCGCTCCGTCCGGCGACCAGATACGAAAGCCGTTGACAACGTTGTACGTAAATGCACTGTTGGCCATGCCGATCCAGAATGTGACCGGCGCATCGGACCTGATGGTGCTGTCGAAGCCCATATAAAGGCCGTACACCTTATCCAGATAAACCATGTGCTCTTGGGCCTGAAGTGATAGTGCCACCAGCGGGATTATCAGAAGTAAACAGAGCGCTCTCATCGCAGCCTCCCGTCAACTCGTTGCCTGCGTGAGACGGGCAGAATCGAAGGTGTGCAGGTAGTTCCCCTACACTCACAAAATACCCCCCCCCTACAATTGTGTCAAGGACTTTCATAAGTCCCTGTCACGCGAGACAATACGCCACCCCCGAAATCTCGAGGGTGGCGTCACAACTCACTTACCGGCACCGCCGGGCGCAGTCATACTGCCGCCCTACTCACACGGCACGGGCGGCTCCTCGTGCCGGAACAGGTACCGCACCAGGAGCGTCAGGTCACCGATGTCAATGTACCCGTCCGGGTCGCCGTCCACGTCCGCCTCCTGCCAGCAAACCGGCTCCGTGTAGCTAATGAACAGGTAGTCAATCAGCGCCGTCAGGTCAGCAATGTCGACCACATCGTCGGCGTCGTAATCGACGTTCCCGCGCATCTGCCCGAGGCAACACGTCGGCACGATCCGGAAACAGTGCGCACCACCCCAGCCCGGAGCCACGTCCGGCACACCCACGTACTGGGTGAACCACTTCCATGTACCGGCCAGCGGCCACCAACTCGAGTCAATACAGATGTACCGTCCCGTATCCTGCATCCGTGCCTGGATGATGAATTCGTAGACAGGGCGGTCGAATCCGGGCGAAATGCCGTCATTGACAGATACCGAGTTCCCCGCCATCCAGATCGTGTCGGCACCAATCCCGTCAAGACTGCGCTCATCGTAGTGAAAACCGCCAAAGAGCGCGGCGAACGCCGGATCCACCCGGGCGTTCAGAAGAGTGTCGACTGCCGTATCAAGCACGATCGGCGGTCCGGGATCAATAAGACTGATAATCGTATCGAATACTGTATCCGCTTCAGGGTAGGTCCACTCTGCGCCGATAGGTGACCAGATTCGAAAACCGTTGGCGATTCGATCGAATCCTGCGACACTCTCGTTCGTGAAGCGCACCTTGATGGACACGGGGCGTTCCGCCACGATAGCCCTTTCTTCGTCCATCACCAGCTCCGGTGCATCCAGCGTCACCCGGCAGACAGCGCTCCAGCCGTCAGGGTAGTCGGGGACATCCCAATCGTCGCAACCGTACGGTATCATGTCTCCGTCATAGTCCTCGAAATCATCATACCCGGCGCAGAAGTCGCAGACGTCCGGGACACCGTCACCGTCGCTGTCCGGCTGCTCGGCCGTCACCGAGCAGTCACCGATCACAAAACAGTGCGGCCCGTCCCAATCCGGAATGAGATCGTGTCCAGTGCTACAATGGGGATCAGTGGAAGCCCATTTCCATACTCCCCCGGGAGGCGTCCAACTCGAGTCCAGGCAGATCGTCTTGCCCACATCCACAGAGCGGGGCTGAATCGGAATCTCAAACGCCGGCCCGTCATAACCCGGCTGGATGCCGTCCCCAATTACCAGGCCAACGCAGGCAAAAGAAACAGTGTCGGCGCCGATTCCGTCCAGACCGTACTCATTGACGAAGAACTTACTGAAGCTGACCCCCGTGTCCAGAAACGGCGGATAGACCAGAGCATGCGTGACGAAGGTGTCCATGATAGTTTCATACACCACTGGGTCCAACGAAATCAAATTGAGCGTGGTGTCGAAGATGGAATCAACATACGGATAGCCCCACTCGGCACCGTCAGGCGACCAGATACGAAAGCCGCTGACAAAGTTGTACGTACATTCACTGTTGGCCATGCCGATCCAGAATGCGACCGGGGCGTCGGACCTGATGGTGGTATCATCTTTAAGGCCATACACTTCGTCCAGAAAGACGCGGTGCTCCTGGGCCTGAAGTGACAGTGCCACCAGCGGGATTATAAAGATTGTTAAAAGTGAACAGAGCGCTCTCATCGCAGCCTCCCGTCAACTCGTTGCCTGCGTGAGACGGGCAGAATCGAAGGTGTGCAGGTAGTTCCCCTAACACTCACAAAATACCCCCCCCCACAATTGTGTCAAGGAGATTCGCAAATCCCTGACACCGAACACAATACGCCACCCCCGAAACCTCGAGGGTGGCGTTACAACTCACTAACCCGTACCACCAATGACGGTGGTGCGGTTATCCTATTGACACGGTGCCGGAATGGCAGTCGCGTCGATAAACAGGTACCTGATCAGCGCCGTCAGATCGCCGATGTCGACCGTGCCGTTCGCATCGCCGTCGATGTTCCCTTCTTCCGGACAGTCCGGCTCCTGCTGGGAGATGAACAGGTAGTCGATCAGGGCCGTAAGGTCGCCGATATCCGGGTCCTCGGCCTCGCTGCCGTCAACGTTGCCCGTCAGACCCATGCAGCAACGGTTGATAAGGACGGCGAATTTACTGTCGCTCACAGTGACAAGATCCACTGCGCCGTCATTGTCTACGTCCGCGGCGCAGAGAAACCAGGCATCGTCACCGCACGTGTAGGCTGATGGTTCCGCAAAGGTTCCGTCACCGTTGTTCAGAAGAACCGAGGCGGCAGCGGCGCCAAAGGGCGTGGCCGCCAGGTCAAGGTGACCATCGCCGTTCAAGTCACCAGCGACAAGTGAGAACACATTGGGACCGACCGGGTAAGTATAGAGGGCGCCGAACGTGCCGTCACCGTTGTTGGCACGGACCACCACCGCTCCGTCTGTAGTCATGTGGGCAGTGGCCAGGTCCTGATCGCCGTCACCATCAAGGTCCGCAGCTATAATGTGATCGGGATCATCCCCCATCCAGTTCGCATCGTGCTGCGAAAACGTGCCGTCCCCTGCGTTAAGCAGCGCAACGAACCAGCCATTGGTGGTGGACGCCGCCAGGTCAAAGTCTCCGTCATTATCAAGGTCCGCCGAACAGACGGCCCAGGGATACGTGCCGGCCGGACTTATGGGAAACGTACGCGTATATGCAAAAGCTCCGGTGCCGTCATTGAACAGCACTGAAAGGCTGTCCCACGGCCCCGCGGCTGCGATGTCATGGTCCCCGTCGCCGTCCAAGTCAGCCGCACAGAGTTTCCACGCCCCTACGGGGTAGATCTGCAGCGAGCCGAAGGTGCCGTCACCGTTGTTTTTTAGAACCGAGACGCCGGTGCCACCGTCCTCGGCTGTGGCCACATCGATATCTCCGTCGCCGTCGAAGTCTGCGGCGATCACCGAATACGGATTTTTGCCGACATCGTAGGCCACCGGGGGCCCGTACGTGCCGTCACCGTTGTTCAGTGCCACTACGGCATAGCGGTAGGAACGATGGGTAACGGCCAGGTCAGGATATGTATCACCGTTGAAGTCGGCTGCATATACGCAACCAATCTCGTACCCGGTAATGGCATACGTCGAATCAAGGTCAAACATACCGTCACTGCTGTCGACGACCGCGGTGAACGTCCACGCATAGGCATCTGCCAGCGGAATCCCGAGGGAGGAATGAACCTTGCGGGTCACGACGACCGTCACCTGTTCGCCGTGGTCGAAGTCGATCACGGGGTCCAGGGTCACGGTGAGGTCCGGCTGGTAGAATGATCTGCTCCACTCGTGCGGGCCGCTGCACGAGCCGTTTAGCGTGATGTTGGCATCGCTCATGTCCAACCAGTCCATGTCCATGTCAAAGCGGATCGTAATCGACGAGTCGAGACCGATATTGAGCGCATTCTGCGCCGGCGTAGCGCTCACAACGTGCGGCACCGCCGCGTACTGGTTGAACATGACTACGATGTCACTCGACATTTGGCAGGCCACCGCCAGGTCCATGTCCCCGTCGCCGTCGAGATCGGCGGGATCTACGCACATCGGCCCCTCTGACTGAACCGGATAGGCCACATAGGGTGCAAAAGTACCGTCTCCGTTATTGAGAAGTACGGATATATCTTCCGTATTCGGGCAGGAGGCGGTGAGGTCGAGGTCTCCGTCACCGTCAACGTCGGCCGCGGTCACTGACCACGGCATTTCGCTGACCGGGTAATCCACGTGCACCGCGAACATGCTGTCGCCCTGGTTTATCAGCACCGAGACGGTCCAGGACCACAGGCAGGCAACGGCGAGGTCAGCCAGACCGTCGGCGTTGAAATCACCGGTCGTGACGGCCACCGGTCGGTCATCGACCGGGTAGTCCATGGGGTAGCTGAACAGCCCACCGCCCCAGTTCCACTGGACAGTGACGTCGTTGTCATCAGTATTGGCCGTGGCGATATCCAGATTACCGTCGTTGTCCAGGTCGGCCACCGTCACGCCGTCCGGACGCAGACCCACCTGCACCGGGTAGCCGAAGGCGAACGTGCCGTCACCGTTGTTCAGCGAGACTCGAACCTCATCTGTACTGTGGTCTCCCGTCACGAGGTCTATATCTCCGTCCCCGTCGATATCACCATGGGCGATACAGACGCCCCATGCGGCCGTCGGGTAGGAAGCGACCGGCGCAAAGGTGCCGTCACTGTTGTTCAGCAGCACCGACACGCTGTCCCTTTGCCGGGGGACGGCTATGTCGAGGTCCCCGTCGGCGTCCAGGTCAGCCACCGTGATCCCGGTTGGGTCCTGGCCGGCGTAGTAATTCGCGTGCGGCCCGAAAGTCCCCGTCCCGTCGTTTAACAGCACCGAAACCGTGTCCGTTGCGTTGCACGTCGCGAGGTCCATGTCGCCGTCACCGTCGAGGTCCGCCGCCGCGACGTGCTGCGGGACGACGGCCATGTGCGGACCGAGCGAGTACGCCGAATCCGTGACAAAAGTGGCAAAGCCGTCCACCACCGCAACCCTGAATGACCAGGCGTAACTGCTGTCCAGCGGCATCCCCACGGCCGACTCGATACCGGTGGTCAGCACGACCGACACCTCTTCGCCGTCGGCAAAATCGACCGAGGGATTGAAGGTGACCGTATGGGTCAGGGAGTTATAGCCAAACGTGCCCGGATGCAGACCGGTCTGATCGCCGTGCACCACGAAGGTCGAGTTGGTGAAAGTGGATTCGTCCATGTCGGCGTTGAACCTGACCCAGATGTTGGTGTAAGGTACGACGTTCAGTTCGTTTTGCGCCGGGGTAACCGTCAGGATCTCAGGCGCCATGCCGCTGGCAAACTGAACGCGGGCACGAACGAGCACATCCTTGTCCGTCCAGTTGGAGTAACTCGAGCCGTCGCCAGAGAAGAACGACTGACCGGACACCGGCTCGCGGTAAGTATACGGTATGGCGTAATCGTCCGGTCCCCAGGCGCCGTCAACCAGGAAGGTCTGACCCGTCGTAACGGTCAGCGGTGACGACAGCGTGATTTCATGATACCGGTCGTTCGGATAGTTGGGGAACGTGCCCGTCGTCGTCGAGTTCAGGCCGCTCGGTGAACCCGACACTATGTCGTCGAAAATCCGCACGCTGTATCCGACCGGCGTGCCTTCATGCGCCCCGAGTTGCACCGACGTCACCAGACCGTCCGTGAATGACGTAAAACGCACCGCGCCGTACATGACCTGCGGGCTGGCGGACCCCCAGCTTCGCATATTGCTGTGGTGGTGATAGGCCAGCGTATACCCGTACAGGCTGCGCTGGGTCAGCGTAACCGACACGTCGGACCCGGCACCGTAGGCGAAGTTCGTCGCCACGGCGGCGGTAAACTCGCCGAAGACGTCCTTGGCGCTGGGGTAGGTAACGTCGGAGAACTCGGTGTTGTTGGTTGAGCCCGGGTAGAAGTCGCCCGCGTCCATGTAGCTGGTCTTGTGGTCGATCTGGTCAAGGCCGTCGGCTTCCTCGAGGTCGACCAGCCGGAAGTTGTCTACCGAGTTGTCGTAGCAGACGTCCTCGTTAACGTGCCAGATCAGCACACCTTCGCCGGCAAAGTCCACGTCAAAACCGGTTTGGGTACGGTTTTCCAGCAGGAAGTACCGCGTACCCTGGTAAGCGTCCTCCCAAAGCCGGTAGACCATGGGGTCGGTCTCGACGGGCGGAATATCCCGCACCCAGGTGTGGATGACGGTCTTGGGTATGACCCAGCCCATGTCGACCTTGCACCAGGCGCTCGGGTGCGTGGGGTGGTGCTCGGTGTCCACACTCCAGTCTACCCCCCAGTTTCCGGAACCCATCAGGCAGTACGTGCCCACGCCGTACGAACTGTTGTCAGAGTCGTACAGGTCCGGCAATCCCAGCACGTGGCCGAACTCGTGGCAAAAAGTGCCGATCGGCCGGATCTGGTTGAGCGTCCCGGCACCCTTCTCCCCTCCCTGGATAGTGTAGAGATCGATTTCGATATTGCCGCCGCCGTAGCGCGCGTCGTTGGTCGTATAGGGAGCCCCCGCTCCATATTGAAGATTCCACTTGTGTGCCCACAGGTTGTCGTTGTCACCGGCCGCGGCGTCGCCGTCGGGGAAGATCACAATCAGCGCGTCCACAAAGCCGTCGTCGTCGCCGGAGTTGGGTATGCCGTCGGGACCGTCGTTATCATACTGGGAGAAATCAATGGTAGGGTCGCCGACGCCCAGGATGCTGTAAATGAACCCGGAGGCATTGGTGGGAAAATCGACGCCGAAGCCGTTATCGTCCTGCACGTAATACGCCTGTGTCTGGGCTGCCGTGAATGGCCCGTAGACGGTACCCGTCACGTTGAACTCACCGTACGAAACTTCATCGAAGTAGTCGGCCATACTCCCGGTCGGATTGAAGCCGAACAGTTGCTCCCAAAACTGTCCGGCCGTGAAAATATGGGCGTTGTTGGAGTACGACCCCATCACGACCGGAATGTTAAACGTCACCGTCGCCGGGCGATACACGGCGTCGGTTTCTGCGGCCAGCTCCTTTTCCCGTTTGATCTCGCGCAGGCGGGTCGCGATGCTGGACACACCATACGTCTCTGAAATCACTTTCTGGGCTTCAATGACGTGCTGAGGGAATTGGACTCCCTTGACCGGCGGTGTTACGGCCGATGTCGGCGACGTCAGCAAGCAGAACAGCACTGTCGCGGTTACTACCGCGAGGCCCTTTTGAAACATGACTTCCTCCTCCTGCAGGCCACGGAGCCTGCAAGTCTTCCGGTTTCTCCACAACGACCCCCGGCAATCTTGAGGCCGGCGATGGTTGAGCCGGCCCGATATGGCCTGGCTGAGGAATCCGACTGTTATCTCCAAGTTGTTTCTGTTCGGTGCCCGGTCGCAGCGGCCGGTCAGACAGGTCCGGAATAATTCACTTGAGGCACCCGGACCCGGGCGAACGCAAGAATTCGAAATGACAATGATCTCTGCGTGACTGCGCCCATAGCGATGATGAGGTAAGAGGGTGCGAGATTCCTGAATACGGAGTCTGCGCGCGGACCTATACCTAATACCATCCTCTTACGCTGGCAATACCTGCCGCCGATCCGCTCACGGGGGCAGCAACCGACCATGCTGGCGAGAACTCATCGTCTGATAAAAATATACGTCTTAGCCCATATTCTGTCAAGTAGTTTTGGCCGTGCCAGTATATAGCACGGTCAGACTGACGATCACAGACATTCGTCAGCAAGCCCTGATACAGCCGAATACAGGAAGACACAACAAGTTACGGCGGGAGGGAAGATCGCTCAGGCGCCGGGGGCATCAAGAAAAGGCGGCACCCGGATTCGAACCGGGGAATAAAGGTTTTGCAGACCTCTGCCTTACCACTTGGCTATGCCGCCTAATAAAAAAGCGGGAAACGAGACTCGAACTCGCGACAGCCACCTTGGCAAGGTGGTGCTCTACCAACTGAGCTATTCCCGCTTGTAAAGATGCTGCCATGGCAACACGTCTGAAATATATATCGGCCGGTGACTTTGTCAACCCCATAGTATCATTTCACGGGCGACGGACGGGACGCCCAAGCGACTGCGCCGCAATGGAATCCAGGCGCGGCAGGTACCAGGGGACAAGCTTCTGCAGCCAGCGACGGTGTATGACGGCCCGGCGCGTGTCCCCTCTGGAGATCGAAAAGAGGTACAGCTCGCGGTGCGCTTCGTAGACCAGAGAATCCTGTTGCAGGATCGAGTTCAGGATTGGCTCCACCAGGTTGTCCTGGCGCAGTACCAGGAGGCTGAACGCTTTCTGATAAAGCAGATTCGTGTTGTACGGCTCCGGCGACACCTGGAGCGCCCGGTCGTAATACCGGAGGGCTGCCCGCTGGTCGCCGCGTACGTGCGCCTCCAGCCCCAGCTTGAAGTTCTCGACGTACTCCAGTGGATAGGTCGGTACGATCTCGCCTTCAACGGGCCGGACCCGTTTGAATGCGCTCGACATGATGCCTCTGGAAGAGACTTCCGGATTCTGGTAGTACCAGGCAACCGTCCGATACGACGAAAGAAACTGAGAGTACAGCAGGAGCGCTTTTTCAGCAGGCGCGGACGGCTTGATCCCGGTCGAGAATATGATATAGTCCGGCGCTCGCTCGAGCAGATAGCGGGAGTTGTGCTTTTGCTCTTTCCACGTAGTCTGCATGCCCTCGATCGGCTTCTCGGAATAGCGGGCAATCGTCGAATCGGTCAATCCGAGCATGTCGATGATCTGATGCCCGATCAATTCATAGCCGAATATCCCGATCGTTCCGAGCGCCACGGAGAAGTTCGTGGCATCGGCCTTTTTCATTTCACGAGCCTTATACTGCATCTTGGCCGTAAACGCCTTCTCCTGAAAATTGTAGTACTCGACGAATCCTCGCGGCAGCCAGTATGTAAGGGCAAGCAGCGGGACCATCACGAGGCACAGGACGACGCGGCGGTTGCGTCCGCGCAGGCGATGCGTCACCAACGCCACCGGGAGCAAGGTCAGTACGGCCACCGTGCCTGTCACCGGCAGGAAGAAACGGTGCACTTTGAGCACATCACCGCCGATGAGCACGACGTACGCGCTGTATATGACGGTGTACAACCATACCGCTTTCGCCTCGGCGTGCAGCCGGCGCCAGAAGATCAGCGGCACGGCCAGACTGACCCCGTAAAACCCGTAGTGGGACAGAAATCTTCCGGTATATTCCAGTCCGTTCGAGAGCTGCGTGAAATCGAAGCTCGTCTTGGCGTAAAACGGGTTGGGCAAGATCGAACCGTAATAGAGCAGTTTGAAAGCGACGTACGGCACCAGCAGCAGCAGCGCGATACCCGACGAGACAATCGTGTACAACGGCAGCTTCTTCAGCTGTACGAACTCAATCAGGATGAGCAGCCCGGCCAGCATCGCGCCCTCGGGCCGCAGCAGCACCGCGTACGCAAGGGAAGCTGTCAGCAGCCAACTCTGCTTCAGGTACAGGTACAGCGACAACACGGCGCAGAAGGCGAAAGCCGCGGTTTCCAGACCCGCCGGTGACCAGTAGGCCAGCGACTGGTTCAGCCCGACCAGGTATGCTGCGCCAACGGCAAACCATCGCTGTCGCTCACCGAAGACCAGGCGCGCCGTCAGGTAGCCGACGAGTATGATCCCCCAGCCGAGCAGAAACCCGGTGATCTTCGAGACGAGCAGGTAATCCGCCCCCATCGCACCCCACAGAAGGAGGTAGGCGACCCAGCCGAAATTCGTGTAGCCTTCAACGTGCTCGCCCACATTGTAGACGAGACCATCACCGTTCACGTAGTTGGCTACGTACCGGTAGGAGATGTAGGCGTCGTCCTGGTAGAAATCGAAGTGGTAGGCAAACCCGGCGTAGACCGCAAGCGCGGGCGCGAGCAACAGCAGTACTATCAGGTGTTTTTTCAAGGCACCGCCCTGTTTGCCGGTCCCCGACTGATCACCTCTTCAAAAAGCTCGGCGTATTTTACGGCCGAGCGCTGCCATGAGAAATCCTGGCGCATGCCGGCCTTCATGAGCTTCATCCAGACGCGGCGACCGGTGAACAGCGTAAGGGCACGCCGGACCGCCTCCAAAAACGCCTCCGCACTGTAGTCCCGGAACACGAACCCGGTTCCCTCGCCCGTTTTCGGGTCATAGTCCGCCACCGTATCGGCCAGACCGCCGACGGCGCGGACCACCGGCACCGTCCCGTAGCGCAGGGAGTACATCTGGTTAAGCCCGCAGGGTTCGTAGCGTGACGGCATCAGGAACATATCAGCCCCGGCCTCTATCCAGTGGGCCAGGGTATCATCGAACCTCAGATACGCCTTCAGCTTGTCCGGGTACTTCTGCTCCAGCTTTGCGAGCAGCCGGTGGTATTTCTCATCCCCGGTTCCGAGCACGATCATCTGTAAATCCATGGCAAAAAGCCGCTCGGCGGTATCGGCTATCAGGTCCCATCCCTTCTGGTCCGCCAGGCGGGAAATCATACCGATCAACGGCGTCCTGTCCCGCACGGGAAGCTGCGCCCTGCCCAGCAACTCCACCCTGGTCATACGCTTGCCGGAGAGGTTGCTGATACCGTACCGGTGCGGGATCTTCTTGTCGCGTGACGGTGACCAGATAGTCAAGTCGACGCCGTTGAGTATGCCGTGAAGGACTTCACTCCGCTCCTTCAGCACACCCTCGAGACCCCGACCGAACTCCGCCGAGGACCGGATCTCCGCCGCGTAGCGCGGTGACACCGTGGTGACGGCATCCGCAAGCACGATACCGGCCTTGAGAAAGTTCAGTTTGCCGAAGAACTCGAACGGGCCGGTGACCGCATAGTTGTACTCCTCAGGCAAACCCAGCAACGGGAACCGCTCGCTGGCAAACGTCCCCTGGTAACCGAGGTTATGAACGGTGAGTACGGTCCGTACGCCGCCGAGGATCGGGTCACGGGCATAGACTGTCTTCAGATAAGCAGGTATCAGGGCCGCCTGCCAGTCATGCACGTGAATGATATCCGGTCTGAATTCCAGATGTCTGACCAGTTCGAGCGTGGCTCGGTTGAAGTACGCAAACCGTTCGTCGTTGTCGGCGTAGTCCTTGCCCGTCCGAGGATTACGGTAGAGTTCCGATCGGTTGAAGTAGTGATCGTCGCGGATGAAGAAGTATTCCGGACCGGTCCGGGCATCGCGATAGCTCTCGGCGCCTGCCCTGACCTGGCGTCCCTCGAAGGAAATCGTGGTTGTCCAGTCAAGCGGCCGGAGCTGCCGCGTGCCGGGATCCATCGTGCCGTACCGCGGCAGGCAGACTTTGACCTCGTGGCCCAGTCTGGCAAGCGCCTGGGGCAGCGCCCCGAGCACGTCACCCAGCCCGCCGGTTCGCGCGAACGGCGCGACTTCCGACGAGACAAGAAGGATCCTGCGTTTAGCCGCCATCACCTGACAACTTCGACCGCTGTAGCCGGGCCTGCCCGCTGGTGTCGATATTGCGCAGGAACTCGGCGGCCTCCTCGGGAAGCGTGGGATTGATGTAGAAACCGGATCCCCATTCAAAACCGGCTACCTTGGTCAGCTTTGGAATCAGTTCGAAATGCCAGTGAAAGAACTCGTGATATTCTTGCGACGTCGGGCGCGTATGCAGAATGAAATTAAACGGCGGGTTGTGCAGGGCCAGCTTGAGCCGCCGCAGCGTGTCGCGCAGACACTCGGCCAGCGTCAGGTACTCAGCATCGGACATCTCCAGGTAGCTGGACTGATGCGTCTTGGGAATGATACAGGTTTCAAACGGGAAGCGCGACGCAAACGGCTCAAACGTGATGAAGGCGTCGTAATCTTTGACAATACGCTCCTGGTCGTTGATTTCCTGGCGGATAATATCACAGAATATACAGCGCTCCTTGAAACCGTAATACCACTTGGCCCCTTCAATCTTCTCGGCCACCCGCTTGGGCACGATCGGCGTGGCAATGAGCTGGCTGTGCGAGTGCTCCAGCGAGGCGCCGGCAACTTCGCCGTGGTTCTTGAAAACAAGAATGTACTTGAAGCGGATATCGCGCTCCAGATCGGTCATGCGCTCCCGGTAGGCCCACAGCACGTCCCGCACCTCTTCGGGCGTCATCTCGTCCATGTCACGCGCGTGCACGGGCGTTTCAATGATGACCTCGTGAGCGCCGATCCCGTTCATGCGGTCGTACATTCCGGCCGGCTCACGGTTGAGCTCACCCTCCACCACCAGGGCCGGGTACTTGTTCGAGGTTACACGCAGGCGCCACCCCGGTCCGTTCGGCTCCGAGTGCGGCTGGCGGTACGCCATGACCTCCGGGGGCGTGGCGTTCTCATTGCCCGGGCAGAACGGACACATCACGGCGTTGTTCGTCCTGGTCACCGAAGCGAATGACGAGGGCCGGCGGCCGCGTTCGGTCGAAATGATGACCCAGCGGCCGATGACGGGATCTTTTCTCAACTCAGGCATCTGTGCCTCTCCGGTAGTGACAGATAATAGCAACCGTGATATCGCTTGTCAACACCGGCCTTCACTTCCCGGCGGGGCGCGGCCGCACCCCGGGCCGACATCGCCTCGCCGCTCAAAAGACCACGATTCCCTCCGTGTCCACCGCCTCGTCCGACACGGACTTCAACTGCTTGATTTCAGCCTCGGCCAGGGTGTGATCGCGCCGCGCGCATGTTCGCCGCGCCGTTTCAACGGCCTTGTCAAAGCGGTACCTGCGCCAGCGGTCAGGACCGCCCCACGAGAAGGACGGTACCTCCCTGTCCGCAACCAGCGAGCCGCCGTAAACATTACAGCATATCCCTATGCTGATGCCGGTGTTAAGCAGTGTACCGATTCCGAACTTGGTGTGGTCACCGATAAACGACCCCACCTTGATGGAGCCGGTGTCGACCGCCTCGCCCGCCACCGTGACAGTGATGTTGGAGTAATTGTTCTTCAGGTCGGAGTTGGTTGTCATAGCACCGAAGTTCACCCATGAACCGACGTAGCTGTGACCGATAAACCCGGCGTGGTACTTGTTCACGTACGACTGGAAGACCGTTTCTTCGATTTCCCCTCCGACCCGGCAGGTGTGACCGATCGAGGAGGCGGTAATCCGGCCCGGCAGTACTACCGAGTTGGGACCGATATAGCACGGCCCGTAGACGGCGGCGTGAGATTCGACCCGCGTGTTCATACCGATATACACGGGACCCTTGGAGGCGTCGATCACCGCCCCCGGCATCACCCGGGCCTGGTCGCCGATGAAAATGCGCGTCCTGTTGACCAGCCACGCCCCTTCGTGCACAACGGCCGACGACGGCGGGAACGAGGACGAGAGAAAGTCGAAATCCTGTTCCAGCCGGGCTTCAATGTCCTCGACCAGGTTCCATGGATACTGGTACAGGGTAGCCGTAGTTTCAAAATCGGCCATGTTGGAACGCTGCGCTCGATACAGGTCAACAAACTCCTTCTGCGTGACGATCGGCGGCAACACCTCTACGGATTCAGACTTGAACAGAACCGCGATCGTTTCACCCCGGTTGATGAACACGGTGGACAGCCGCGTTCCCGGAATGAGCGCCGCAAGGTTGCCGAAGTCGCGGACCCGGCCGTTGAGAAACAGCACGTCCCCTTCTCCCCGCTTGACGATGTTGACCGGGAGGTCGCGCACCCGGCCCGCTACCAGCGGGGCCAGCGAATTGCGCGCGATGAGACAAAACTCCGCGCCGTCAAAATGCCGGTGAGCGCGCTCGAACAACGGTACGATGCCGGCGCGCAGCAGGTACACAGGTCGCAGAAAGGTAAGCGGGTAGAACTGTGCAAACCTGTCGTCCTCGTAAATACAGACCTTCAGAGGCATGACTCCTGTTGATTCCCGTCAAAGTTGTTTACTGCGACCTTATCGGTCAAACGGTCGGGACTTTTACCTGGCGCGTCCCGTACCGCCGCTTCCCGCAACTCCCGCCCGGTCGTCATCATTCCGCGTCAGTAGGTGATCCGCCACCGCTGCGCCATTCCATCAGGGATTTCAGCACCGACCAGGTACCCGGCCACAGCCAGGGCGAAGGGCAGGGCCGCACCCGGACCCATGCCGGTTATGATGTTGCCGTCGACCGTCACTACCTGATCAGTGACCACCGCTCCGTATGCGGCCAGCTTGTTGCTGAAGTCGGGGTAACCGGTGGCTTTTCGGCCGTCCAGGATCCCGGCCGCCTCGGCCAGAACAAGAGCCGGTGAGGCGCATATGGCACATACGAGCTTGCCCGCGTCGTTATGAGCATGCACCTGCTTGACGACCCCGGGATGGGCGGCAAGACGCTCGGCGTTGTCCACCCCGCCCGGAAGTACCAGGGCATCGTACAGGCCGTCGATGCGGTCCAGCGTTGTATCAGGTACAATCGTGCTGCCGTACGCCCCCTTGACCGGCCCTTTTTCCAGGCCGGCGATGGTGACTTCCACATCGGCCCGCGTAAGCACGTCGACCGGCACCACGGTTTCCATGTCCTCATAACCGTTTGCCACTATCACGAGAACTCGTTTTGCCACCGCTGTCCTTTCTTCAGAATATTCGCAAACCGCGCCACCCTATCTGGCAAAGGTGACCGGTTCGCCGAGTTTCACGGCCAGCCGGGCGATGTTGGCGCCATGATGCCGCGCGGCCACCAGCGGCTCCTCGGCCAGTTCTTTCTGCTCCAGATTCGGCCCGGCGGACCGTCCGTAGGGACCCCATTGCAGACCGCCCTGGGGATATCCGGGAGTATGCTTGGGCAGCGGCACGACGACAAGGCCCAGTTCGGCCAGGTTGCTTATCATGGAGAGCATAGCCATCTCGCAGCCGCCCCCGGCACTGCCGTACCCGCTGCCGGTGGCAAACACACCGCCGACCCGGCCGGACAGCGCGTCTTTCATCCACAGGCCGCCGCACACCTCGTCTATGAACTTCTTCACGTGCCAGTCCATCGAACCCATATGCGTCGGCGAACCAATTACGAGAGCATCGGCGGCGGTCACGTCGATCGCAGTGGCCTCCTCGGTGGTCTTGATCACGGCCTCGGCGTCAGCTATGGTGCCGACACCCTTGGCAGCGGCCTCGGCCATTTTTTTGGTGTTGCCGTAATCCGACCAGTACACTATCAGCACTCTGGTCATCGTTTACCCTTTCGTTTGGCTCTAAACAGCGATCTCGGGATTTGCGGCGCGAACGACCGAAAAGACCGCTCACGGTCATCGTCCGGTCCGGTCAAAGAGGCCCAACTGGCGGTCAACCCATGAGGCTTTGTCAATGCCGTAGCGAAACTTGTACCGGCACTCGGCCCCGGTACAGGTATGAGGACATCGCCGGGAAACGTATTCAAACGTTTTGCCGCACACCGGGCAAACCGCCGTTTTCCAAGCGAGATCCGGTAGCGAGATGTTACCTCGGCTGGCCAACCTCGTCTTCCTGATGCCGGGTACCGGATGTTATGAGCTCTGCAAGTTCATCCAACAGATCAATTACCCGCGAAAGGCGAGCGGCAATCGCGGCGAGCAAAACTATCCCCAACAGTCCGAGAACGAGGCCAATCGCTCCGGGTGTGCCGAGTGTTTCAAGTATCACGTCCAAGCCGGGACCTCCTTGTGAATCAGCCTCGGCCACCGCCACGGGCGGCCAACCGTAATTACGTACCCATATAACGATCCTCAAATCCCGAAACAAGTGAAAACCTGCCGGTCTTCTTTCAGGACCGTCCGGTTGCGGCACTGTTATCGGGGAGAATGCGCGCAGATGGCGCGGTCGCGCTACAGCGCTGTCAAATAATACGTTACAACGATTTCTGCAAGTAACACACTATAGCCGGACAACCCTGCCTGCTCTCCAAATGCGACGGACAGGACTACGGTTTCCGGCCTTCGGCGGGCCGGTAGGTTGCCGCGAGATACTCGCCGATGGTCAACAATTCTCCCCGCAACTCCTCGGGAGAGACCACTCGGGCCTCGTCACCGAACCCGAGAATCCAGCGCTTGATCTCCTCGAGCCCGTTGACCGTCACGCGGTATCGCACGTGATCGGGGCCAAGCGTCTCTACCACCTCACTGAGATGATGCCTCCCTGATTGCACCACCCGCGCCGCCGAGCCGGTGAACTCGATCACGACCTCAACCGGCTCCCCGCTATACACTTCCCAACTCCCCTCGAAGTAGTCCCTGGGGTTCACGTCGCGCCGGGGACTGAAGCGTTCCTCGGAGAGCGTCATGCCCAGGATGCGGTCAATGCGAAACGTCCGGAACTCCTTTCGCAGGCGACAGTAGGCCACGAAATAAAACGCGCGAGCGCGAAAGACGATAAAGTACGGTTCCACCCGGCGTTCGGTCTCGCCGGACGTGATGGATTGATAGTGCAACTCTATACACCGACTATCCACGATGGCCATCTCGATAAGACGATAATATCTCTGGGCGTTCTGCTCCGACTGGGATACCGGAATCTCGATATGAGTCGTTTGGACGGCGGTTTGTCGCTGCTGCCTGACAGACTGGGAGAGACCCGCGTCGACCTTCCCCCTGATCCGTTTGAGAACGTTCGTGTAACGATCAGCCCTGGCCAGCGGGGATGACTCCAGAGCCAGTTTCAGAGACGTGTATTCCTCGAAATCGAAGTTCAGCGGGGGCAGGAAATTATCGCTGGCCAGTTTGTAGCCCCGGTCGAAGTAGATCGGAACGTTGGCTTCCGACAGGCTCAGAATGTCACGATAGATGGACCGTTCGGTAACGCCGCATTCCTGCGCAAGGCGGGCGGCATTCAGGTTTCTGCGAGACCGCAGCAGGTTGAGAATGTGCAGGAGTCGATCGTACTTCGGCATACCCATAGAGTTTGCTCCCTGAGACCAATATACGGCTTGAGTGATTCCTCGGTCAATATGGGGTTGTTCCAATAGGTTTGCCGCCGGCAGCCCCCCGGTTCGCCCGGACCGACCTCGCTCGAGGTTCGCAACCTACAGTCAACCAACGAGATACCAGTCTGCGGCCGCCGGGCACCCCCTTTGCATCAGGAACTGACCGGTAAGGAAGGAACAACGCCGCCAAGGAGTACATGATGGCACGGAAGAAGAAGCGATCCAGAACCGCCGACTCCCAGGAATTCCTCGATTCCCGTCTGTTCAGACTCGGAACCAGATTGGCTCTCGCGCTGGGCGTAGTTGTCGTCTTTCTCACCCTGGCCCAGTGCACGATCAAGAAACCCGAGTCACCGCAGTGGACCACGGTTCTGACGGTGCCGCTCATAAATCGGACTTATCCGATGGACGAGATTGTCCAGCGTATCGGCGACGACGGCGTACAGATCGAAGGTGACAGCAACGTGACCTACACGATCACGGAGGAAGTTGACACGATTCGTCTCGACGAGGCGGAGCTTTCCATCGCCGACATCGATACCACAACGTCACGGTCACTGGGGATTATCGATATCGACGCGCCATCGCTGGCCCCGGTGACGATCGGATTTGACCAGATCGCCTCGCTCCCGCTCGGCATCGTGCCGCCATCGAGCTTCACGGTCGTCAACGACATGGCGGCGATCACAAGCTTTTCAACGGCGACCATCGCCGGCGGCCGGATGTACGTCGTGGTTGACAACAACCTGGGAGTGGATCTCGACACCGTCAGGGTCGACCTGTACGACATGGCCGTTCCGAGTTCGCCGGCCCTGGTGGGCTCGGAGGCGTTTCCCTCGGGCATCGCCGACGGCGTCACCGACTCCGTCCTGTTCATTCTCGACGGTCAGACGATTTCCAACACGCTGCGCATCTCTTCGACGTGCCACACGCCCGGCGGCACCGTACTCACGACAGCGGACAAGGATATCACCACCGCCGTAAGCTTCGACGGCCAACTGGGGCTGAATTCGGCCACCGACGCCGAGGTGCCGTCGCTTTCACTCAGCGACACCACGAAAGTCCAGCTCGGAGCGGACGGTACCACCGTTGAGATCCACCATGCCGCGATTCAGAGTGGAAGCCTGCAGATCATCCTGACCAACAACACGCCCCTGGCGGCGACCGTGACATGCGAACTCCCGGACCTCGTCTCCGGCGGCCAGCCGCTGCAGGTCCAGAGGTTGGTGCAAGCCGTTGGTACGCAGGTCGCAATCCTCGATATCTCGTCGTACGAACTGGTTCCCTCGGACCTTTCGGCGCCACAGGAGGTTGACCTGATATTCTCGGCCGTGACGGCCGGTGGGCGCGTGGACATCAACCAGAACCAGGCTTTCGGTGTCTCCACCACCCTTTCGTCCGTCTCCTTCGCCTCGGTGACAGGTATTTTCTCGCCGAAGCAGGTCGACGTCGGCTCCACGCAGCAGGACATCGACGTTCCCAGCGGCTTTGACGGTTTCGAACTGGCTACGGTGGTGCTGACGGTCCGGATCGAAAACGCCGTTCAACTGCCCGGCACCCTCGACGTCCAGCTGACGGGCGATAACGGCAGAGTCCTCATTATCAACGGCCCGGTCGCGGCGGGCACCGCCGACTCGTCCGTCACGAGCTTCATTATCAATGACTCGGCGTCCTCATTCCTGAGCCCTATCCCGAGCCAGGTAACCGTAACGGGCACGGCGCAGTTCGCGGACGGCGTATCGACGGGCACCTTGCAAGTCGGTGATTTCGTTCACGCCACGCTGAGCTTTTACGCGCCACTGGAGATGGTGGTCACCGGCTCGACTATCGAAACGGACATTCAGGATGAGCAAATCGACGTTGACAACATCGACCTGGTTACCGAGCACGTCGAGCGGGCGACATTCGTCTACCAGATCACGAACTCACTTCCGCTGGGCGTTACCGCCAACGTCTACCTCAGCCGGACCTCGGACGTTTCGCCGGCCGGCTACGATCTGGACATATCCGACCTCTCGGTCGGGGCGGCACCCCACCTGGGCGGCGTGTCGATCGGCAGTTCGGAGATTGTCGACACGGTCGTGCTGACCGACGAGGACGTCCAGATTCTGAACACCGATTCCCTGTACATTCTCACGCAGCTGGTGCTCGAGGATTCGGGCGGCCAGGTAGTGAAGCTGACTCCGGACAACGCCATCACGATCATGGGACGCGTCGAGGTGGAATACCTCTTTGACGGAAGTTTCTAGGGCGGCGGTCATGAGAAAGCTCACGAAAAGCAGCAGGATAACTGTCAGAACAAAGGTGGCAGCCGTGAAACACATGATACTAGCGGTCCTTGTGACGATAACCGCGACGGCGTCGGTTGCCGCCGGCGGACAGTCCTCGGCAAGAAGCGTCGCCATGGCCGGAGCGTATTCGGCGCTGGCGGAAGGTGTCGATGCTTCCCGGCACAACCCGGCCAACCTGGGCCTGAACGACTACCGCCGCACCGGCGTGGAACTGTTCGGACTCGGGGCCAGCATCGTCAACAACGCCTTCACGCTCGGCGATTACAACAAGTACACGGGCGCCCTTCTCACCGGCAGCGACAAGAATGACATCCTCTCGTGCATTCCGGACGAGGGGCTGAAGTTGTCGGGCAAAGTCGAGGCCTCGGTTCTTTCGGCAACGTACCGCAATTTCGGCTTTGTCGTGACCGGGGTGGGGGCCGCGGACGTCAACCTGAGCAGGGACATATTTGAGCTGGTCCTGAACGGCAATGCCTTCGCCGACACCATCGACGTCATCGGCTCCTACTCGGAAGCCGTGAGCTACGTGTCGATCGGCTTTTCCTATGGAACCCCCGTGTACAGTGCCGGGACGCGCCAGTTGGCGCTCGGCGCCGGTGTCAAGTACTTGCGGGGGATCGCGATCGAAGAAGTAACCGACCTGGAAGGCCTTATCTCGACTGAGGCCACCGGCTTCGAGGGCGAGGGACGAATGACCGCCCGAACCGCGTCGGGCGGCACCGGGTACGCCTTTGACGTCGGCGCCTCGCTGAAGCTGAACGACAGCTACACGGTCGGTATCGCCGTCACGAACATCCTCAGTCACATCAGTTGGAACAAGGACGCCCAGGAGCACGGGTACCTGTTCGCCTTCGACACCATGACCATCGACAACGTGGATGAAGACTACGTGGTGTCGGACGAGTACTCCAGACCCGTCGAGAGTTTCTCCACGGCTCTTCCGGCCGTCATGACGGTCGGGGTGGCTAAGCGATCTCGTTCGGTGAACTGGGCGGTCGACTGGGAACAGGGCCTGAGCAGGGGCGCCGGTGCGTCAACCAGGCCGCGGCTGTGCCTGGGGGCCGAATGGTGGCCGATCACGGCTATACCGGTCCGGACCGGCTGCAGCGCCGGCGGCGGAAAAAGCCTGGCTTTTTCGTTCGGCTCCGGCGTCCGTCTGGCATCCTTCTATTTTGACTACGCCCTCGTCAGCGGCACCGCCTTCTCGGGGTATTCCGCCAAGGGGCTGAACCTCGCCATCTCAACCGGCATCCAATTTTAGGAGGGGACCGATCATGACGACCGCACACCGCTATAAATATGCCGGAAGGAGATACCTGTGGATCACGGTGCTTGCCGCCACAGCTGTGCTCGCCGGTACCCTGGCCGCCATGCCCCCCCACCCCAGCATCGTGGAAAAGGCGGGTGAGCGCGCAGATGCATTCCAGGCCGGCCTTTCCATCATGAAGGACGCGCGGGCCGCGGGCGTCTGTGCTCCCGATGACTTTTTCCTGAAATTCCTGAGAAATCCCGGCCGGGCCGGCCTCTCCCCGGACGCCGCGAGTTTCAGAGTGCTGGCGCTCCTGGTCGATTTCTCCGACAACGCGGCCTCCGTGGCAACAACCTTCTTCGACTCGCTCGTCTACGACTCCGTCGCCAACACCGTTCGAGATTACTTCGACGAGATCTCGTACGGTCAGATTGACCTCGTGACCGTCAATCTGCCGTCGACGGTCGGCTGGAGCCGCGCACCGCAGACGTATGCTTACTACGTGAACGGCGAGAGAGGCGTTGGCCCGACCAGCTACCCGAACAACTCGCAGGGACTGGTCGACGATCTGATCAACCTGGTTGACCCGATGGTTGATTTCAGCCCGTACGACAACGACGGCGACGGCTACGTGGATGTGCTGCTGGTGATTCACGCCGGCACGGGAGCTGAAATTTCCGACTCCAATGACGACATGCACTCGCACAAGTGGTCCTTACCCAGCCCACGCCCGAAGGACGGTGTATACGTGTACACGTACACGGTCCAGCCGGAGTTCTGGCTTTCCCCGGGAGACATGACCATCGGCGTCTACGCCCACGAGTTGTGTCACGGGTTCGGCCTGCCCGACCTGTACGATACGGATTACTCCTCGAACGGCATCGGCAACTGGGGCCTGATGTCCTTTGGAAGCTGGAACGGCCCCCTCGGACTGGGCGGCTCGCCCGCCCATCCGTCGGCCTACAGCCGCGTCAGGATGGGGCTCGCCACCACCGTGGACCTAACGTCCAACCGGGTTGGTGAAGCCATGACTGCCGTCGAGAACGGGGGCACCATATACCGGCTAAAGATTGTCGACAGTCGTCCCGGCGAGTATTTCCTGGTCGAGAACCGGCAGCGCGTGGGCTACGACACCTACCTGCCGTCGGACGGTCTGCTGATCTGGCACGTCGATTCGACCAAACCCGGGAACACCCAGGAATGGTGGCCCGGGCAACTGCCGTCCGAGCATTACCTTGTGGCACTTGAGCAGGCCGACGGCCTGTACGAACTGGAACAGTCGGACCTCTACGGCGATGCGGGCGACAACGGTGATCCCTTCCCCGGCTCGTCCAACCGTACCTCGTTCAACGCCGGGACGCTCCCGAACACGGATTCGTATACCGGGGGCAGTTCCATCACTGCCGTGAACAACATTTCCCCCTCGGGCGCCACGATGTTTGCCGACTTGATCGTCAGCTCCACAGCCGGCATAGGCGGCGAGGAGGAAGACCAGATCCCCATTTCCGTCGAGCTTGCGCAGAACTACCCGAACCCGTTCAACCCGACGACGACAATTGAGTTCTCCACCGATCCCGGGACCAGGGCGCAGTTGAACGTATACAACGTCCTGGGACAGAAGATCATGACGCTCTATGACGGGGACACGGAACCCGGGATCACGACCGTTCAGTGGGACGCAACCGACGCACAGGGTAGCGAATTTTCGTCCGGCATCTACTTCTATAAGCTGACAGTCGGAGAAACAACCAGGACCAAGAAGATGGTGCTGGTCAGGTAGCCATCACTCCTTACCCTCGGAATCAGAGTGACTCCTCGTGAGGACCCACCCCGACGGAAAAGGCCCGGTCGGAAGTCCGGGCTTTTTCCGAGAATAGAGTAACTGTGTTAGTACTTTGCGTCTAAGGGCGAGAAGCTGCTGTGGTTCTGCTGGCTGCGCTGCAGCTTCTTATACTTCATGTGACAGGACTTACAGCGCTTGGGATCCTCGGTGTACCCCCGTTCGGCAAAGTACTCTTGGGCGGCCGCAGTGAATACGAACTCTTCCTTGCACTCACTACAGATAAGAACACGCGGTTCAAATCCGCTCTGCATTGCATCCCCTCTCTACCGCCGGGAAACATCGTCCTTGATGTTTCCGCCAACGATACTCTGTAGATTATTCTGCTATAAATAGGCCCGACGGCAGAGCCTGTCAAGTAAAAAAACTGCGCGTACTTGCGGAGTCAGAAGGGGTTACACGGGCACGGCGTGCCGTCCACGAACAAGTACCGAATCATGGCCGTGAGATCCCCCACGTCCACGTCACCCAGGCAGTCGAAGTCGCCCGCCTGGGCGACCGGCACGGGATCCGGGCCGGATATGAACAGGTATCTGATGAGATACGTCAGGTCGCCCACGTCCACCAAGCCGTCGAAATTCACGTCGCCGCGCTGAAGGCTGGTGATGGCCAGGAGATCCTGCTGGTGGAACACGTTAGGGTCGTTTTTCGACACGACTTTGAAGTGCAGAGTGGAACTCTGGCCCAGCGGTGTACCCATCGGCGGATGAACGGGAATCGGCACGACTACGCTGTCTCCAGCCGACACGAACCGGTCGACGGTATCGGGCGTGATCCAGCCGGCCTCGTCCCAGGATATGATGTCGAATACGTCGTTCACGGGAGCAGTGTTGTATACCTGGTACTCAAAATCGCGGGCGGCGCCTGAATACACCGCGCCGTCGGTGGTCAGCACCACCGAGGAACAGGCAAAGTCGCCGAACAGCTCCGCCCTGTAAAGGAACGATTCCTGCAATGAGTACTCCGACACGTTCACGCCGACGAGGGTCACGGTCTGATACGAATCGAAATCATACACGTCGATTGTCCCGGCCTCGGTGGACGGATCCAGGACCATTTTCTCGACCTCGTGCTGGTCGTCGGCCAGTGACTTGATGATGTACGCCGCCCAGTCCCGACTGTTGGCACCGTCGAACTCGATGCGCAGATTACCCTCGAACGTACCGGGAAGGAACCGAATATAGCACGCGCTGTAGCCTTCCGAAGGCGTCGGCGAGGTTTGCATGTACATGGGATACGAACTGTGGGTAGCCCCGATGGCCATCAGCGGATACGTGGACGCCTCTTCGTGGTGCAGCCCGTCGTCCCGATAGCCGGTGATGTAATTCCAGGTGGCGAATTCCCCGAACGCCGAGTCCGCCGTCCAGCCATAGTTGGCCTGGAGGGAATCGGAGAGAGCCTGGAAAACATCATCGTACCGGGCACCCTCCCATGTCGAGACCATCAGTGACGTGTCAAATCGCTGCGCTACGTACAGCCCCCATATGAAGGACGCGTACGAGTGCATGGAGAATTCCATCAGTGACGATCCCGGGTAATCGAAGAATTCCGGGAGATAGTTGAGGTTGTCGTTGGTGTTGTCGAACACGATGTCTTCCATGTACGTCGCGTCCACCTCCATGAACCATCCCGACGCCCAGCCGTTGTAAGCATACTGAACGGCATGGTGGAATTCGTGCGCCACGGTCACCTTCGCGGCGCCCGCCTGGTTGCCCTCGGGGTCGGTGTTGGGAGGAAAACCGATGAAATTCCGATGCACGACGATATAGCTGACAAGGTCGTCCCACGGCTCCGGACCGTCGGCCTCGCCGACCGTGTACCCGTAGTAACCCATCTCTTTAAAGTACACGTCGTATTTGTCATCACCACCTTCGGTGTCCGCCGGAGGCAGAAGATAGCCAAGCTCCACGTGCTTCTGAAGCGTCGTATCGCAGTACGACGCGCACCGCTCGATGTAGTCCGGGACCCCGTCACCGTCATTGTCCGCCGTGGGCACGGCCTGTGCACCCTCCGTATCGTAGTGCAGTTTGAAGAAGCCGGAGGGAGAATCGAACGTAAACGCTCTGATCGGCCGGTCGAGGGCTGCCGAGACAATCGACTGCGCCGCTGGTGAAAGCTGATCCCAGTTGCGCCGGATTTCGAGAATGACCAGGGTCGCGCCGCGCAGGTCCGGCCTGCCGCCGGTGACGTCCAGGTCCCTGTATTCCGGCGGGAGTTGCGACGGATCGGTGATGGCGGTGATCTGCAATATCGCCTTCTCGTCCAGGCTGATAGTTCCCTTCTCGTAGTCGGCCGCAATAGCCGCGAGGCGATCGGCGGGCCCGCCCTCCCCGGCTTGCACCGGTGTCACTGGTGCCGCGAGGGCCGTGCTCAAAGCAATGGCGCAAAAAAGATGTCTCAGTGTCATTCCAACTCCGGTTGTGTTTTGCCGCTACCCTGTGTATCGGCCCCTCCGAACAGATCTCGAACCAATGATCTGCTCACTGATACTCTAACATACACGAGCAGTTCCGCGGTTCCGCGCTAAACGTGCAAGTACCAAAAATAAGACCGGCCTCCGGCCCATTGCTTGAGCGTTGCCCGCAATACCCGGGGGCGTGGATTTTACGAATGGCCTTCAAGCAGCCGGGCGAAACCTGCAAGTACACTTCTAATATATTGCACGCCAACAGGTTGTCAAGCAAAATTGCGGCCCAACGGCCCCGCTTGCTAAAAATACTGACCGGTCCCGAAAGCCAGTTGCCAGCGATTGTCCTGTCCATAGGCAAAATCTATCCTGATCAACTCCGTTTTCGTATATCGCTCCATGGATACCCGCAGGCCGAGACCGGCACTGCGGTGGAAGTCCCTGAACCTGAACGGCTCGCCGACGTCCCAGGTCCGCCCGAGGTCAAGAAAGACCACTCCCCCGATCAGTACCGAAAGGATCTCCACTCCAGGGTAGAATCGTCCCGCGAAGTTGAACAGCAGCAGCCGATCTCCGGTTGAGAAATAGGTATCGAAACCGCGCAGACCGCTCTTGCCGCCCAGGACCACGCCGGCGGCCGGATCATCGCGCCAGTCCGAGCGATAAAGGCCACGAAAAACGCCCGTAACAAAGGGGAAATGCGTGTTGTACGCCGCCGCCACAAAACTGGATGTCTGCCGGATATTGCGGTCACCCTTGAACCAGAACGAGCGAATGTAACCCAGCCTTACAATACTGGATCCAAATCTCCGCACAAATAGACCGTCCAGGGTGAACCCGTCGTACAAGTAGCCGCTGAAGCCAGGAGCAAACGCCCGGGCGTAGCTCAGCCTGACCGACTGTTCGACGGTGATGTCTTCAGGATAGTAAAAGCCGTTGATGCGGTTGACGACGATGAAGTCGCGATCCATCAGACCCGCCGAAAGCTGAATCCTGTGGTAAACTGAATCGTCCGGAAACACCACGTCGGAGGCGTAGGCAGGAGCCAGAAGGACCCGGTCGGACGTCGTTTGATAAACGTAATCGTAGTCCAGCCCCAGCTCCGCTTTCTGGTGATAGCCACCCCATCGATAGTACATCTGCGTCGACGCGACGTCAACCTGTCGCTGCCACTCGGCTATTCTAAGGGTGTCCCGGTACACGTCACTCCTGCCCCCGTTGTCAGCCACGCCGAACATCAGGGAAAAGTGCTGCCGGAGGTCATAGAACGGCCGCCCTATCGAGACGCTGCGAATTTCGTTCCTGGGGTCGTCGTCGTAGACGGCGCTGATTTGCAGCGGTTTGCCCCAGAACCTCGTGTTGGCAAACCGCACCCTCAGGTAGTCCTCGTCGTTTTCCTGGAAAAAGTAGTCGAACGCCAGGAACTGGTTGTAGCCGAGGAAATTCCGCTCTTCCAGACCCATTTCGTAGTCGGTCTCGTTGCCCTCCCGTTCAATCCGGAAGCTGCCCAGCAGGCTCCATTGATCACGCGTGACGACCCTCACAGCGATGTGTCCGGGCCGGGTCGGCCTGGTTTCTATCCGGGCGTCGTTGAAGGCCAGCCGCGTCCGGAGATTGCGGGCCGTCTCCTTGGCTGCCTCCAGAGAATACGGCTCTCCGACCGCAAAGAGCAGTTCCCTCCTTATCACACTGGCCCGGGTAACGTAATGCAGGCGGTTGGCGGTGCTGGACAGGAAACCGTTCAGACCGGAGCCGGAATAGTCATTGATGTTCCGGTTGTCAATGATGATGCTGTCGATGATTTTCCCCTGGGCCGCAGGATCGCCCCAGCCGGTCCAGGTGCCGCCGTCACTGGTTCCACCCGACGCCCCGGCGGGCCCGAAAAGGGCAAGCGCCAGAAGGACTGCCGCCCCGGCCGCCGCCCTCATGAGGAACAAGGGGTGTATACTTCCGGCATCTGCCAACTCGCCCGTCAAATGGCCCAGCGTCTGTATCCTCTCGGTTGGCCGGCATGGACGCGCCCGTCTCAAGGAAAAATCTGAAAACGCCGACAATATAATGACTCCGAATAAACCGTAGAAACTCGCGCCATGGCAAGAAAGAAAATCGGTGACCTGCTCGTAGAACGCGGCTATATCACGCCGCAACAGCTCAAAGAGAGTCTCCAGGCACAACAAACCACCGACAAACGCCTGGGAGAAATCCTCGTCGAAAAGCAGTACGTAACCGAGGAGCAGGTGACTGAGTGCGCCTCGGAACGCCTGTCAATTCCCCGCGTCTCGCTCAAAATGATGGTTATCGACCCGAACGTTATCCAGCGCCTGCCCGTCGAGGTGGCCCGCCGGTACACGCTCATCCCGATTTTCGCCATCGGCAACACCCTCACGCTCGCCATGGCTGACCCGCTTAACATCCTGGCCCTCGAGGAAATCCGCTACCTCACCGGCGCCGAAATCAAGCGCGCCATCGCCACCACCACCGAAATCAAAGAAGCTATCAACCAGTATTACTCGGTGGCCGATTCTCTGGGCGAAATCATGGAGACCGAAAGTGAGAACCAGAACCTGATCGGCGCCAAGGCGGCCGACCGCGACGGGTCGACCGAAGTGGAAACGCCGGTCATGAAGCTGGTCAGCCTGATAATCGCCAAGGCGGTCAGGGCGCGGGCCAGCGATATCCACGTTGAACCGGACGAAAACACGGTGCGCATCCGTTTCCGCATCAACGGCGTCATGCGCGAGGAAGCGTCACCTCCCAAGTCGGTCCAGAGGGAAATTATCTCGCGCATAAAGGTCGCTGCCAATATGGACGTGTCCGAGCAACGACTCCCCCAAGACGGACGCCTGATGACGACCGTGGACAACCTGCCCATAGACCTGCGCGTGTCCACCCTGCCGACCATCCACGGCGAAAAGATCGTGATACGAATACTGGACCGACGGAACCTGAGCCTGACGTTCGGCGATCTCGGCTTCAACACCGCCATCACCAATGCCTGGCAGAACGTCATCCACAAGCCGGAGGGTCTCATTCTCATATCGGGCCCGACCTCGAGCGGCAAAACGTCAACGCTGTATGCGACGTTGCGGGTTATCAACAGCATCGAGAAGAACATCATCACGGTCGAAGATCCGGTGGAGTATTCCCTGCCCCTTATCAATCAGATGCAGATAAATGAAAAGGCCGGCCTGACGTTCCCGTCGACTTTGCGGTCAATCCTGCGACAGAATCCGGACATTATCATGATTGGAGAGATTCGCGACGCCGAGACGGCCCAGATGGCCATCCGCTCGGCGCTGACCGGCCACCTGGTATTCTCCACCATCCACACCAACGACGCTCCGTCGGCAATTACGCGCCTAATCGACATGGGCATCGAAAACTATCTGCTGGCCTCGGCGCTCAAGGGAGTGCTGGCCCAGCGTCTGGTGCGTGTAAACTGCCCGCAGTGCCTGGTCAGCTACCAGCCGTCGGACACCCTGCTCAATCGCGCCGGGATAGGCGAGATCTCCGGCACAGTCGACTTTCGCCGGACCAACGGCTGTACGCACTGTAAGGGGACCGGATTCACGGGCCTGACGGGTATTTTCGAGTTCGTGAATATCACCGCCCAGATTACCGAGATGATTCTGGACAACGCGTCCCCCGCCCGAATCCGAGAGACCGCCCGCCTCCAGGGATACACACCCCTGTTCGAGGCGGGCCTCGAGAAGCTGCGCGACGGCACGCTGTGCCTAGAAGAACTGCTCAAGGAAACGTCGAATATCGAGGACTACTTCCACTCCCAGCGCCGGATAGCCGCGGGTGAGCCCAATGCCAGACCGGTATAAGTACAAAGCCGTTTCCGAGACCGGCGAGCACACCAGCGGAATCATCAGCGCTCCCGGAATCGAGCAGGTCGAAGAGCACCTGCGCAAGAGACGCCTCCTGCCCGTCCGGATCAAGGCCCTCGGAGAAAAGAAACCCTTCCCCCTTTTCGGCCTTCAGCGCGATGCCGATTACGAGCGGCTTATCATGTTCACCACCAGCCTGTCCACCATGCACCGGGCGGGCATCCCGATCCTTCGGGCTCTCTCGGTCATCCACGTGGGCAAACCGGGCAGCCGCCTTCAGTACATCGTCGATCGCATTCAGGAGCAAGTGCGTTCGGGACGGCTCATCTCCGAGGCGATGGCCAACTACAGTGACGTGTTCTCGCCGGTATATACGGCCAGCGTGGCAGCAGGAGAAGAATCGGGGCGGCTGGAACATACCCTCGACGAGCTTGCGGAAATGCTCGAGCGACAACTGGAGCTTAACCGGCATATCAAGACGGCCGTCAGGTACCCGCTCATCGTCGTCGGCGTGATTTTCGCAGCCTTCTTCGTGCTGATGAACTTCGTCATCCCCCGGTTTGTCAGTTTCTACTCTTCGTTTGACGCCGAGTTGCCCTGGGCGACAAAGGTTATCATAGCGATCAGCAACTTTGTTTCCGGCTACTGGCCGCTGATCCTGGCCGGCGCAGCCGTTCTGGCTGTCGGTTTCAAGAAATTCATCGATACACCCAACGGCCGCAGGCAGTACGACCGGTTACTCCTCCGACTTCCGGTCCTGGGCGACCTGACCATCAAAGGAAACGTCGCTCGCTTTTGCCTGATGTTCCGGATACTCTTCAAGTCCGGGCTGCCGCTGGTGCAATCGCTCTCCATTCTTTCAGGCACGGTCAAGAATACGATCATCGGGCAGGAGATTACGCGGCTCGAGGAGTTGTTCCGCCGCGGGAGAGACATCGAATCACTTCGCGGCGACTTTGAGTACTTTCCCGCCGAGGCACTGCAGATGCTGGCGGTCGGCCTGGAATCAGGCAACCTGGAACGGATGCTCAGGGAGCTGGCTAATCACTACTCTCGACAGGTGCTCTACACTTCGCGGCACCTGACGTCCATTATCGAGCCGGCCCTTACACTGGTAATGGCCGTCTTCGTCCTGATCCTGGCCCTGGCAATCTTCCTGCCGATGTGGAACCTGATCACGGTGTTCAGCGGCTAGGTGTGTAAAGAATGACCTCTCCTTTTCCGACAATAAGATAGAGAGAACGCATACTTCCCAGGAGGTACGAATGAATCTCAGGCGTCTGTCAAATCGGGGCGGATTTACACTGATCGAGTTGGTCATTATCATCGTAGTGCTGGGAATCCTGGCCGCGGTGGCCATCCCCCG
Organism: Acidobacteriota bacterium; assembly: GCA_035529075.1. Classification (NCBI taxonomy): domain Bacteria; kingdom Pseudomonadati; phylum Acidobacteriota; species Acidobacteriota bacterium. The sequence continues at coordinate 210,404 of DATKXK010000010.1, read as the reverse complement.
GTATCAGAACATCACCGGGGAAGCACGGGAGGCCGCCTGCCGGGCAGCGCTGGGAAGCCTTCGCTCCGGGATCACGATCTTCTACGCCAACGAGGCCGTGAAAACCGGAACCGCAACCTGGCCGACCCTGGTCGAGGTTCAGGCGGTGGGAACAGTGATGGCACAGGCGATTCCGGGTAATCCGTATCAGCCCGACCCCGATTCCACCAATCTGATCGTAGCGGGAGTCGGCAGGCTGCCCGACGGAACAGCTCACGGCTGGACATATAACTCCGCCACCGGCGAAATCTGGCCCAATACAAATGTTGTGGGTGAGAATCAGTGGTAAGAAGATGAGCCGCACGTTCCCCGGGAACGTGCGGAAAAACCCCAAGCTCGGTCGGGGCGGTTTCACTCTGATCGAGCTTGTTATCGTTATCGTTACCCTGGGAATTCTGGCCGCAGTAGCGGTCCCGAAATTCACGGAAATGGCTCAGAGCGCCAAGATCAACGCTACCAAGGCGGAGATAGCGGCCCTGAAGAAAGCCATTACCGGAAATCCTGCGGCCGTCTCAGGCGGTGAGTACATCGACCGTGGGTTCGAAGGGGACGTCGGATTCGCCCCTTCAGCTCTGGCCGACCTGGCGGTCAAGCCCGACTCGATAGAAGCCTACGATCACCTGGCCCGCCTGGGCTGGAATGGACCGTATATGGACGGCGCCGGCGGCGAGTATCTCGCAGACGCTTGGGGAAACCCGTACGGGTACGACCCGGACAGCCGCCGGATCATTTCCACCGGGGGCGGAAGCGACAGTATCATCGTCACGTTTTAGGTGGGAAAAGCAGGGATGCTTGACCTGAAGAAATCACAACCACCGCAGCCGTCGGGCGCCGAGGCGCACGAGGCACCTCCGGCATCCTATTCATGGCGTCCTGTCCGCCCGCGAAAGTGGCACCTTTTCGGCCGCCACGTTACGTGCAGCATCGACGCGGACTCCCTTCAACTGGCCGCCGCAATGCACTATGGGTACGGCAGGAAACTGCTGGACGTCCGCAAGGTGTACGTGCTTCCCTCCATCGCCTCGCCAGAGGAAAAGACCGACTTCATCGCCGACAGCATAGACGACTACATACGAGAGTTTGGCGGCCGTCGCCCCATGCTGTCGGTGACCGTGGGCGGCCCGGACACGGCCTTCAGAACCTTCAGCATGCCCTACGTCTCGAAACGGGAGCTGGCGTCGGCCATCGCCTTTGAAGCCAAGCGGCAGGTGCCGTTTCCCGTTAACGACTGCGAGTACGACTACCGAACGGTAGAGACCGCCACCGACGGCGACATAAAGCGAGCCCGGATCGCCATCCTGGCCGCTACCCGCCGCATGCTGCACGAGAATCTCAGGCTGTTCGACCGCATCGACCGCAGCGTGTCTCACGTGTTCCACGCCCAGGAAGCAATCGGACAGTTGCTGCGCTGGCTGCCGCGATTCCGCGAGGATGCCAACTACGCCCTGGTCAGCATTGAGCGCAACCATACGGAGATCGCCTACTATCACGGATCAAACCTCGAGTTTTTCCACATCAGCGCACTCGGGTCGGCCTTTCTGGCCAACCGGTCCGATCCGACAATGTTCGAGTATTTCAGCGAGTCCCTGGCCACCGAGATACAGAACTCGCTGGATTACTACACGGGCCAGTTCTCGGCTCACTTCGCCAACCAGATATTCATCCACGGTGACCTGTCGTACTCCGATGAGTTGGTCGAGCAACTGACCGATCGTTTCGGTTTCGTGTTTCGACGATTCCCGGCCGATCAACTCAAGTTCGTCAGGGGCAGGAACCTCGGCTTCGAAGTCTCCCTGCCGGTGTGCCTGCCGGTGCTCGCGTCGGTCGTCTGTCCGGCAAGGCTGACCAACCTGCTCCCGCAGGAGCGACAGTACCAGCAGCGCCTCCGCCGGGCGAACAAGATCGCCGTAGTCTGCCTGGCCGCGCTTTTCTTCATCGTATCGGGTGTCACGCTCTTCCAGCGGTCCCAACTGGGCCGCGTGAAAGGCCACCGGGACGAGTTGACTCAGCAGGTAAAGAACTTTCGTAATTCCCCGGTGTTCGACACCTACAACTTGCTTAACGAGCGCATCGCCGTCGACCAGTCTTACCTGGACAAGATCAAGGCGGCACCAAGCTATCTCAGCCTTAGCCTCAAGGAACTCTCGCACCTGACACCGTCGTCGATCCGGCTGTACACCCTGCGCTATGACGTCACTCAGCCGGGACAGAACCTGCAGATCCAGGGTGTCGCGGTACATCCAGGCATACCCCCCGAAATCATCCTGGCGGAGTTCGTGGAGAGCCTGTCTGCTTCCCCGTACTACGACGACGTGGCTGTCATGAGTCACACCAAGCGGCAGGTCGACGGGATTTTCGAGCTCGAGTTTCAGGTCGCCGCAAGGGGAAGAGTATGAGAGCACGCGTGGCGGCATATGTCTGCGTGGGCATGGTGTTGCTGTGCCTCTGGGCAATCCTGGTCTATCGCCCGCTGGATCGTGAACACGGCCAGGTACTGCAGCAGGTGGCGGATGTCGAAGCACAGTTGACCGACATTAACCGCACGCTGGCCAGACTGCCCGAATTCCTCGCCGTGAGCAGCCAGCTTGAGGAATCCAGACTGCACCTTCAGTCGTCACTGTACGCGAAGCGGGACATCCTCAAGCTCCTCGAGAGGATAACCGATCAGGCCGAGGAGCACGGACTGACTCTCACGGAAATCATCCCGCCGGTCAATGAACTGCTCGAGCTTAACAGGATAGTCGCCCAGCCCGATGAGCCGCAGTTTCTGAATCTCGTGCTCCGACTCAACGGCAGTTACCGCGGTTTTGGACGGTTCGTCGGCGGTCTGGAAAGCGCCCCGTACTTTCGCGGTATTAACAGTTGCCAGATCGTCAGTTCACGTGATGTGAACCGGAAGGTTACGTTTTCAGTGGGTTTCAGGGCCTTGCTGGGCAACGTCGAGGCAACGACATGAACGACAAAACACGCAAGAGACTGGTGTCCCTGCTTTTCATCGCCGCGGTTATCTGGGCAGCCTTCACGTTCCCGGGCCGCAGCGATAAACCCGTCTCTTACCCGGCGCCGGCTCGTGGTGTCATTCAGGCAAGTACGGCTTCGGGCACGATCAGAGCCCCGCTGGACGTGCAGCAGCACCGGGCCAAACCCTGGGGTAATGACCCTTTCAGGGCCAGTCCGGAATTCTCGAAGGGATCACCTGTTGTTGCACGACAGCCCCGGTCACCCGGCTGGAGACTCTCCGGCACCCTGTATAGCCAGGGATTCCCTCTGGCCTACCTGAACGGGCGCACGGTCAGCGTGGGCGATACCGTCAACGGCGCCAGGGTAATCTCCATTGAACAGGGCACGGTCACGCTCGAGCACAGAGGCGACCGTTTCACCATTCGCGTCAGCAAAGGGTAGCACTATGATACGCGCAATAATTCGCATCAGCATGGCAATACTCCTGACGGCAGGTTCTCTGTCGGCCCAGGCCAATCTAACCGAGGGAAAACTGACCCTGGAGTTTCAGTCCACGCCGCTGGTGGCCGTCCTGAACATGATTGCGCAGCAGAACGGCTTGAACCTCGTTGTCTCCGGGGCCGTCGAAGGTAACGTCACCGTCAAGCTCGACAACGTCGACGTGGCCACGGCGCTCGACGCCGTGCTGGCCGCCAACGGCTACACGTACTTCCACCGCAATAACGTCATCGTCGTAAAGGCCATCGATGCCGCCGAGGCCGGCGACCTGGAATCCCGGACAATCACCCTGAAATACCTCGACCCGGTCACCGCCCGGAAAGCCGTTGAACCCCGTCTCTCGGACAAGGGACATGCGGTCATACTCGACCGGAAAGCGAAGGAAGGAACGTCGACCGACACGTACGCCGCAAACAGGATAATCATCACCGACTACCCGAGAATCATTGACGACCTGGTTGACCTCGTGGTCCGGCTTGACGTCCGCGAACGGACCATCCTGATCGAAGCACGGATCATCGAAACCAAGGTTGACGATCAGCTCCAGCTCGGCCTGAACTGGCCGTCGGCCATCGACGCCAAACTGAGCGGCGCCGACGACGGCACCGCCGGCACGGCGTACACGACCGCCACCTCCAGCAGAAACGCCGGGGTTCTTGAAGTCGACGGCGGCCGTTGGATCTGGGGTAAGCTTTCAGTGGCCGAACTGCGCATGGTGCTGGATCTGCTGCAGCAGAAGGGCAACAGCCAGCTCATCTCGGACCCCCGTATCACCACGGTCGAGAACCACGAGGCGGAGTTCAGATTCGAAACGGTGATCCCGATTCAAACCATCAACCGCTTCACCGAGGGGGCCGCCACCTCAGATATCGTCACGTTTGAGGACGTGGAGGTCGGTATCTCGCTGAAGGTGACGCCGCGCATAAACGAGGCCGGCCGGGTCACCCTGGATGTTGAACCCACGGTGGAGGATATCATCGGCTTCAACGGCCCGCCGGGAAACCAGAAACCGATCACGGCATCACGTTCGATCAGAACGCGCATCAACGTTCAGGACGGCGAAACTGTGGCTCTGGGAGGCCTGCTGAAGGAAGACGAGATCAAGACCGTGAAGAAGGTCCCCGTGCTCGGCTCTATCCCGCTGCTGGGCAGCCTGCTGTTTTCTCACCACTCTGTCGAGAAGACCACCACGGACCTGCTCATCCTGATCACGCCGCACATCCTGGATTAAGAGCGAGGCTGCAAACGCCAGCGCCGCGACCGGCTGAACAGCAACTGCAGCGTGAACACGATCATGCCCAGGTCCAGCAAAAGGGAGTTCCACGCCGGCCCGGTGGCCGATCCGGCGGCCTTGAAGCAGCCGCAGTCGATATCGATCCCCAGCGCAATTGTGTAAGCCAGAGCTATGATGAACGCCGCCGTCATCACGTTGACCCAGACTACCGCTCCCCGGTAAACGATCCCCAGAATCAAGGCCAGGCCGCAGAAAAGCTCCAGCCAGGGCAATATCAGGGCCGCCAGGTTGATGAGCTTTCCCGGGACGAGGTGGTAGTACCATATCGACTTGGCAAACAGGGCGGGCTCCACAATCTTGTAGAACGACGCGTAAATGAAGAGCACGGCGATAAGTACCCGGGAAAACATGGTCAGGTAATCGTTATCCACTATTGACCGCATGGCTTCCTCCGCTCCACGTCCAGCCCGTACTTCCCCCATTCCCGCGCTCCGCCGAAAAAGATGAAAACACGCGTGTAGTTGAAATCCTGGAGATTACGGCCGAGATATAACGAAAGGTCGCACTCCTCGCCCGAGCAAAACACGACTATCGACCGGTCGCGGCTGACACCCTCAAAGACGGAGTCGTAGTACGCGGGAAGATCCTCCGGGAGATACTCGAACGGGATGTTGATCGATCCCGGGATGGTGCCGCATTCGAATTCCTCGGCGGAGCGCGCGTCGACAAACAGGGCGTCGCCCGCGTAGAACTCAAGCTGTGCGACGTTGACGTCGATAAAGGGCGGATCGCCCTCTTCGGCGGCAGGCGGGACAAGCGGCCCCTCTCCGTCGGACAGGTCCCGGTACTTGCCGATGAAATCAATGCGCTGGGGCGACAGCAGGTTGGCCACGAGGCCCGTCACTACCGCGGCCGCCAGCAGAACGATTGTCTGTTTGATGACCATAGCTTCCAGGTTACTGATTCAAGTTTGTGTTACAGGTTATACTCGTCACGGCCGAACCGGTTTGCAGGAATTAGTCAGTGGGAATGCCCGTGAAACGTCCCCAGCCCCAGCCATCCGATCGCCACTATCCCCAGCAGCACCAGCACCAGATTTACCCATCGCCGCCTGCGGCTGTGGAACGCCTCGGGCAGCAACTCACCGGTGGCAATGTATAGAAAAGATCCCGTTACCAGTCCCGTCATAAGGACCAGTACGTCCTGCTTGCCGTTTACGAATACCTGGGCCAGCAGGAGCGCCCCGACCGGCGTCATGGATGCAAACAACAGCAGGTAGAGGGTAATCCGCCGCATCGACTGCTTGGCTAGGATAAGCAGCGAGGCTAGCGCAAAAGCCGCCGGCACCTTGTGGGCCAGGATCGAAACGAATAAGAGGCGGCCCAGATGCGGATCGGCAGCCGTCACCGCCAGCCCTAAACCGTCGATAAGAGAATGTACGGACAGGCCCACCAGGGCCGTTATACCCAGTACCTCGTGGCTGTGCTCGTACCCGCGATCGCCGCGGCTGAACAGAATGCGCTCCAGGAAAAACAAGAGCAGGTAGCCCCCAAGGACGAAAAAACCCACCGTGGCAGTCTGGTCATCGGGAAAGGACTCGGGGATCAGGTGGATGAACACAATCCCGAGAAACACACCTGCACCGAACGCCAGGAACATGTGGAGCAACTCGTCCGACCAGCGCCGCACCAGTATAACCATACCGGATGCAAACGCGGCCAGAAACAGGATCAGGCAGTACGGCAGCAGGCTATTGCTCATACGAGCGGGAAAAAGGACCAATCGCCGGTGACTGTCAACATAAATCCGGCCCGCCCGGCGAGGCAAAAAATAAAGGACCTGCCGCGATCGACAGGTCCTCGAATTTGGTCGTAGTCCAAGAATAGGACCGTGCTGACGAAGCTCCGAACTTTGCCCCTATGACAGCCTTGCGCCGGTCTTGTCGGGGATTCCAGGATTGATCAACCAATATCTTCCCTGAAGGATTCTCCCAACAACTGTTACAAACTTATTCGGCGACAGGACCTGCAAGCCGTATAGGTGCCAGCAATCCTTCTCTCCTACGACTGCAAATTCCTCGGCCTCTTTTCTTTTCGGCATGGCAAACTCCCTATTGTCATCTACTGTGTGAACACAGTTAGTTACCAATCATATACCACAGTTAGCAATGAAATAGGGGTGCCCAGTGGTTAGTTAGGCTATCACCTCCTCACCGGTCGTTTCGTGCCGACGTGACTTTTCACGAAGGTGCTTACGGACCCGGATATGTATATATTCCCTTCTATAAAATAGCCGCCTGACATACACCTACGAGCCGAGAAGCTGCCGTAACTTCCTGATAGCCCTATGCTTATAAATGTTCACCACCTGCTGGGTGATCCCCAGATCGTGGGCTATATCTCTCTCTTTTCTACCCAGCAGGTAAAACCGGATCACCTGTTTTTGCCGCCGCGAAAGCGAGTTATTGACGTGCCATTTCAGGCGATTGCGAAACCTGTCCAGGGCCGCACTCTTCGAAATCTCTCCGGTCGTCTTGTAATAGGCAGATCGTTCGTTGGCAAATGACTCAAGAAGCAGCCGATCTACCAGCACTTCTGCGAATGCCGATTCGTCCCGCTTTGCCATCATCGCACCGAACGTCAAAAGTCAAGCTTGTTCTTTGTCCTGATCCGGTTGAGGCTGTCCACACTGATCGAGAACCGCCGGGCGGTTTCCTGGCGAATCTCAGAGAGCGCTACACGACGTTCATAACGTGAGAGATCACCCGGTAAGTCGTTAAACCTCTTCCTGTAATACGTCAGCACACGACGGTGAAAATCGAGACTGTCGACCTTGGCCGCCTGCGACGCCTGCCCGGTGGGGGCCGCCTCGCTCCGGGCACCTGCCGAGAGGCCCCGGATTGTTTCCTCGCTGGCCTGCAACATCTGGCTGAGGGAGTCCGTTTCCTGTCGGCGGGCATCGTCGAGTTGCCGCAAGGAATCCTGGTACGAGGCCTTCACTCCCTTCAGTCGGCCCTCGAGTGAATCGACCGAATCGCGCAGTCTGCCCTCTTCGCGCTCGGCCGTGGCGGAGATCTCGTCCAGAGCCTCAGACCGCTCCTTGTCGTCCCGGACTGTTTTCAAATAGCTTACCGCAAAGATCAGGCAGATCAGCAGGACAGCCAGCAGTACCTTCTTCATTACCTATATCTCCCTCAATTTTTATCATGCACCGGCGGATGGGGGCAGTCAAGTTTGAACTTCCGGCGGTAGTCGATCAATGTCGGGACAACTTGGATCGATCCAGTCTGGTTTGCCAACCTTTTGCCGGACAACCGGTTGCCGCCCCTGGCCGATAGAGAGCCGTGTGAGGATAAAAAGGACTGAGGCACCCGCAAAGGTTCAACCGCCGGTCTTTAGAACAGCCTGGCGGAAATTGCAGAATCGACCGGCCGCTACATCCCGCCCACGGCTTCTTTCTCCAGAGACTTGAGCGACAGGTGCGCCCTTCTGAGAAAGTAGAAACCCATCAGCGTGATCGGGATGTACTGGGCCAGATGCAGGACGATTGAGAAAGCACGCGCATCAACGTCGGCGACCTGGTAAAGCGACATCGTCAGCACCGTCCCCAGGTGGTATACGCCGAAAAACCCGGGCGACGACGGAATCAGAATCATGATGGATACGACCACGAGCAGCACGTAGGAAGCCTCAAGAGTGAGGTCAAACCCGAACGAAAGAAAAACAAAATAGTTGGACAGCCCCATGAACAGCCAGAGGATTATGGTCTGAACGGACACGGAAAGCAGTTTCTTACCGTCCTTCATGAAGTCGAGGCCGCGGGAAAACCGCAGTACGATTCCCCTGACTTTCTCCTTGACGCTCTCGGGTGCAAAAAAGAGGTAGCGGGTGAGGACCTCGCCGGACTGGCTGGGCTTGAGGGCCAGGATGACAATGAAAATCAACCCCAGCAGGGCGGCCAGCACGGCCGCATAAGTGCCGACGCGCAACTGCTCATCGAAGTGCAGCGGCGATATGAAGAGGACTACCCCGAAGATAAGCAGCAGGGCCACCAGATCGAACACCATTCGTTCGACGAAGATGGTGGCCAGCGACGACGACTTGGACACGTCGCCGTCCTGGCGTGACAGCGAGTAGGCCCGCACGTACTCCCCCAGCCTGAGCGGCAGGATGTTGTTTGCCATGAAGCCTATGCAGGTGGCGGCCAGCAGCCTTGAGAAGCTGACCATCTTGATAGGCGCTATCATGAACCGCCAGCGGTACGCGCGCTGGTACATGGCCAGAACGACAAAGAAGATGTTCGGCACCAGCCACCAGTAATTCGGCTTCTCCAGGGCCTGCCAGAGCTCGTCTGCAGGCGTGTCACGAAAGATCTGCCACAGCGAGACCACCGAGACCGTAAACCCGATCAGCAGGAAAATCACTCGGCGCCACCGTCCGGTCATTGCTTCCCTCCAGTGATTTCCAGAAGGAGTGCCTCGAACTGCCGGGCCGCTGTATCCCAGTTAAACCTCTCGGCCCACTCCAGGGCTCCCTGTTCAAGACGCCGGCGCAGTTGATGGTCCTCCAGAATACGCAGGAGCTTTTCGGCCAGCTCGTCCGTGTCACCGAACCGGTACAGGAAGCCGGTCTTGCCATCCTGAACCGAGTCGCGGAGGCCCGGGGAATCGGCCGCGACGACGGTCGTACCGACTGAGTTGGCCTCGATGTTGGTCAGCCCCCAGCCCTCCTTGAGCGAGGGCAGGACTGACACATGGGCGCGCCGCATGCGCTCTACCTTGTCCTGAAGCGACACGTACCCCGGGAACTCGACGGCATCGCCGAGATCGAGTAATCCGGCAAGCGACTTGAGGGCAGCCAGATAGTCTCCCGCACCCACAATCATCAGCCGGGCCTCGGGCAGCCTGGCTTTCACCCGCTTAAAGGCGATGATGAGATGCTGAATCGACTTGTACTTTTTTATTCGTCCGAGATATAAAACGGTCGGCTGGTCATACTTGGTCACCGACGCATCGTGCGAGTAAACGTCACGATCGATGCCACAGTGGATTATCGATATGTCCTCACGGGGAACCCCGCGGGCGACGATGTCCTGTGCCGTCGACTCCGAAATAACGTTGAACCGCCTGCCCCGGTACACCGGCACGAGGGGTTTCTCGGCCAGGTATATGTAGGTCCCCAGGAGGAAGTTTATCTCCTGGAAGACCGTCGTCGCAAACAGGTGCGGAATGACAACCAGGGTTTTGAGGTCGAGATAGAGCGGGGTGTAAAACGGTATCTTGTTGATATCCTCGATCAGTATGTCGAACCTGTTCTGCTGCACGAGCTGCCTGAGGTGAAACGGCGCCACGAGATTGAAACTGATACGCCTGCCGCGGCGGATGATTCTGATCCCCTGGATCGTCTCCTCCGCCGCACAGCCCGGCCAGCCCGAGCAAAACAGGGTGACTTCGTGACCGTAGGAAACCAGCCGGCGCAACAACTCCTCGAGGTGGACTTCCGCCCCGCCTCCAAACGGGTTCTTCAGGTCGTTCCAGTTGAGCGCGAGGATGTTCACTGGGAGTCCCTCTGCCCGCCGCCGGACAGCGATTCCAGCTGCAAGAGCAGCCCGTCCAGGGCCGCCCTGATCTCCGTGTCGTCGGGGTTGTAGTACAGCCACCGCTCGAGGACCGAGACCATTTTCCCGGCATCCTGCTCCCGCAGAAGCAGCCGTATGATTTCATCGAGCGCCGGATGGTACGACGGCGACGTGCTCAGGAGCCTGTCAAGGATCAGCCACGCCTCTTGCGGCCTCTCAATCTGGCGATATGCCCTGGCCAGGGAGAGTCGAAGCTCGCGCAGGTCCCCGTCGGGATACCTCCCCAGCAGCGCGACAATGGAGTCGATCTCTCCCCGGGCGGCAAACACCTGGCCAAGGGCATTGACCAGCCTGCCGGAACCCGGCCTGATCTGCAGGGCCAGCCGGGCCAGCTCTTCCGCCTCCACATACATCTCACCCAGGCGAAAACTCTCAGCGGACATGATCAGGCTGTTTGCGACGTTGCTTACGGTCCGCAGGGTGGTCTCATTCTTGTAGATCGTCGGATCGGCGAAGCTCTTGTACCGGAATCGCGTCGAATCCCTGAAATAGGCCAGTGTTTCCTCTCTGTCTACGGTGAACCGGGTCTTGTCGCGATCCAGGCGAAACTTCATACCGCTCAGGGTCAGGAGTGAATCCGCCTGCTGCCCATGATAGGTGCGAGCCGAACCGACCAGCGTAATACAGAAGTTAACGGGGATATCCGGGTTATGATCTATGACCGCGTCTATCACCAGGTCCTGAACGCGGAAGGATCGCCCGTCGCGCAGGCGGTACGGAATGAGGGCATCGATCTCGCGCTCCGTCCACCCGAGTTCGAGGTGCATATAGTCGCGCAACTGCTTGATGTACCACTTGGAGTTGGCCAGGGCCAGGTTCACGACCTTGACGTCTTTGCGCACCCCGTATGCCTCCTGCAGACACCACAGGGGAAACGTATCGTTATCCGCGTTGGTGAACAGCACCGCGTTTTCATCCGCCGACGACAGCAGGTTCCAGGCGTAGTCGTAGGGAATGAAGTCGTTGGACCGGTCGCACACGTGCCAGTTGACGGCCAGGGCGTACGCCGGCGTCAGGAACACGACCAGGCCGGCCGCCAGGACCGTCCTGCGGACCGACGGCGTATACCTGGCCACCAGTTCCCGAAGGAACTGCACCACGGCGGCCCAGCCCAGACCGATCGCCAGGCCGAACAACATGTAGGCGGGGCTGAAGAAATAGTCCCGGTCACGCACCTCAAGGTAGTCGCGCAGACCGACCTGCCGGGTACCGTCAGCGAAATTCATATACAGTATCAGGCCGACCGACGTCACCAGCAGCAGGATCATGAACAGCAGGCCGGTCTCCGATCGCCGCCGCACCACCTCCCAGATACCGAAGAGGCCGATCACGAACAGCAGGAAGAACTTGCGCCCCGACAAACCGTACTGTTCCTGGAAGAACGACCAGAATCCCATGCGGCGATGCATGCCGAACTGGTTCCCCCACTCGCCCCGGCGAGTGAACATCCGCTCGAACATCGACTCCAGGCCGTACTGCTTGCGTTCGAGGAAGTTTATCGTCGACGTCAAATCCTGCGAGGGGTTGTTCTCGTTGATGTACGGGTCCTGCGCGGAACGTATGGGAACGTACAAGTGCACCGAGAATCCGAGCACGGCGGCCAGAATGACCAGCAACGCCGTCGCGGCGCCCCGCACCCTGTACCCCAGACCGAGAACGAGAATCACCAGCACGGCGATACCGATACCATAGAAAAACGGCAGCACCCCCAGGATGATCATTAACGCCGCCACCAGCGCCAGGAGGATGGGCAGGTTCACGTAACGCCAGATAACGGCCGCCGTCGCGACCAGCAAAACAAAAGAGAGAACGAGAAAGGCCCCGTAACCCTTCAGGCCGGACAGCAGCAGCAGGGTCATGAAGGCGGCGGCAAATACCAGCAGGGCTCCGGGCATCACGTCCCTGAAAACCGGCTCGCCGGGACCGCGCTGTCGCAAGTACTGTCGCGTGATATAGACCGCGTACAGCAGCGTCAGGACAAAACAAACCACACCGAAGACCGTGGCCGGTCCGGCCAGCGCCGGGCTGACAAGACCGAGCAGCGGCGCGCAGGAGAACGCGAACCCCAGGGCCATCACCAGCGCCGGGCGGGGGACGCGCTCGAACGAAAGCGTATAGAAGAGATGAAAGATGAAGACGATCACGATGGGCACGTAAAACGGCACCGACACCGGCGGCGACGAAAGCGCGAAAACGAGGTAAAGCTCCATCAGGTACAGCGCAGCGAGGATGAACCAGTACCTGACGGGCGTTCCGTCCTTCAGAACGAACACGAATGCGCAGGCCGGCAGGACGAGCAGGGTCGTCATGTGAACGCCGATACCGAGAAAGGCAAGATAGACGATGGCCAGCAGGATCCGGCCGGCGGCGGGGGTCCCGCGTTTATCGAAGTAAAGCAGCGTCAACCAGAGAATCGCCATCATCAACATCATGGCCATCCCGTATACCTCGGCCTCCGTGGCGTTGGTCCACTCGGTCCTGCCCAGGGCCAGGAAAAGGGCACCGCATGCGGACCCCGCATACAGCAGAATTCTCCCGTAACGGCTGCCGTCCCCGCGAAACCAGATGCGCAGAAGTCTCACGCCGCACAGGTAGCCGAAAAGTGCGGCGATGGAAGCAGTCAGGGACGACAAAAAGTTCACCCGGGTGGCCACGTCGGCGAAAAGCGGGATAATCGAAAAGATGCGACCAAACATAATGTACAGCGGCGTTCCCGGGGGATGCGGAATGCCGAGAATACAGCTGGTGGCGATGAACTCGCCGCAGTCCCACAGGGAAAGCGTGGGAGCTTTTGTCAGCATATAGACTGACAGGGTGGCCAGCCAGACGGCGGTTGCAATCAGGGCATTGGTGCGGTCAAACTTGTAGGTCGAAGTATGCTGCATGCCGATCAGTGCGGTGACCCCGGAACACCCCGGAGGCTGCCCTTATTGCCGGACGTACATTACCAAAAGCCGGTAATATAACCGTTTTGGCGGTGCTGTCCAGTTTGTTTTAGACAGGCGGGACAGCCGAAAAGAACGCAACGGCCCTACCCCGCGGGGCCTTGCGGGCTGCTCTTCACGAAGCTGTCGAGAATGCCGTTTATAAAAGCGGCTGATTCCCCGGTTGAGTACTCCTTGGCCAGTTCAATTGCCTCATTCAGAGTCACCTTTACCGGTACATCCGGCATCTCTCGCAGTTCCACCAGGGCCATTTGCATGATACTGCGGTCCACCAGGGCAATCCGCTCGATATCCCAGTTTTCCGCCAGCGACGAGATAACTTCATCCGCCCACTGACGGTGCTGACATACAAGCAGAAACAGAGCGCGAGCGAACTCATACGCCCTCTTGCTCAGTGAGCCGGCGGCAATGATGGCGCTCACGATCTCGTCGGGATCGCGCCCGCCCACGCTCTCGGCATAGAGGGCTTTGAGCACCAGTTCCCGGGCACGCCGGCGGGCAGTGTCGGCCATACCCTACCCTATCGAGCGATAGAGATTCACCAGCTCAATCGCAGACTCAGCGGCATCCCAGCCCTTGTTGCCCGCTTTGGTCCCGGCGCGTTCGATGGCCTGATCAAGCGTGTCGGCCGTGACCAGGCCGTACACCACCGGCACTCCCGAATCAAGAGCCAGCCGGGCAATACTCCTGGAGGCTTCAGTAGCTATATAGTCAAAATGGGGAGTGTCGCCGCGAATGACCGCGCCCAGACAGACGATTGCGTCGAACTTGCCGGTTTTGAGCATCCGGGACGCAGCGTAAGAGATTTCAAACGCGCCCGGAACATAGGCGACGGAGACGTCCTTCTCGGCCCCACCGTGGCGGCGCAGGCAGTCAAGCGCCCCGTCGCGAAGTTTGTCCGTCAACAGATTATTGAAACGACTGACCACGAGACCAACGATCAGTCCCTTGGCATCGAGGTTTCCCTCGTAAGTTGTGTACGCCATAGCAGCCTCACGATTTCTTTAGTACAAGCAAATGTCCCAGTTTATCCCGTTTTGTTTCCAGATACCGATGATTGTGCCGTGTCGGTTCGGTCTGCAACGGCACGCGTTCAGTAATCTCCAGCCCGTACCCTTTGAGGCCGATCACTTTCCGGGGATTGTTGGTCAGAAGCCGGATGGAATTAAGCCCCAGGTCGACCAGTATCTGCGCCCCGACTCCGTAATCGCGGAGGTCCGCCTTGAAACCGAGGTCCTCATTGGCCTCCACGGTGTCACGGCCGGCGTCCTGCAACTCGTAGGCAAAGAGCTTGTTGGCCAGGCCGATCCCGCGTCCTTCCTGGCGCATATACAAAATGACACCGGTGCCTTCTTTTTCGACCCGCTGCATGGCCTTGTGAAGCTGCGGGCCGCAATCACAGCGATGCGACCCGAACACGTCACCGGTCAGGCACTGGCTGTGAACGCGGACCAGAACGTCGGGCTTGCCCGCAACGTCGCCCTTGACCAGCGCCAGGTGATGGTGATCGTCGATATCGGAGCCGTACAGGTGCAGCTTGAAATCACCGTACGCGGTCGGGAAACCGACCACCGAAAGCCGGTGCACCAGCTTCTCGGTGTGGTGCCGGTAGGCAATCAGGTCGCGAACGGTTATCATTTTGAGATCGTACTTGCGGGCTATCTCATGCAGGCGAGGCACTCGCGCCATCGTGCCGTCATCGTCCATAATTTCGCACAGCACGCCGATCGGCTGAAAACCGGCCAGACGGGCCAGGTCGACGGCCGCTTCAGTATGACCGGCCCGGGAGAGCACCCCCCCGGCCACCGCCTGCAACGGAAAAACATGCCCCGGCCGGCCGAGCTCCTCGGGACGCGTATCCGTATCGACCAGCTTACGGATAGTCGCCGCCCGATCGTGCGCCGAGATGCCGGTCGTCGTGCCGTCAAGCGCGTCCACCGAGACCGCGAAACGGGTGCCGTGCTTGGCCGTGTTGCGATCCACCATCGGACGCAAACCAAGAGCTTCCATCCGCGCCTCAGTCATGGGCACGCAGACCAACCCGCGCCCGCGCGTGGCAAGGAAATTGACCGCCTCAGGGGTTATTTCCTCGGCGGCCATGATCAGGTCACCCTCGTTCTCACGGTCCTCGTCATCGACCACGATCACGAACTTACCCTTCCTCACGTCTTCTACGGCCTCGGAAATACCGTTGAATCGGATATCTTCAGTCATGCTACCATCCACTTTCGATGAGTTTATCTATTGTTAACCCTGGTTGTTTGTCACCAGCCATCAGTTTTACAACGTACTTGCCGATCATATCGAATTCAATGTTGACGCCGTGCCCGGTTCTAAGACCGCTCAGGCTGGTATGCTCAAGCGTATAGGGGATCAGATTGACGGCACTTCGCCCAGACCGGCAACTGTTAACGGTCAGGGAAACGCCGTTGATGGCAATCGAACCCTTCTCGACGACAAGCCGATCATACGCTTTGTTGAACCGGACGCCCAGCTCAAACGATTCTCCGACCGGCTTGAGATATTCGACCGTCCCCGTGTCGTCCACGTGACCGCTGACGAAATGCCCGCCGAGCCTGCTGCCCACGGTCAGGGCTCGCTCGATATTGACCGCCCGGCCGACCCGGTAGTGCCCCAGGACCGTCCTGGCAAGCGTCTCTCGGGACGCTTCGACCCTGAAAACACCGGGCTGGGTGGCCACGACCGTTAAACAGGCACCGTCACAGGCAATGGACTCACCGATCACGATACCGGCGGAATCGATCGACGAACGGAGCGTCATGATCCGGTAGTTGCCTCGCGACCCGATCTCCGCGATCGTTCCCACTGTTTCGATCAACCCGGTAAACACGTTCAGCGTCTCCTCTTTGGATATCCCGTGACGATGACATCATTCCCGCAGCGTTCAAATGAGCTGTCGGTCAGTTCAATCGCCCGGGACAGCTTCCGGATCTTCAGGTCACCCACGAGACTTCGCCCCTCCCCGATCAACATCGGCGCCGTGACCACCACCAGCTTGTCCACCAGCCCGGCTTTCACGAACGAGGTCGCCAGCCGGCTTCCACCCTCTACCAGCAGGGACCGGATGCCGAAACGTGCGGCCTTGGCCACAAAGTCATTCAGGTCAAGCAGCCGTTGTCGATCAGACTTGATAACCCAGAAAGTGATCCCGCTGTTCCGGCGACGCCGGACAAACCGCTCGATGGCCGCTTCCGTGGAGGCGACGACGGTCTTGAAGTCCTCGTTGTCGTCGAGCAGTTCGCAGGTACGCGGGAAATCGAGGGATCGGGAGAGAACAATGCGATAGGGGTTGCGGCCTTTCACCAGTCGGACCGTCAGCGCCGGGTTGTCGGTCTTCACCGTTCCCATGCCAACCACCACGCCGTCGACTTCGGAACGCAGCCGGTGTGCAAAAACGCGCGCCGGCCGACCGGAAATCCACCGGGAGTCACCCGTTGCCGTGGCGATCCGGCCATCAAGCGTTTGCGCCGCTTTCAATATGATGAACGGTCGGCGGTTCTGATGAAATCCAAAATACTGCTCGTTGAGGCGTGCCGCATCTTTCCCCAGCACGCCGTGCTCGACCGTGACACCGGCTCGTCTCAGTTCGCGCGCTCCCCGGCCCCTGACACGGGGGTCCGGGTCCCTGACCGCGTAAACCACGCGCTCGATACGATGGTCGATAAGAGCGATGGTGCACGGCCCGGTGTTGCCGGTGTGACAGCAGGGTTCCAGCGTCACGTACATGCAAGCCCCCCGGGCGCGGCGGCCGGCCTCTCTGAGAGCGACTACCTCGGCGTGATCAGCACCCGCCCGGCGGTGATAGCCTTCGCCGACAACCCGCCCGTTCTTGACGATAACGGCCCCCACCATCGGGTTGGGTGATGTCTTCCCCCGTCCTCGAACCGCCAGTTCGAGCGCCCGCCGCATGAATCCTTCGTCCGCTTTCGCGCCCATAAAAAATTACCCGCGACAATCATCGGGGTAACGGTCAGACCGGGCTCGCGCTCGGTACGGCGAGCTATGTAGCAACCGCCATCTTCTCCCATCCGGACTGTAACCGTCGGCACCTGAATTTCACAGGTTCAACCGGACCTCGATCCGGCTCGCGGGCTATGACCGCCGGTTGAGGATTTGCACCTCACCCCGAAGACTCACCGGCCAATATACTTGATTAGCCGGAAAAGGCAACCGGTTTCTTAAACGGCAGGGAGTCCCCCTTACGACCGTAAAGCGGTATCTCGTGGCGGCCCGGACCGGACCGTTGCGTGGCTCGCGGGCAGGTTACGTCGTGGACGCGCTCAGCTTCCGGCCTCCTCATGCAGGTATGCGCTGATCCTGCGAGCCGAGCGGTCGATTATCGACAGGTAGCGGTTTACCTGCTCCTGATCCGCCTGCGGCCGGGACCTGAGCATTTCCACCGAGCCCAGAATACCCGTCAGAGGAGATCTGACACGGCTTTTCAGCGCTGTCTCCATCTGTTCGCCGACCGGCTCCGGTCCCGCCGGCATAACCCCGGGCCGCAGATCCGGCGTGCGAACCGAGAGGCGAGCGGCAAGGGCGAGCAGTTCCGCAACGGAAGCGACAAACTGCATTTCTTCAGCTTCGAATCCGCTGCGTGCCGCCGCGCCGGCGGCTGCCAGGCTCAGGACGCCCACGACCCGGCCGGCGCCGGTAATCGGCATCAGGCAAACCGGGCCGAGCACGGGCGCGAATACCTGAGAAGCCTCTATTTCCGACAGGGCGGCAGGCTCCCGTCCGCTCTGAATCAGGACGACCTCACCGCGCTGGATCACTCTTTCGTGCTGGGGCATCAGTGATAGCACCATCGTACCGTTCTCCGGCACCATGCCCGTCGTAAATCCGCGCACAACCAGGGCGCGCGATTCAAGAAAGGCTGCTTCCCCGTCTAACAGTGAGATGCGCACGAAGTCGAGATCGAGTTCGTCGGCCAGCAGGCGGGCGGCATAATCGCACGCCGGTTTCACTCCGGCCGAGGCGGTCACGTGGGTGGTAAGCCCGTTCAGCCGGGCAGCCCGGCGTTGATAGGCCGCTGCGACTGCCTGCGCCTGGTAACCCAGCAGGATTCGGGCCAGGAAGGGGCGAATGGTCTCGACGGCTGCGGCCGTGGAGTCATCAAACTGGCGTAATCGTCGTGAGCCGGCGACAAACAGGGCCCGCGTGCCGGAAACTCGGTGCGGTAGGGCCACGAGCGATTTCAAGTTATGCACGCGGAGGAATTCATCAACGGTGACGTCACCTGCCTGACCAATATCCTCGATGATCCGGACCCTGTCCGAGTCAAGCAGCCGGCCCGCAAGCGTGTTCGGACCAGGTCGTTCGTCAAGATGCTCGACCAGCACGGTGCCACTGTCGCCCACGGTAACCCGTGTCGCCTTCGGCTGACGTTCATCGACGAGCAGCAGCGACAGGACGTCGGCCGTCGACAGGTCCGTGACGCCGTTGGCCAGGGCGGTCATTTGTGATTTCAGATCCGGCGCGCTGTCGAAGGCCCGCTCCAGATTCAGCCGCTGCCGATCACGACCGCGCAGCCACTGTCGGTGAAGCTTGACCTGATCCAGCTGTATCTTCCGGGCAATGATGTCGCCCGCTATTCGCAGGTTCAGTTCGTCGTCATGATCACAGTTCGTGTCTCGCGAACGCCAGAGGAGGAAGAACGCCACCGGACGATTGGCCACGGAAACCGGCAGGACCACCTGCGGATGCCCACCCAAGTCCGCCAGGCCGGTGATGATACCGGCCGATTGCGCCGGTGTGCCGTCGAGGTACTTCTGCCAGCCGGTCTTGCTGAATGACAGACGGTACATGCGTCCCCGGTCAAGCCCGAGATTCCGGCTCTTGGCAGTGAGGTGAAGCGTCCCGCCGCGGGAGAGCTTTACCGCGGCGCCGTCTTTAAAGCCGAAATGTTCCATCATGTAATCCACGGTCGTAGCGAGTACCGTGTCCAGGCGACCTTCCACGCTGACCAGTTGTTCCAGACGTTTGAGAAACTCCAGGTGATGTACTTTCGTTTCGTTGTACCTGCGGTATGCACGAATGGCCGGCAGCCAGTGAGATACTCCGCCTACCAGCATGGCGGCCCCGAAGATGGCGGCAATCCAGATGACCAGTTCATAGAAGACCGGCTCGGATAGAAACGGAACCGAGTTGAACAGGCCGGCGTTGCTGTGCACGCGGGAGACTGCTACCAGGGCCAGGATCGCCAGCCCGACGGCAATCTGGTTATAACTTCGCCTGCTTTCGACTCCGACCTGTTTCTTGAACCTCAGAACCAGCAGGAGCGCAAGCAGAAAGAACAGCGAGACAAGCCAATCGGCAATCTCTGGAGTCATGGCACCTCCCTCGCGCCGAGATACGGTGGATTCTACTGTAATCACTACAGTTATCGGCACTTACCGGACCGAGGTTAGCCGGCATCGATAGCCCTCCGCCCACTGACTGCGGACGCAGGCCTATCCATTTCCCGTCGTTCGCTCCGGAGCACGGCCTTCCGGGTTGCGTAACCCGTTGTAAATCAACGGGTTCGTCGGACTCTCCCGGTCCGGCATCCGGATTGCGGTGTTTCGCAGTACCAGAGGGATAAGTTCAACTGACTGCCGTCACGTCGGCGGAGGGAGGAAATCATGCAAGCTAGATCTATGTCTACTCTGTTGCTGGGACTGATCCTGGCAGGCTGCCTGTTATGCGTTGGCTGTTCTCAGGAATCCGATCCGCCCACCAGCCCGACCATTACCGACTTGAGCCTTGGCATCACGTCCGAGGACGACATCGATTCCGACGGCTTCACCATGGACGATTTGCTTACCTACGGGTACGAATTCGACAACGAGGAACAGGACGCGGACGACGACATCATCGGTGAAATCAGGATCGACAAGGATGAAGATCAGGATATCTACAATCCGGACGACTGGAAAAACCCGAACGAAGGAAGCTGATACAAATCGAACGGCGTAGAGGGTTACTGCCGCCGACCTGAAAAAAAGCCGGACCGGGTCCGGCTTTTTTTGCCCGTAAAGTTCAGAGATCCAGCCGGGGATTGACGACTCGACTGTAGTTCTTGAAGTGCATTTTGGCGATTTTGCGCAGTATACCGACGCCGTGGGTCGCCACGACGCGACGTCCTGCCTCGTCCACCTGCCTGGCCGCTCCCAGCGGAAGCCGGACACCGATCAGGCGGGACAGCTCCTGCATTTGCCGAATGAAAGCGGCACGGGCCAGGACCGAGGCAGCCGCCACCTGTGGGATTGCCTCGCCGCGAACCAACTGCTGCAACGGCAGCGTATGACCGCGCTCTCGCATGGCCGTCTCAATCAGCTCGGTCTTGCCGAATTTGTCGGAGATCGCAATCTCCGCCTCCGATTTTAGCAGCACCAGTTCGATAGCGCGGACGTGACCTGCGGCCAGCAGTTTGTTGAGGTTTCGTATCTGTTCGTAGCGATCGTTGTATTCTTCGGGTGAGATGACGACCACGGCGTGGGGAAAGATACGACGGAGTTCAGTATCGATCTCGAGCAGCCGCCCGTTGGCTATTTTCTTGGAATCCCTGGCCCCGATCTTAGTCAGTTCGGTCGTCTGAGCATCGTCCGCCAGCAGGGCAGCCACGACCAGCGGGCCGAAGAAGTCACCCTTGCCGGATTCGTCAACGCCTATGATCCGCCGGGATGCGCTCACCCGTCAGTTTGCTCGTTCCAGGTAACGGCCGGTGCGGGTGTCCACCTTGACCTTGTCGCCCTCTTTGACGAATGGCGGAACCTTGACCACGAGCCCGGTTTGCAGCGTAGCCGGCTTCGTGACGTTGCTGACCGTGTCCCCCCGGACGGCCGGTTCGGTTTTGACAACTTCCAGAATGACCGAGGCCGACAGGTCGACGGCGATAGCCTCGTTATCAAGAAACAGAACAGTGTATTCCTGGTTTTCCAGGAGGTACCAGCGGGCCTCGCCGAGGTTGCCGGCGAGAACCTGAAGCTGCTCAAACGTCGTCGAATCCATGAATGCGAATTCGCCGCCATCCTCGTAAAGGTACTGCATTTTGCGATTCTCGAGGTCGGGGGGCTTGAAAGTGTCGTTAGAGGAAAAGACCTTCTCGATCACCGCGCCGGTCTTGATGTGCTTTAGTTTGGTCCGAACGTTGGCCTTGCCACGGCCCATCTTGAAGTGCTGAAACTCAACCACGTAGTACGGCTGATCATCAACCACAACCGGCAAACCCCGCCGAAAATCTGAGACTGAATACATACGTCCTCCTGAAAACCAGTCTCAAATATAGCAAAACGGGGCGATTCCCCAAGCACTTTTCTACACTGACCCGGCAGGCGCCTGATCCGCCGGCACTGACTTCGCGCACGGCCGGCAGGGCAGGAACAACGTAAAGACACTTCCCTGCCCGACTCTGGAGGTGACCGTGACTCGCCCGCCGTGCAGATCGAGAATTTTCCGCGCCAGGGACAGCCCCAGCCCGGTGCCCGAAGGACGATTGGAGAAAAACGGAGTAAAGATGCTGTCCAGCTCGGTCTCTGCGATTCCCGTACCGAAATCCTTTATTTCTATCCGTACGCCGCCACCGACCTCGACCGATGAGATTGCCACCGTCCCCCGGCCCTCGGGGTAGGCCAGGACGGCGTTGTCCAGGATGTTGACCAGTGCCTGCCTCAGCAGGGCGGCGTCGCCCTGAACCGTCTGGTTGCCCTCAAACGAAATTGAGAATTCGGCCGACCGGGATTCTTCGCGCACGCGAAAAGATCCGACCGTTTCTTCGATCAGGGAACGCACGTCGACGGGCGAGGGGATGAAATACAGCGGTCGCGCGAAATTGAGAAAGCGCCCGATCAGGGTTTCCGCCTCAGTCGTCTCCTGAAGCAGGGCGTCGATGTTGTCCGTGGGCTGACCGCAGTTGACCAGCCGCCGACACACCAGCCGCCCGTAACCGGCGATTGTGCCAAGGGCGTTGCGCAACTGGTGCGCCAGCCCCCCGGCCATCTCGCCCAGCGCGACCAGCCGGTTTTTCTGTTCGAGTTCACGGCGAAGGCGGGCCAGCTCGGTCAGGTCGTTCAGCAGCACGGATACGCCCACTGTCTGTTCGTCGTAATCTTTAATGGGCGATATGGTGACCCCGACGACCAGATCGTCGGCGTCCCGGCGCTTGAGGGAAAGTTCCCGGTAGCCCTCGTAGTCGCCGCCCCTTAGCGCCCGAAACACCCGTCGGCCGAGCTCGGGATAGCTGGCAATCAGTTCCTCGCAGCGCGTGCCGATGTCGCGTTCGTCGTCAAGTTGCAGAATCCGCCGCGCGGCGTCGTTGAGCGACAGCACAAGACCCTGCTCGTCCATCGTGACAATGCCGGAATCGCTGGAGGACAGGAGGTACCGGTTGAACTGCTCGAGTGAGTCCACGCGGCTCTGGATTGAGGCGTTGAGCTTGAGAAGCTCGGCCTCCTTCTGCCTGAGGCGCTCTATAACCTGCCTGTACTCGTCGACCAGCGCCTCGGCCTCGTTACCCCCCTCTTCGACTCGGCGACCGGCCCGAGTGGCCTGTTCCTTGAGCTTGCGAAACGGGCTGAAGATGAACCGCGAAAGGATGAGATAGGTAACCAGAACAATGACCACTGACCACGGCAGGATGAAAGTGAGCACCTTTCTGGAATCGTCAAGATACGCAAGGTTGGCACGCTCGACCGTAAGCACCAGCAGACTTCGCCCGGCTTTCACCGGCATCGGATAGACGTAGAAGTACTCGTCGCCGTCGCCTCGCGTCAACTGCTGGTATTCCGCCCGCACGAGTTTCTCGGCCATCCGGGGGAGTTCCCCGGGCGGGAAGTTGTGGGCCATGGTGGCAAACCACTGCCGCCTGGCATCGCGCGTATCTTCGGCCGGCTGCGAGGGAATCACGATCAAATCGCTCAGGTCGTGCCGGACCGCAAGGTCACGCACTTCGGCGTCCGACAGCGGCTGCGGCAGCTTCTGCTGAACCGCGCGGCTGATCGCCAGGGAAGTCTGCCGAAGATGCCCGGACAGTCCCGTCTGGTCCGCCGAACGTGCCCTGTACACGACGAAATTGGAGACGAAGTTCAGCAGCAACAGCAGACTGACGATGACGAGAAAACCGAGATGTACTTCGGCTTCGAACTTGTTTCGCGGTCTGGCCATGGTTACGCCTGATCAATCGGAATTTCGGCGGCAGAATTAAGAATCGGCTCGGCCCTATGGAAGGCCCAGGAAGTGATCTACGTAGAAACCTACTATCCGGTCGCCCCACACCGCCGCCAGCATGGCGGCAACGGCCAGGAAAGGACCGAACGGTATCACGCGGTGCCGCCGCAATCCGCGCGAGAACGCCATCAAGACCAGCGCGACTGCCAGCCCTATGGCCGCCGACGCCACGAATACGAAAAGGACCTTTTGCCAGCCAAGGAAGGCGCCAAGCATCGCGGCCAGCTTGATGTCGCCGCCGCCCATGGAATCCTTCTTGAACAGCCAGTCACCGAGAAGAGCGATCAGGTACAGGGAACCGCCGCCGACGACCAGGCCCAGCAGGGACGACAGGATGCTCATCCCGCCCGGCAGCAGAGAGACCGCCACGCCCAGAACGATACCCGGCAGCGTGATGACGTCAGGAATGATTTGATGCTCCAGATCAATGAAGAATATCGCCACCAGGGCAGAGAATATGTACGCGAAGATAAAGGACTCCAGGGCAAGGCCGAATTGCCACAGCAGGTACAGGTACAAGCCTGCGGTGATCAGTTCGACGGCCGGGTACCGAGGAGAAATGCGTCCGCCGCAGAACGCGCACCGTCCCCGAAGACAGGCGTAACTCACAACGGGTATGTTGTGGTACCACTTCAGCGGGTGCCGGCAGTGGACACAGGCAGACCGGCCGGTGCGGATTCGCTCCCTGCGGGGCAGCCGGTAAATGACAACGTTCAGAAACGAGCCGACGGCCAGCCCGAGAAGACCCGCGATCAGATAGTTGAGAATTGCTTCCACCAAATGGATTATCGGCAGCAACGCGCCTAACTGAACTCGCCCAGACGCTGCATGACAAGCGCTACCGCCACCGGTCCGGCCGTTTCGGTGCGCAGTATCCTGGCCCCGAGCGCCACCTGCCGGAAACCGGCCTGCCGGGCCTGCCGCGCCTCGTCATCGGAAAAGCCCGATTCCGGCCCCACCAGGAGGGTCACGCGGCGGGTATCCGCCGCTAAGTCGACACTCTGGAAAGGAACGGCATCGCTACCGGTATGAAACAGCAGCTTGAGGCTCTCTTCGTCCTGCTCGCCGAGAAACTTCAAGAAATCGGTGGGCAGGGCGATTTCCGGCCGGTATGCCCGGCGACACTGCTTGGCCGCCGCCAGGGCAACCTTTTCCAGCCGCCTGACGCGCGTACGGGCACGTCCCGGGTCAGTCACTGTCACCTTCGACTTCTCCGCCAGGATAGGGACGAATCGCTTCACGCCCAGTTCCGTCCCTTTCTGCACTACGGAATCGAACTTGTCGCCCGTGGACATCCCGGCAGCAAGCGTCAGGCGAACGCCCGGCTCCCCGAAGTTACGATGTTCCGCGTGCACGCGCACGGTGGCTTTGCGACGGGATACCTCGACGAGTTCGCCACGGCAGGCCGTACCGAGCCCGTCGATGACGATTACGGTCGATGCCGGCACCAACCGCAGCACGGCGGCGGCGTGGCGAGCCTCGCTTTCGGGCAGGTGGATCATTCCCTCGACCCGACACTCCGGCGGCGCATAAAACACGGGCGGCTGCACTGGCTATACCTTGCGAATCGTATACGTGATCCACTTGTCGGCGACTTCGGTCGAGTAGCCGTTCTGTCCGCGCCGCCGAAGCGCCTCGACCACCTCGTCCCGGTCGGGTTCCAGCAAGCCGGAGAGCACGAGAAAGCCGCCCGGGGCGGTCAGGCTCAGCAGCCGGTCCAGCATGGAGAGAATGGTGCTTTTGATGATGTTGGCGCAGACGAACTGATACGGTTCATCGCGGTCGCACTTGTCAATGGACCCGAACAGAACGTCATGGCGAGTCACCACGCGGTTCACCGCGAGGTTCTCCCGGCAGTTCTCCACCGCCGTCAGGTCGTAGTCGACGGCCCTGATGTACGAAGCTCCCATCTTGTCGGCCAGTATGGAGAGAATGCCGGAGCCGCAACCCATGTCCAGGAATCGCATACCAGGTTGGAAATGCTCGCGGACTGCCCGCAGGCAGCTCTGCGTCGTCTCGTGCGCGCCGGTTCCAAAGGCCATTTTCGGCTCGATGACGATATCGTACGCGACCGCCGTCTCAGGTTCGCGCCAGACCGGGCGCACCAGGACGTCCGGAGCCACGAGAACGGGCTTGACGGACATCCTGTACTCTTCTTCCCAATCGGCGGCTTCAATCGTATGCTCGCGAATCGGCGGCACGGACGGCATCGCCTCACCCACGAGTTGCGAGAGGTAGGCAGTCAGCGGCTTCCGAAAAGTTCGCTTCTGCGCCTGGGGCACGTAGAAGATTATGCCAACGGACGGGCTGCCTTCTTCTTCTTCAAGGACCAGACCGGGGCAGAGGTTGTCGGTGATGAAACTGCAAACCGCGTCGGCTACCTGCGACGGGACGTCAACCTGCACCTCGATGTATCCTTGCGGCTTGAGCGCGGCCATCGTCACACTCCCAGCGTCTCGCGCAACTTCTGGAAGAACGATCGGTCGGCCGACGGCGGCTGAAACGATTCGGAACCGGCCAGTTTTTCCAGGTGCCGCTTGTCCTCGGCGGAGAGCCTGGTCGGCACCCACACCGTAATCTGGACCAGGTGGTCCCCCCGACCGGTGCCATGAAGGCGCGGAATGCCCCTGCCGCGCATCTTGATCACCTTGCCGGATTGCGTGCCCGCAGGTACTTTCAGCGTTGTCTCGCCGGCTAACGTAGGGACGGTCAACTCACCGCCGAGGGCGGCGGTCGTGAACGAAACGGGCAACTCGTACACGACGTGGTCGCCGTGGCGGGTGAATTGGGGATGTTCTTTTTCTTCGAACACGGCAATAAGATCGCCCGGCTCACCGTTGCGGGGCGCCGCGTTGCCCATGTTCTCGATGGTCATGTAGTTGCCGCTGGAGACACCGGGCGGAATCTTGATATTGACCATCGTGGAGCCCTGGTGCCGGCCGGCTCCGCTGCAGGTCCTGCACGGGTCCCCGATGATCTCACCGTCGCCGCGGCACATGTCGCACGTGCTCACCTGCTGGACGGTGCCGAGGAAGGTCCGTGAAAGCCTTCGCATCTGACCGGACCCCCGGCACTGGGGACATGTTTTTCTTGACGATCCGGCGGCCGAGCCGGTGCCGCCGCAGGTGTCGCAGCGAACCTGGCGCTTGACTTTGATCTTGCGCTCAACCCCACCGGCGATCTCCTCGAGGGTCAGGGTGATCCGCACCCGCAGGTCCTCACCGCGGTTGACGCGGCGACGAGATCCCCCGGACATACCCATGCCGAAGAACTCGTCGAAGATCGACCCGCCCCCGCCAAAGTCACGCATGAATGCCCGCAGGGCATCCCCGAGATCAAAGTGCTCGAATCCGCCGAAACCGCCGAAGCCCGCCCCCTGGGCCAGGCCGGCGTGCCCGTACTGGTCAAACAGGCGACGCTTGTCCGGGTCCTTGAGAACCTCGTAGGCCTCGGTGGCCTCCTTGAACTTATCTTCGGCGTCCTTGCTGCCCGGGTTGCGATCCGGATGGTACTGCATCGCCTTTTTCCGGTACGCCGACTTGATCTCGTCGGATCCGGCACTCCGATCAACGCCGAGGACCTCGTAGTAATCCTGTTTAGCCATCAGGTCTGGTTCTTGTCATCATCGACGACTTCGAAGTCGGCATCCACCGCGCCGTCCTTTTTCTCTCCCGTGGAACTCTCGGCCGCAGCGTCCGGACCGGCCTCGGCTCCTCCGGCCGCCGGCCCCTGGCCGGCCCCGGCCTGCGCACCGGCCGCCTGCTGAGCCTGCCTGTACATCTCTTCGGCAAGCTTGTGGGACACCTGAGTGAGCTTCTCTTTGGCGGCATTGATGGCCTCGACCGATTCACCGCTCATGGTCTTGCGAAGCTCCTCGACGGCCTCTTTAATGCTCTTCTTCTCACCCTCGGAGATCTTCTCCCCCTGCTCCTTGAGAGTCTTCTCGGTGCTGTAGATCAACTGGTCCGCCTCGTTGCGAGCCTGGATAAGGTCGGTCTTCTTCTTGTCCTCGTCGGCGAACTTCTCAGAGTCATCGACCATGCGCTTGATCTCCTCCTCCGACAGGCCCGAGGAGACCTCGATCTTTATCGACTGCTCTTTGCCCGTGGCAAGGTCCTTGGCACTGACGTGCACAATACCGTTGGCGTCGATATCGAACGTCACTTCGATCTGCGGCACGCCCCGGGGAGCCGGCGGAATACCTACCAGGTCGAACTTGCCCAGGGTGCGGTTATCCACGGCCATGCGACGTTCTCCCTGCAGCACGTGGATCGACACCGCGGGCTGGCTATCGGTCGCCGTCGAAAAGATCTGCGACTTCTTGGTGGGAATGGTCGTGTTCCGCTCGATAAGCCTGGTCATGATGCCGCCCAGCGTTTCAATGCCAAGCGAGAGCGGCGTAACGTCGAGCAGCACGATGTCGCGCATCTCTCCGGTCAGTACGCCCGCCTGTATCGCGGCGCCGATGGCGACCACTTCGTCCGGGTTGACGCCCTTATGGGGATCTCTGCCGAACAGTTGCTTGACCGTTTCAACCACTTTGGGCATACGCGTCATACCGCCGACGAGCACGACCTCGTCAATGTCGCCCATCGACAGCTTGGCGTCGGCCAGGGCTGCTCTGCACGGCTCCACCGTGCGCTGAACCAGATGATCAACCAGTTGCTCGAACTTGGCCCGCGTGAGCGTCAAATCGAGATGCTTGGGACCGGACTGGTCCGCCGTGATGAACGGCAGGTTGATGTTGGTCTGCATCGTCGAAGAAAGCTCGATCTTGGCCTTCTCGGCCGCCTCTTTGAGCCGCTGCAAGGCCATGCGATCCTTGCGCAGGTCAATCCCCTGCGACTTGAGAAACTCTTCAGCCATCCAGTCGATGACCACGTGATCGAAGTCGTCACCGCCCAGGTGCGTGTCACCGTTGGTGGAACGGACCTCGAAAACACCGTCACCGATCTCGAGGATGGAGATATCGAAGGTGCCGCCCCCAAGGTCGTAGACGGCGATCTTCTCGTTGCCCTTCTTCTGCAGACCGTATGCGAGCGAAGCCGCAGTCGGCTCGTTGATGATACGGAGCACCTCGAGACCTGCGATGCGACCGGCGTCTTTGGTGGCCTGTCGCTGCGAATCGTTGAAGTACGCCGGGACGGTGACCACCGCCTGCTTGACTTCCTCGCCGAGGTAGTTCTCGGCGGCGCTCTTGAGGTGCTGGAGAATCATCGCCGACACCTCCGGCGGCTTCAGCTTCTTGCCGGCAACCTCGATCTGGACGTTCCCCTCGGCGTCGGCGCTTACCTTGTACGGGACGATTTTCTCCTCCGAGGACACCTCCTCGTGCCGCCGTCCCATGAATCGCTTGACGGAGAAAACCGTATTCTCCGGGTTTGTAACCGCCTGGCGTTTAGCCGCAGCGCCCGTGAGACGCTCACCGTCCCTGGCAAAAGCCACCACCGACGGCGTCGTGCGCGAACCCTCCTGGTTGGGAATGACGACCGCGTCCTTCCCCTCCAGTACAGCCACGCATGAGTTGGTGGTGCCCAGGTCAATGCCGATTGCTTTCCCCATGTTTCCTTCCTCCTCTATACGTCATCACTTTCTTGTTCCGTTCGTTTGGTGTTCCGACCGCGACCTCATGGTGCACGGACGGCATCTGCGGAGACAACTCAGTCTTCCTCCACCTCGGTTCGCGTTCCGGCTCGGTCCGTCGGGGCGCCTCGGCTGACCCCGACCTTGGCATGCCGGAGCACGCGATCCCCGATCATGTACCCCCTGCTGACCTCCATCGCGACCAGCCCTTCATCATACTCGTCAGAGTCCACCTGCATGAGGGCCTCGTGGTAGCGCGGGTCGAAGGTTCTGCCCAGCGCCTCAATCGGCCGGACCTCATACTTGCCGAGCAGGTCTTTCATCTGAGCGTAAACCATCCGGGTACCCTGACGTATCGCTTCAGCGTTGGCAGCCTCCTCGGCGTGCTCGAAGGACCGTTCGAAATTATCCACTACTTCGAGCAATTCACCGATCAGGCGGTCGTTAGCCGATGCCGCCACGTCCTGGATCCGCCGCGCGGAACGCTTTCTGAAATTGTCGAGATCCGCCATGGCGCGAAGCAATTGATCCTCCAACTCTTCAACCCGGGCACGCAGCTTCTCCTCTTCAGACAACTCCACCGCCGCTTCGGCCTGCTCCGCTTCCCCGCCGTTGCCCTCACGAGGCGACTTTGCCACGGTCTCGTCTGACGAGCTGGGAGACTCCGCCGGGCCGGGAGCGGCACGCTGATCGGCCTCGCCGGAATCGGATGGTCCTTCTACCTTTATGTGTCTTTTCCTGGACATTTACTCATAGCTCCTTCGCAGGCTTCATCCCGGCAAGCAGCTCGGTGATCGATCGCGCCGTGTACTCGACAATGGACACTGCTTTTGCATACGGCATCCGGGTGGGACCGATGATGCCGATAGTGCCGGTGATATTGCCGACCCGGTAAGTCGATTTGACCAGTGAGCAGTTTATGATCTCATCCATCTTGTTCTCTTCGCCGATCGTTATGATAAGGCCTTCACGCTCGGCTTCACCGAGGAACTCCAGCAGCACCTTGCCGTCCTCGAGCACCTTCATCAGCTTCGACAATCGCCCGCGGTCTGCAAACTCCGGCTTGGACAACAGCGTGTTGGTCCCCGCATAGTGCAGATCACCGGCGCGGTCTTCCGTCCAGATCCTGTCCTTGGCGTCCATGACCAGCTTGATCAGCCGGCCTTGCCCGGACACACCGGCCATGCGCTCAGTTATGGTGCGACGGATTTCCGAGAGCGTCAGCCCGGTCAGGCGCTCGGTGAGACCCTGCTCCACCTCCCGCAACGCCGAGTCCGATACCGATGCCTCCACTTCCAGAATGAGCGAGCGAGCCAGACCGGATTTGACGATCACCACGACCATCAACCGCCCCTCGGAAACGGGAATTAACCTCAGGCTCCCGAGAACCCCCTCTTCGAATCGGGGCGCCACGGTCAGTCCAAGCTGGTCGGTAATGTCGCTGAGAACCCTGGCCGTCTGGCCCAGGATTTCGCTGATCCCCCGCCCTTCACGGAGAATGGATTGCTTGATGGTCTCCTTCTCCGTCTCGCTGAGCGTGTCCGGTTTGAGAAGGTAGTCGACGTAGACACGGTACCCCTTGTCGGTGGGGACGCGGCCGGCTGAGGTGTGCGGCTGCTCGACTAGGCCGAGGTCCTCCAGATCCTGAAGGGTATTGCGAATCGTCGCCGAGGATATACCCATCCTGAACCTGTCGGCAATAACGCGCGAGCCCACCGGATCGGCCGACTCGATATAGTGGCTGATCAGGTTAAACAGGACCAACTTTTCGCGGTCCGACAGATTCTCAAAAGCCATCACGCTCCTCTGCGCTTATCGAGCAACTGCCATTTTGGCAGTCCACCCTGACACCCATTGCTAATTAACACATTCTCTAACGATAGTCAAGTCAGAACGGTTCAGAAAAATGCCCCCTGAAGACGAAAAGCCGCCACCTGACGGTGGCGGCTTGAATGTCTATACGTGCCGGTAAGCCTTTACTTTTTCGGCTCTTTCTTGGAGCCGGAGTCCTTGCTCGGCTTCTTCTGAACCTCGGCGGCGGGCTTTTTTTGCACCTTTTGTTTCAGGTTTTCCCGGCGGTCATCGACACCGTTCTTATTACGGTCGACGAAGTTATCGTACTTCTTCTTAGTTGCAGCCGGCCGCTTCGGCACCAGGATTGTTTTCTTCGCTGTCGTTTTGGTGACAGTCTTCGAAGATGTATCGCGCTTTTGCACCTTAGCTTTAGGCGTGTCCTCTTTCTTCTTTTTCTCAACCGCCGATGCTACGCCGCTCAGAGAGAACAGAAAGGCGGCACACAACAGATATGTCAGTAAACGTTTCATGATTCACACCCGGCTTTCATGAGCTTGACTTCACCTCACCCGTTGACAGAAAACACGACACCCTTACTTCCCCTTGCCGCCCGAGCCGGACTTCTTGCCTGAGGACCCGCCGCTGGATTTGCCCGTTTTGCCCGAGGAGCTGCTTCCGCTCGAAGATGTGCTGCCAGACCCGACCGAGCCGCCGGACTTACCGCCGGATGGTTTTGACGTCGTACGACTCTTGACGCTCCCGGACGGTTTATCGGCTGACTTCTCTTCCTTAGAGCTTTTCACGCTTGGTGTTTTACCGGCGTCGCCTTTGGGCTTCGACGTAGCGGCACCTGACTTGGAGCCGACCCGCACCTTCGGGTCGCTTTGTGCCTTCCCGGAGCCCGAGCGGACCTTTCCGGAGGTCCCGCTCTTTTTCTCGTAGTAGCCCGAAGATTCGCCCGACACGCTCTTGTCAGGGGAGTAATCTTTCGCACCAATCGTGGACTTGCCGGACGTGCCGCGGTCAGTCGTCTTTTCTGAATACGAGGTCACTCGGCGCTCTCCGGCGGCTTCTGACTTGGACGACTCCACGCTCTTGGCCTTGCCCGTGTAACCTGAACCGGCTACGTCGGTTTCATAGCCGCGCTTCGTCTTGACGAGCTTGGTCGAACCACGCACGTACTTCTTGTCCAGCACGTAGTCGTTGAACGCCCCGGACTCTTTGAGCGTCTTTGTCCCGGTAACGCTGCCGGCCTGCAGCTTCGTAACGTTCTTGCCGGCCGGTTTGGCCGAGAAGTTCGGGTAGCCGTGCATCACGGGATCCCGGTATCCGACCTTCCTTACGGCGGCGTACTTGGAAGTCACCGTGGCGCTCGTCTTGACCACCGTCCGGCTGAAGACTACGGTGTTGTACCGGCTGACGTGGAAGTCGCTTTCCCAGCAGTAACCGTAGTGGTCGTAGATCGTCACGGTGTGCCAGCCGACCACCAGGCGCGGGATATACAGCGGCGCGACACCCCAGTAGTATCCATTGACGTATACCGTGGCGCCCCAGGGGTAGTCGATGTAGGCGTTACCGCAAACGGACCAGGCCGGATACCCGGGATAGTAAACCGGCCGGTAGTAGTACGGCTCCCATTCATCAACGAAAATCACGGCACGATCATAGGCAAACCGCTGGCCGTCGTAGCGAACGAAGTACTGGTCGTTCAGGTAGTCCATGTAGTCGTACCGGTCATCGCCCGTGAAAACCAGGCCCGAATTGTGGTACCAGTTCGGCACCGAAAAACGTTCGCGAGAGGCGATAATCTGCAAGTGCTCGAGGCCTTCGGGGCCGTTGACCATCAGGTCGTACCCGTCGTCTTCACCCGGCAGACTGTTCGTTATTCCGCCATAGACAAAGTTGTCCTGAGTCGGATCTGCGGGAAACAGGAGATTCACCCGACCGCGAGTATCAATGGAGTAGATGACGACGAACGCATCCCGGCTCACGCGAAAATGGATGACAATGTTGTCACCTTCGTAGTACTCACCGTCGTAGTGATTGGTCCAGACCTCGGCATCCAGGTACCGGTCTACTCGCGCCACGCGCTCATAGTCGCCGTACTCCTGCTCCGCCGGCTGGGCCGCCGCCGTCGTCACACTGACGATTGCCGCCAGCAGGGCCGCCAGCGCCGTCTTTTTGGTATTACGTAACATGGCATCACCAATCCTTTCGCGTCTCATGCTCTTTAGCGTGACGTCCGGTCGACCTGCTCGGCCGTAACGTGTTCGGGGTCAACCTCCGACTCGGGCGGCGGGGGCATCAATTCGCGATTGCCCAACTCGTTGGTCGTATCCGCAACCTGGTACGCCCATTCAAATGCCACCAGCCGGGTGTCGCGGCTCACATAGCTGACCCGCATCTTGGCATAATGGTAGTCAGCCGTCCAGATGACGTACGTGTGGCCGGGGATTACTTCGTAGTACTGCAAGTCCGACCAGCCTTCCACCGGCGCCCAGTCTACATCGTCAAAGTCATCGGTATATCCCTTGTCCTGAATGTCCGTAGCCGGGTTAGCCGTGTTCAGGTAGAGCACCACCAACGTGCTATCCCCGTCCGCTATCTCTATGTGATCGATGAAGACATCGGCCGTAGTGGCATCCCAGGGCACGACGGCAGATTGACTCAGGTCAAAGCCGGCTTGAACGGGGCTGGCAAACCGCGAGTACAACTCCACCTGGCCCTGCGGCCGGGGAGTATCAAAGACGGCCTCATATGACGGACGGGAAACCTGGCCCGCTTCATCGACGGCCCAGACCGAGTAAAAGTACGTCGTCCCGTTGTCCACGTCGGTATCCACGAACCAGTACAGGTTCGTCTCGGTATCGCGCGGATCGGCAGGGACGCGGCCGACTTCCTCGTATTCCCCAAGCAGGGCGTCGTTCCACCCGACCACGTATTCTACAATGTCATCCTCCCACAGACCGAGCCACCCGATCGTGACCTGCCCGTCACCGGTGACCGAGAACACGCCCTGAGGCGACTGCGGCGGCGGGTCGGACACGTAGACAATTTCATCGTCGTTATCACAACCGCCTGTCACAAGGGCGATAAGCGGGATCAGGACCAAGACTATTATCTTTTTCATGTTTCACTCCAGTGTCTGCTTTAAAGTCTCCAGTCAGGAGAGTATCAAGAATCGTGCCAATTTCCGTAACGCGTTATTGTAAAGCAGGATAGCGCTGGCGGGGTGTATTTCGGGGAGGTTTTCGTGCACATTTTCTGTGCAGATGCAAAGAAGGCGGCACAGGAACAGGGCGACCCGGACTCAATCCTTTGCCAGCCCGTATTCCTTTATCTTCACCCGCAGGGTATTGCGGTGTATGCCGAGCTTCTCGGCCGAGAGGCCGATGTTCCAGCCGAGACTGTCAAGGCAGGCTTTGATATGCTCTTTTTCGACCTCGGAGAGGGTCCGCACGACGGCTTCGGCAACCATAGCCCCGCCCGCCGTCAGCCCGGGGAGATCTTGTTTCGTGAGATACTCGTTCCGGGTCAGGACGATGGCGCGCTCGATGACGTTTTCCAGTTCCCGAACGTTGCCGGGCCAGTGATACGCCGCCAGTGCCGAGGCCGCTTCGCTGTCCAGTCCCTTGACCTCTTTGCCGATCTTGCGCGCGTACTTCTTGATGAACCGCTCGGCCAACAGCAGGATATCACCTGATCTTTCCGAGAGCGGAGGCAGGTGCACGCGGATGACATTCAAGCGGTAGTACAGATCCTCCCTGAACTTCCCGCGCTCGATCAACTGCTCCAACTCCCGGTTGGTGGCGGCCAGTATCCTGATGTCAATGGGGATATCCCGAACCGAGCCCAGACGCTGAATGGACCGTTCTTCGAGGACCCGCAGCAGTTTAGCCTGCATCGCCGGCGGCATTTCGCCGATCTCGTCAAGGAACAGCGTCCCGCCGTCGGCAAGTTCGAACCGTCCCTGCTTGGCCCGATCGGCGCCGGTGAAGGCGCCGCGCTCATAACCGAACAACTCGGCCTCAAGCAGCGTCTCCGGGAAAGCCGCGCAGTTTATCGCCACCAGGCGATTCTGCGAACGAGGCGAGAGCGAATGGATGGCTCGCACCACCAGCTCCTTGCCCGTTCCTGACGGTCCGGTGATCAGTATCGTGGCATCCCTGGGGCCGACCAGCGAGATGAGTTCCTTGACCCGGGTGATGGCGGGCGATTCGCCGATGATCTCGGCGCTGGGGAAAATCTCGGCCAGGCGCTCGGCCATTGCCTGGTTGTCGACAACGAGGCGGTTCTGGGCGGCGGCTTTCTCCAGTTTTAACAGCAATTCGTCCAGGTCTTCGACCGGCTTGGTCAAATAATCAAAGGCCCCCGCCTTCATGGCACGAACCGCTGATTCCACGGACCCGAAGGCGGTCAGGACTATCACCTGGATAAACGGGTTGATCTCTTTCAGGCGAATCAACAGTTCCACACCGTCGATTCCAGGCATCTTCATGTCCACGAGAGCCAGCGGAGCAAACACCGTGTGGTAGATTTCAAGCGCTCTCTCTCCGCTCTCAGCTTCAGTGACCCGGAAACCTTCATTTCCCAGATAACCGGATAACAGTTCCCGTTGCTTAGGTTCGTCATCAACAATCAGCAGTTTCGGGCGTTTCATGCTGCAAAAGCTACGGTGTCTTCACCCGGCTCGCAACGACAAAAAAGGCCCGCTTGCAGAAGCGGGCCCGGGGGTTCCATGATTGCCTGGTATCACTCGCCGGAGCCGAAGAACACTTTCACACCGGCATGCACGTCGATCATGACATTGCTCTCGCCGAATCTGTACGTCCGATCCTGGAAAGTCCCTTCGGCATCCTCGCTCAAGCCGTAATGAAGGTTTGCCTCCAAAAGCAGTCCGCTGTAGTCAGAGGTATAGTAGAACAGGCCGACCCCGGCGCCAAATGCCAGCGCCGGATCATAGGACAGTTCCCGGAACTTGAATTGCTGAAGGGCCTCATCCCAGACCCAGGTTGTAAACTTTGGATTATCCAGTCCGACGTGCACTTTCACGTAGGGAACCAGGTCCGATTCGCCGTAGAAATAGCGCTTGAGATACAGGCTGGGATTGTAGAAGCGGTGCTCCAGATTGCCTGTTCCGGCCTGAGTGTCCAGGCTGTGCTGAGAATAGGTAAAGTTAACCCCAAGCACCAGATTGCCGGTGACGAAATATCCGATTCCCCCGCCGAAACCGATGCCCGGTTTGGCTCCGATCTCCGGGCCGCCCGGGCTCATCCACTCTGCAACACCGGCCGTCGGGATGGCGGCCCCGAAAAAGCCGACGACTTCAAGGACGTCCCGTTCTTCCTCTTCTTCCACCTGACCCAGAACGGAAGTGTTCACTGCAAGCATAAAGACCAACGGCAAAACCAGTACAAGCTTCTTCATCTCCGCTTCCTCGCGATATTGTACAGATGACCTTTCTCCCAACCGGTACTAGACAGATGCAGGGCCAATCGGCCGACCAGCCAAAACAGGCTGCAAAGATAATCAATCCGCAGACGCGTTGTCAACAGGTTATGTTCATTAGAATCGACTTAGCCGGGGTCGACTGCCGGCCGGCGCGGCCGGATAGCGTGACCACGCCTCCAAAAAACTGTTGAATTTTAGCCTTCTTCTCGTATAATTCGCTATTCCATGACGAAAGTCCGGTTGAAAAAAGGATGAAAGTACTAATAGTCGGTTCAGGAGGGCGCGAGCACGCTCTCGCGTGGAAGCTCAAGCAATCCAAGAAGGTCAGGGCCATTTTCTGTGCGCCGGGCAACGGCGGCATGTCCCTGGCCGGGAGATGCCTGAATATCCCCGCCGATAACGTTCGCGATCTGGCCGACTTCGCACAGCGCAAGAAAATCGAGCTGACAGTGGTCGGCCCGGAGCAGCCGCTGGCGATGGGTATAGTCGACGAGTTCCACCGCCGCAAGCTGAAGATCTTCGGACCCGAAAAACGAGCCGCACAGATCGAGGCCAGCAAGGTGTTCGCCAAGCAGTTCATGCAGAAATACCACATCCCCACGGCTCCGTTCAAGGTCTTCGAGACGTCGACCGAGGCGGTTGGATTCTGCAAATCGCTTGAGTACCCGGCGGTGATAAAAGCTGACGGCCTTACTGCCGGAAAGGGAGTGTTCGTGGTCGGCAGTTTCGAGGAAGCTGCCCGGACGGTCGAGGCCATAATGGTAGACCAGCGGTTCGGCAAGGCGGGGGCCCGGGTGGTGGTGGAATCGTTCCTGAACGGCCAGGAGGTGTCCGTGATGGCAATTACGGACGGTAAGACAATTCTCCCGCTTCTGCCCAGCCAGGATCACAAGCAGGCATACGAAGGTGACAAAGGCCCGAATACGGGCGGGATGGGTGCGTACTGCCCCACGAGCTTCCTTGACAGTGCGCTGATGCAGGATGTGTACGACCACATTCTGTCCCCCACCATCACCGGACTGCGCAATGAGAATATCACGTATCAAGGGGTCCTCTATGCCGGACTGATGATAACGGCCTCGGGGCCGAGAGTGCTCGAGTTCAACTGCCGGTTCGGCGACCCCGAGACCCAGGCGGTGCTGCCCCTGCTCAAGACGGATCTCGCCGAGGTGCTGGCCAAGGCAGTTGACAGGAAACTGGGCAGCCTCGACCGGCTGGAGTGGCGCAGCGGCGCGGCCGCCTGCGTAGTCATGGCCTCCAAGGGGTATCCCGGCAAATACAAGACGGGTTTACGAATATCCGGTCTCCAGAACTACTGGAACAACTCGAGCTTTGCTTTCCATTCCGGGACAACGAAAGAGGGGAACAAGTGGCTGACGGCGGGCGGCCGGGTGCTCAGCGTTATCGGTCTGGACAAGGATCTCAAAGGCGCCCTTGGCCGCGCCTACGAGCAGATCAAGAGGATTAGGTTCGAGGGAGCCTTCTTCCGTCGTGACATAGGCTTTCGGGCCTTCAAAAAAGGAAACAGGCAGAACTGAAACATATGCCCAGAGTACTCATACTGGTCGGGTCGAAATCGGACCTGGAATACGCCGAACAATGCCGGTCGCTGCTGAAGGAATTCCGTATCGACGGTGATATAGAAGTCTGCTCGGCGCATCGACAGCCTCAGAAAACCGCCGAACTGGCCGGTAAGGCCGAGGAGACCGGGTACGAAGTGATCGTTGCCATGGCCGGTCTCTCGGCGGCGCTGCCGGGAGTGGCTGCGGCCCATTCGATACTTCCGGTAATCGGCGTACCCCTTCCTGCGGCGCTCGACGGACTCGATGCGCTGTTGTCGGTCGTGCAAATGCCGCCGGGGATACCGGTGGCGGCGGTGGCAATCGGCGCGCCGGGAGCGAAGAATGCAGCGATTCTGGCCGCCAGAATTCTGGCCCTGAAGTACCCCGACGTTCGGGCGGCCGTGGCGCAACACCGCCAGGCGCTGTGAACGGCTGGATCAAATCAGGTTAAAAAATTGTATTAAGTGTAGGCGACAGTATTGTCAAACTGAAAGGAGCCTTGATGGCATTTGCAGATCGAACCAGAATGTCCGAGCGACTCATTCTCGTGATCGTCCTCCTGGCTTTCCTTGGCCTCGCCCCGCAGGCTATCGCGGACGCCGAGAAAGCCAAAGAGCATTACAACGCGGGCG
The DNA here is from genome assembly GCA_035529075.1 of Acidobacteriota bacterium. Taxonomy (NCBI): domain Bacteria; kingdom Pseudomonadati; phylum Acidobacteriota; species Acidobacteriota bacterium. The sequence goes on along the minus strand of DATKXK010000010.1, from coordinate 171,841 downwards.
TAAGCGCCATGCAGGAGGGCGATGACGCCGCCGCCGTCACCGCGTTTGAGGCGGCCATTGCCGAGGACGGGGATTACTCGGACGCATACCTGAATCTGGGCGTTATCTACTACCGGCAGAAGGATTATGACAAGGCGCTGGAGATGTTCCGGACCGCGACGGAAAAGAACAACCAGAACGTCGATGGCTTCGCCAATCTGGGCAGGGTTTTGATGGTGCTGAGACAATACGCCGAGGCAGAAACGGCTTTCAAGACCGCCATATCCATCGATGAGAACAACGCCGAGGTCATAAAGGAGCTCGGCAAGTCATACTACGGACGAAAGAACTATACCGAGGCTATTGCCACCCTGGAGCGGTGCCACACGCTGGGCGCAGGCGACCAGCTCACGTACCTCTACCTGGGGAAAAGCTACCAGAAGGAGAACAAGATTAATGAGGCCATAGCGGCCCTGGAAAAGTCTGTGGCTCTGGAGAACTCGAACTACAACGCGCATTCGGCGCTCGGTCAGATATACCTCAGCCAGGAGAAGTACCTGAAAGCCGCGGGAGAGTTTGAAGCTGCCTTAAAGGCGAAACCAAAGACCGGGTACCGTGCCGCGTACAACTTCGCCGTGGCGATGGAATCATACAACCCTGACGACGTCGACACCAACATAGCCAACTGGGAGCGCTTCATCGCGCTGGCCAAGAAGAACCCCAAGGCCAAGGGCGAAGTAGGGACCGCCGAAGGACACGTCAAGGAGCTCAAGGAGAAAAAGAAAGCCGAAGCGCTGCAATAGACTTGATCCGAGGACGGAGAAAAACGGACCCCGGCTCGGCGGCCGGGGTCCGTTTTTGTAGTCTCAACAGCACATGGGACCGCGTGCAGGCGGTCCCATGTGGAGCAAGTGCGGTTGGCCACGTCGTTCAGGGCTTCACAAACTCGACCCGCGTGAATTCCTCCCAGTCGATGATCGCTTCCTCACCGTCGTCCATGACCACGATTATGCCCTTGTTGTCCTCGTCCACGTCGTTCGACCCCCGCAACTGGAAACTGCGGCCGTCCCACACGGTCACGATGGCCGCCCGGTAGGATTTCTTCTCGATCTGCTTGATCAGACCGAACTCGACGTCGAACTCGAGGTCGCGGTATTCACCGTCAAGAATCTCCCACGTATACTCCTCGTCGTCATCCCAGCAGATCGTCCCGGTGTACTGGTTGCCGTCCTCCGTAAAGACCGTTCCCTGCAGCGGACGTCCGCCGTCGAAATCATCGTATCGCACCATGGATGGGGGGTCACTGAAGACGACCCGTTCAAACTCATCCCAGCCGACCGTTACCTGACCGAGACCCGGATCCGAGACCCCAATACCCCGGTTGCTGCTGTTGACGTCATTGGTGCCTCGGAGCACGTACTCGTCTCCCGTCCTGGTCACGACGGTCGCACCCTTGGAACTGTACCGTTCTATCGAGGCGATCTTGTCGAACCGTATCTTACGTTTGCGGCTGTTCTCAACACCGTCGAGAACATCGCCGGTGAATATCTCGTCAACGTCCCAGCAAATGAAGCCGCTGTAATCCTCGCCGCGGCGCGTGGTAACCGTCCCGTAGAGGCGATCTCCGAAGCTGGACGGCTCGGAGGTTCCGGCCGCCATGAAATCGATGCGTTCGATATCATCCCACGCAAGCTCCAGTTCACCTTCGCTCTCATCCTCGATCACGATCTCCCGAATGCTCGTCCCGATGTCCGTGGAGCCATCGAACAGTTCAGCTTCGCGACCGGATTTCAAATCCAGCCGCACCATGTCATCGTCAAGGATCTTCATGGTCTTGATGTGTCCGAATCGAATTCCGGACTGGGCCACACCCGTCATCACGTGCACGAGCCCGTCGTCGTCGATGATCTTGATCCCGAAAAGTTCAATCGACCTCCTGCGATCGCTGTACCTCTTTCGCTTGGATAGCGAGCGATCCCGATCACGGTCGTCCCGCAGATCCTTCGATCCGTTGAGCAGATCGACCCACGAACCTTCGTTCTTGTCCCAGCGTATGAGCCCTTTGAGAACGTCGCCGTCGACGGTGGTAATCTCCCCGTAAATACGTCCGCTGTTGTCAGCCGCAAGAGCCATCGCGGACAACAGTATGGCGGCTGCGGCGGTCATAAGGAATGCAGTTACTCTCATAAAGCCTCCAGACAGATACACTATCCCTGCTGTCTTACATATACGAGTGCCGGGACGGGAAGTTGTTCCGAATCTGCAATTGTCGTCTGAAATCGTGCCGACCGCACCTGGACTGCGGCGCGGTTATTTGACCAGCACCATTTTCCTGACCAGGGAAATCGGCCCGGACCGCAGGCGGTAGAAGTATATCCCCGACGGCGCTACCTGTCCGTTTTCGTACATACCGTCCCACTGGACAACATGTCCGCCGACGCTATACAACCCGCCGGCCAGCACCCGGACCTTCTGGCCGAGTATGTTGTACACTTCGAGCCTGACCTCGGCAGTGGCGGGCAGTTCGAATTCAATCCCGGTCGAGAGATTGAAGGGGTTGGGAAAGTTCTGGGACAGGGCGGTCGCGCGCGGCAGTTCATCCCGGAGCTCCGGCGGCAATTCGGTAGGTGTGTCAACAGTCACCTGCCCGGGAATCACGACGGGCGTTACGCTGCCATCTCGGTCGGTCACGACGCACACCGAGAGCGAGTCGAATCGCGCTGTGTCCACCGGGAAGACACCTGGTCGGTCGCGCGCCGTTACTCGCAGGCGGGCGAGCTGATACTCGCCGGTCTCGACGAAATCATCGACAGACACGGCCGTGATCGAAAGCAGCACCAGGCCGAGGCTGCTGTCTATCTGGTGGGCGACCGAAGCCTGGCTGACGATGACGGGGTCGAATTCTACGGACTGGATGGAAACAAACACCGGATCAAGCATGATTGGCACCTGTATTTCACGTGCCCGGTTCAGCAGGTGCAGTTCCACTGGAATTGCAGCCGAACCGCCGGTCTCCATTTGCGCCGAACCCAGCCTGAGCGTGTCCGTCTCGCTTAGCTCCAGCACTTCCAGAACGAAGGGAACGGTCAGCGAAACTATGATGGAGGAAGTATCCGTGATCTCTATGGACGTCTCATGGCTCCCGGGTGTGAGGCCAAGGGTATCGACGGCGAGATGGATAGTGTCTCCTGACCCGCCAGCCAACCGATCGGCTTGAAGCCACGAATCAGCCACCGTGGCGTTCCAGTTAAGCGTGCCGGAGCCCTTGTTTTCCACCACGAGCGTTTCAGCTACAGCGCCCGGATACGCGGTCTGAACGTAGAAGCTCTCCGGAGAAACGGCCAGGTAGGGCCGTTCAGCTGTAACCTCGAGCGTAACCCACACGGTATCGGGAGAGCCAAGGGCTCCTTCCGCCCTGAACACCACCGGTTCCGCGTAAAGCCCTTCTGCCAGACTGGCTGCCGTGGCGATCAGCTCGACGGTGCTTGGCGGCGCCCCGGAAGCGTCCGAGAGCGACAGCCAGGGGGCTGATTCGGCAGCCGTCCACGTGAACGATCCCGCTCCCGAATTCGAAACCTCAACATAGCCGACAACGCTGTCGGTCAGGCCGGTCATAGCCCTGAGGCGGACGGTGTCCGTGGAAAGCGCCAACTCGGCCACGGTAACGTCAAGGCGAACGGACACAACCGAGGTTGAATCCTGGTTGTGAAGGTCCACGAGCGTGAGTGTGCCGAAATGGGTGCCGTAGTCAAAAGAGCTGCCGGAAACGGATACCGTGACACCGGCCGGGGTCAGGCCGGAGTCCGGCGTGACCAGACACCACTGAACCGAACTGTGCACGACGAAATGCAGGGCATTATACCCGGTATGCTCGATTCTCAGTTCCTGGACCTCGGGCAGCGGTCCGCCCAGCTCCATCTCGAACTTGAGCGCCGAAGGTACCGGCACCAGCGTCGGGTCATTGTACCGGGTGATCGAGGCAAAGACGTCCCAGTTACCCTGCCGGCGGTCAGCCCACGTGACATAACGATACCGGCCGTCCAGGGCCACATCCGGCTGCAACTGGGCACTGTCTCCGAAAGAGTTGGCCTGAAAATTGGTCTCACGGATTACTCCCTCGACGTCAATCATCTGTCCCGTGATGTCCCAGGAACTGCCGGTCGAGTCGGACCAGATGATGGCGACATTACCCATGCGATCGGCAGCAATGGTCGGTTCCCGCTGTGCCCTCCTGGTGCCGTCCCTGTTGACTCGCTCCTCGGCGGCACGAGGCACCATAGACGTGTCATACTTTCGAGCGTAAAGGTCGGGGTTGGACGGATACGTCCCGTTGCGCCAGTCGACCCACACCACCGTAAAGTGACCGGCCCCGTCGGCCGCTACGTCCGGGAAAGCCTGCCGTACCTCGGCCCCGTCAGAGTTCACCCTGACATTCGGGCCCAGCGCGCTTCCCAGCGAATCAAAGTGCTGTACGAAGATGTCATCGTTTCCCCAGCGATTGTCATACCACGTGACAACAAACCACCCTTCCGGAGCCACCGAGATTCGGGGGGCGTGCTGCTGGGCGAAGTTGACGTCGTCATTGATTTTGAACTTGGATCCGATCAGCCCGCCGTCTGAAGAGAATCGCTGACCGTAGATATCCCAGTTGTGGTCGCGGTAGTCAGCCCACACCACTACACCACTGCCCCAGTGGGCGAGAGCAATGTCGGGAGACTCCTTCAGAGAATCAGGCCATCCTGCTGTCAAGCACAGATTCTCGCCAATCACGGAGACGGCGGTGTCGAATCGCTGAAAGTAGATGTCCGGGCCAAAGGGATACTCTCCCTGACGAAAGTCCTTCCAGACAAGTGAGAACAATCCGGACAGATCGACCGCAATGGACGGTTCAGACTGGTGTGCCCCGGTGCTGTCGTCGTTGATCCTGAAATTGCCGCCGAGGGGATTACCGAAGGCGTCATAGCGCTGCAAGTATATGTCGCTGTTGCCTTCCCGCCTGTCTGCCCATGCGACGACAAAGGTGCCGTCGCCGGCCACCGCTATGCGCGGGCTGCTTTGCTGGGCCGAGCCGCCGTCGTCGTTGACCAGAAAATCAGTCACATCGCTTCGCACCGGCATGCTGACAGCGACGGCAAGGAGCACCCCCGGCAGGAGCATATGTAAAACCGCAGTTTTCACCGCAGTCATACTATGCAACAAAAGTGCCCACCGCACCCGGTGGGCATCAGAGCCTGTTTCAGATTAGCAACCCGTTGTGGCTGCAAACGATTCCGCACCGCTCACACGGCGACGGCGCTACGGAGAACAGAAGCAGGCCCGGAAGAACGGAAATATCTTCCCGGCCTGCTGTCACATATTTTCCCTGGTGGAAGGCTCAGACTTTTTTCTTCTTATGGCGGTCAGCGCGCCTGCGCTTCTTCCGCTTGTGAGTCTTGATCTTTGCGCGCTTGCGCTTCTTTCCGCTCGGCATCAATCCTCCGACAGGTTGTCGTCCGATCAGACCGACAACTTTGTTATCATGCTCTTAAATTCATTCGACGGTTTGAAGACGGGCACTTTTCGATCCGGCACCGGCACTACCTCTCCGGTACGCGGATTACGAGCCATCCTTGCCTTGCGCAACTTGACTTTGAATGTGCCGAAGCCGCGGATCTCAATGTTGTGCCCACTCTCAACCGATTTCTTCACAGTATCCAGGAACGAATCGACAACAACCGCAACGTCGGTTCGCGTCAGCCCGGTCTTCTCGGCGACTTTCTCGACAAGATCAGCCTTTGTCACTCCGTCCTCCCTCGAGACTTAGCTCCTGTATGTACATTTGCAGTTGCCTCTCTAAAACGGGCTCCGCCCCGTCCGCAACAGATCGGGTGTAGAGCGATAAGCCTTTGGAACAGCAGAAGATAATACATCCCAACCGGAAAGAAAAGGAAATTACGTGCGATGTCTACTGTTTTTTGCCCCAAGAACCAAAAAAAACGCCACAACTCACTGGTATAAATAGAGTAACCGGGGGCCACTCACCGCCTTGTCCACGGTCTGGCCAAACTCGCCCAAAAGACCGGGAAGGAGATCAAAGATACCTATTTTATCCCGTTTGTACGGCCTGACCACTTTGGGTTTCCCCTCCAGACCGGCCAGATCCGCCGCAATCTCTACCGCCTCGTGCAGACCGCCCAGGGTGTCGACCAGGCCCAGGTTGTACGCCTGAAGCCCGGTAAACACGGAACCGTCCGCCAACCGATACACCTCGTCCTTTTCCTTGCCGCGTCCTTCCGCCACCACCTCGACAAACTGCTCATAACTGTCCATGATCACCGAATGCAGCATGAGCCGTTCTTTCTCCGTCATTTCCCGGCTATAGGTTCCCACGTCCTTCAACTCACCGGATTTGACCGTTTCGGTGCCGATACCAACCTTGCTCATCAAGGTCTCAAAGGTGTGGAACTGCAGGATTACGCCGATAGAGCCGGTCAGGCTGCCCGGGTTAGCCACCACCCGGTCGGCGGCGCAGGCGATGTAGAAAGCTCCCGATGCGGCGACGGCCGCCATAGCCACCACGACGGGCTTCTCCGCCTTCAGGCGTGTGACGGCATCGTACATCTCCTGGGAGATCGCGACCTCACCTCCACCCGAGTTGATGTGGAGCACAACCGCCTTGATGGACTGGTTATCGGCCCATTTGTCGAGCTGTTTGACGATCGGTCGGCCGCTGTCTTCTCTGATGACGCCCATGATTTCCACGACCCCGACTGTCCCGCCGAGCCCGGCGAAGTCGATGCCTTCACCGGGCACCAGCACGCCAATCAGAATCACCGCGAAAAAGACCACGGCGACTACCAGGGCAATGGCAATCAGCACCGCAGCTATCACATCCCGTTTTTTTGCCATAACGATTACCCGCTACTTCACGTAGATCTTCAACTTGTCCCCGATCTGGATAGCATCCGGGTCCACGAGGTTGTTGACGGCCAGAATTCGCGCAATCGTGGTGCGGTATCTGAGTGCTATGCGGCTGAGCGTCTCTCCTCGTTTCACCTGATGGATAACATAGTCAGCCTCGCCGCCGGCTTCAACCGTGAGTTCCTGGCCGGGGTATATCCTGCTGGACCGGCCCAGGCTGTTCAGTCGGCGAATCCGGCCGGTGGTGGTTCCGAAGGCGCGGGCGATATCCCACAACGTATCCCCTGCCTTGACTTTATAGGACCGTTTCCCGGTAGCGGTCGCTTTCGATGAGCCCGGTTTGCTGCCTGAATCTGAACTTGAAGGATTGCTGGCGTACAGTCGGGGCGACGAGCTTTTCATCGCCAGCATGGAGGCGTCCGCCGGAATACGCAGTTGCTGTCCGACATAGATCCGTGAGCCTCGCTCGATGTAGTTTATTCGGCGGAGAGCATCGACTGAAGTACCGAAGGCGCGCGCGATATCCCACATGGTATCCCCGGCCCGTACGATGTATATGGACTTCTTGGCCACGTACTCTCTCTTGCGGCTGCTCGATCCGCTGTTCTCGCGGTCCAGCGGAACCGGAACTATAAGCGTCCTGCCGGCATATATCTTGGATCGGGGTCTCAAGTTGTTGGCTTCGAGAATGGCATACTGGGAGACACCGTATCGAGCGGCGATACTGCTGACGGTTTCGCCGCGTTTGATCTTGTGGCGGACCCAACTGGTTTCCTCGGGCGACGGCATCGCGTCATACGCCGCGAGGAACTTCTGCCGCTTGCCGACCGGGATCTTCAAACTGTACTTCTTTGTGTTCGGCGGAGTGTAGTTGCGAAGCAGCTCGGGGTTGAGTTGCTTGAGATCCTCAAGCGAGCAACCTATCTCCCTGGCCACGACCTTCATATCAAGGCAACGATCTATCTCCACCTCGTCCCATACCACTTCCGGCTCGAACTCGATATCGTGGAAACCATAGCGTTCCGGGTCCTTACCGATAATGGCCGCAGCATAGATAAGCGGCACGTAGTCCATCGTCTGCCGCTTGAGCCGCAGCTTCCAGAAATCAATCGTCTTCTGTTTCTTCATGGTGCGCCGCACGCGCGCCGGCCCGCCGTTGTACCCGGCCATGGCCAGTTCCCAGTTGCCGAACTCTTTATACAGGTCCTTGAGAAAACGGGCGGCGGCGGCTGTCGATTTTACCGGGTCCTTGCGCTCATCCACCCACCAGTCACGTTTCAGACCGTACAGCCGGCCCGTTGAGGAGATGAACTGCCAGAGTCCCATGGCCCGGGCCCACGAATACGCGTTGGGGTTGAAACCCGATTCGACCAGAGACAGGTAAATGAGGTCGTGCGGCAGATCGTGTTCAGTCAGCACCCGTTTGAAGAGCCGTTCATACTTCTTCGAACGCGTCAGGTACTTGGTGAAGGCATCCTTGGCGACGGTCTGGAAGTAGATGATGGAACTCCTGACCCGGTCGTTCATCACGACCGGCAGGTCATACTTGATCGGCGGAGACTCCTGCCTGTACACCAGCAGGGTGTCATGCTCAAGCCGCTCCCCCAGTTCCCCGAAACGCTCAATCAGCACCGATGGCGCGATAGTCCCCTGCATTTGCCCGAGCGACCGAAGGGTCACCCGGTAGTCAGCCACAACGTTGTCAAGAACGGCATTATACTTGACCGCCTCCGGGGTCAGGACCGAATCGGCTTCGACGTCAAGATTAGCGAGAATCACCAGACACTTCTCAAAATAGTACTGAGCCTCTTCCCAGCTCGCCTCACGATTGGCGATGACCCCCATGGCGTGGTATTCCTCGGCCAGGTCAAAAAGGCGCCAGATGTCGTCATCAACGGCAGCCGCCGAGTCCGCATTATCGACCTGCCCGTAATAAACACCTTCCTGCGCCCCGTTCTCCAATCGGCTGTCAGACGGGGACGGCCGGCCAGCGGTCTTTCCTTCCGTGGTCCGCTGTGCAGTAGTGTCAGCGCCCGGTGCCACCGTGTCGGACTCTTCGGTTGCCACCACAGCCGGCTGGTCGTCAGCCGGTTTCGCCTCGGGCGGCGGCCCGAAACCGGTTGTGTCGGAAACTGTGTCCGGCGACGGCTCGGTCCCCTCCGGCCCGGCCTGACTATGCTCACCGTACACCTGTGGCGACGACATGCTCCTGGCCCCACCGCAGCCGATTGAAAGCACCGTCAGGGCAGCCAGAAGTGCTGTTAACTCGATAATAGTGATCAGGTCAGGTCTTTTTCGTGTCATGTTGAACTAGCTTCCATGTCTGTTCCCGGGGTCATTTGTGGCTCATTAAATGTAATCGGAACTTTTGTGCAGTCTCTCCATCCGGGCATATATCACATCATAGCTATTAAATCGCACGCAGGCGCAACTGTCAAGTTTTTTGCATCGTCTTTTCAGCCAACGGATTAGCCAAGGCACAGATCTCGTGTCAGCGAACTCCCGTCAGGAAAAAAGCTGGTCTTTGCCTGGTGGCGAAACCAGGTCATCTGCCGCTTTGCATAGCGGCGGCTGTTCTGCTTTACCAGTGCGACTGCTTCAGGCAGGGTCCACCGGCCGTCAAGGTGGTCCAGCAACTCGCTGTAGCCGATCACGCCGGCTTTTCTGATTCCCTCTTTCATTCCACGGGCGATCAGTTCCTGCAGTTCCTCAAGCAGCCCGTCCGCCATCATCTGATCCACCCGATCGTTGATGCGCCCGTACAACTGCTCGCGCGGTGGAGCCAGGCAGCGGTACTCAAAACTGAAGTCACTCTTCTTATACGCGCCGGTGGCAACAAGTTCTGATTTGGTCCTGCCGGTCAGGAAGAAAATCTCCAGTGCCCTCACGATCCGCACCCTGTTGTTAGGATGTATCCGCGCGGCCTCCTGCGGGTCGATCTTGTGCAGCCGCTCATGCATCACTTCAGGACCCAGCTCATCCATCTCCCGCTGAAGACGCTCGCGGAGTCCCATGCCGTCTTCGTCAACCTCCACCACTCCCTCACTCAACGCCCGCAGATACAGGCCGGTGCCCCCAACCACCACCGGGATACGCCCCCTGCCGAGAATATCCTGAATGGTCTGACCGGCCTCGTCGATGAACCGACGAACGGAGTATCGCTCGCCCGGCTCGATGATATCAAGGAGATGGAACTGCACGCGCCGCCGTTGATCGACCGTGGGTTTTGCAGTGCCGATGTTCAGGTGTTTGATGACCTGCCTGGAATCGGCGGAGACTATCTCAATCGGATAACGGTCGGCAAGCTCGAGGGCGACGGCCGTCTTACCTGAACCGGTGGGACCGCATATTATCGGTATGGGACGGGAACTATCCACGGCCAAACTGGCGGTCCAGGTCCGCTCGGCTCATCCTGAGCATTGTCGGTCGACCATGCGGGCAGGAAAAGGCGTTTTCGCACGCAAGCAGCGAGGAGACAAGAGCTACCGCCTCGGCGTCGGTCAGGCGGTCGCCCGCCATGACGGCCGAGCGGCAGGCGATTGATTGCGCCATCGCCTTCCGGAGATCATAACCCGCTCTCTTTAGCGAGCCGATATCGTCAAGTATCTTGCGGACTGATTTCTCAGGAGACTTGCCCGACATAACGGACGGAACCGCCTCAATCCTCACTGTCCGGCCACCGAAGCGCGCCACCTGAAACCCCGACCGGTTGAAAAGATCTTCGGCTTCATCGAAAAGAGCCAACTGCTCGGGGCTGAGGTCAATCTGAACGGGCAGTAGCAGGTGCTGGGCGACAACGCCCTGCGCTTCGATCTGGCCGAGAGTCTGTTCAAAGAGCACACGCTCGTGTGCCGTGTGCTGATCGACGATCAGAAGCTCGTCGTGGCGCTGGATAATCAGGTACAGGTCGGAAAAACGTCCGATCAGCCGTAACGGCTCAGGGGACCTCGCGGCCTCGTCCGTCGGCGGGACGACCTCGGCAGGCCCTCGACCCGACGATTGGACAATCTCGCCGGTGCGCGTGTCAACCTGCACTATTTCCGAAGGTTCTTGCAGCCTGTCCTCAGGCGGTCTGTACAGGTCGGAGAGGAAGGCCTGGCTGGCCGCCGCCAGTTCCCGCACACCGGGGATCCGGTTGGACGGCTCCGGGGCTGTGTCCGCTGCACCGCCCGGCCTCTCGGCTCCGCCGGCTGATCGCTGTCGGGCAACCGTGGAGCGCACGCCGGGAATGACACCGTCATGCCGGAGTGCTTCCCTGATAAGACGATACAGCGCGTCGTGAATCTCACGCTCGTGACTCAGGCGCACCTCGGTCTTGGCCGGATGAACGTTGACGTCAACGCTCTTTGGGTCTACCGTCAGCATAAGCGCCCCCACGGGAAAACTGCCGCGCGGCATCAACTCACCGTACCCGGCCACAAAGGCGTGGGCCAGCGTGGCCGACTGGATGGCCCGGCCGTTGATGAAGACGTACTGGCCGGTCCGGTTGCTCTGCGCCAGATCCGGCAGACCGAGGTAACCCTCGATACTCACCGGGCCGGTCTGTCCCTTTACGGGAACAAATTGTTTGCCCGGGGCAAGCAAAGATTGCACGCGCTGGGCGAGTTCCTGCCCGGCAGGCTCGGCAAAAACCTGACGTCCGTTGACGCGGTATGTAAACGCGACGTCGTGTCGCCCGATGGCCAGCGCCATGGCCGTGCGCGAAACGTGACGCAGTTCGGTGCTCTCGGCCTTCAAGAACTTGCGCCGTGCCGGCGTGTTGAAAAACAGATCGGCCACCTCGACGGTCGTGCCGGGTGCAGCGGGAACCGGCTGCCGGGAGTGCAGAACGCCACCCTCGTAAACGACCTCCGCACCCACGTCGGCATCGCGCGAACGGGAAACCATCCGCAGCCGCGACACGGAGGCTATGGACGGCAGCGCCTCGCCCCGAAAGCCGTACGAGGATATCGAATCCAGATCGTCAAAGCCCGAGATTTTCGACGTGGCGTGACGGGAAAAGGCGATTTCGATCTGGTCTTCAGGGATGCCGCAGCCAGTGTCGCTGATTTTGATCAGCTTGACCCCTGCTTTTTCGATGCTGATCTCGATCCGATCCGCACCGGCATCCAGCGAGTTCTCGACCAGTTCCTTGACGACCGAGGCGGGCCTCTCGACGACTTCTCCGGCGGCAATCTTGTTGATGAGCCGTTCAGGCAGCGGACGGATGAAGTGCCCGGCCTTGCGCTCGGAAAACTGCGGCATCAGTCGAGCTCCTTTTTCAGCTTGCGGACGAAATCGACGACCTGAACGGGGGTCATGTTGTCCAAATCCAGCTTACGGATTCCGGCTTCAGCTTCCGACGGTCCGGGTTCAAACAGGCTCGGCTGGACCTTTTCAGTATAAATGCGGCGGCCCAGTTCGCTCTGGCTGAATCTGCCGGACTCCAGCAGCTTGAGGATCTGCTTCGACCGGGAAACAGCCTGACGCGGAAGGCCGGCCAGCTTTGCCACCTCGATACCGTATGAATCGTCGCAGCCGCCGGCGATAATCTTATGCAGGAAAATTACCCGGTTCTCCCATTTCTTGACCGCCACCTGGAAATTGTGCACCCTGTCGTAGAGACTGGCCATGCCGGTCAACTCGTGATAGTGCGTAGCAAAGACCGTACGACACCGGTTGTGTTCGTTGATATACTCGACGACCGACCAGGCGACCGACAGGCCGTCGAAAGTCGACGTACCCCGGCCGACTTCGTCAAGAAGCACCAGCGACCGCTCGGTGGCATTGTTGAGAATGTTGGCGGCCTCGACCATCTCCACCAGGAACGTCGACTGTCCCCGGGCCAGGTTGTCCAGGGCCCCTACGCGCGTGAAGACGCGGTCGACAAGCCCGATCTCGGCCCGGTCGGCCGGAACGTACGAGCCGATCTGGGCCAGGATGACAATGAGGCCTATCTGGCGCAGGTAGGTCGACTTGCCGGACATGTTCGGGCCGGTAAGGATGACGATGAGATCGTCCCGGTCGTCCATGCGGAGATCATTGGCCACAAACGAGCCCGGTGGAAGCACTGCTTCGATCACCGGGTGCCGCCCGTTCTCGATAACGAGACGGCCGTCCTCGTAAATCTCCGGACACTGGTAACCCCTGTTGACCGCCAATTCCGCCAGCGACGAGACGAGGTCAAACTCGGACAGCAAATCGGCGGTATGGAAAATCTGCGCGATATGGTCGTTGACGTATTCCACGAGCTCGTCGAACAGGTCTTCCTCGAGTTTGAAAATCCTCTCTTCCGCGGCAAGAATCAGCTCTTCCTTCTCCTTCAGTTCCGGCGTTACGTACCGTTCGGCGTTGACCAGCGTCTGCTTGCGTATGTACTCCTTCGGCACCAGCCCGACGTTGGCCCTGGTCACTTCGAGATAGTACCCGAAGACTTTGTTGTAGCCGACCTTCAGCACGTTGATACCGGTTCGCTCCCGCTCTATCTTCTGGAGTGAACCGATATACTCCCGGGCGTCTTTGATGGAATCGTTCAACTGATCGAGCTTTTCGGAATGGCCGCGCCTGAAAATGTTGCCCTTGTTGGCGGCCATGGGCGGATCATCGACAAGGGCGGCACCGATACGCGCGATCAGTGAGTCGTTGTCGGGAAGCGTGTCGCAGATACCGACCAGGTGCGGGCCCGAGCACTCGCGAAGGAGGCTGCGAATTTGCGCGCCGATCTGCAGCCCGGTACTTATGGCGGCCAATTGACGGGGGTTCAGCTTGCCCATGCCGAGTCGTCCGGCCAGCCGCTCCAGATCGGGAAGTTGCTTTGTGTGCTTGCGGAGACGAAAACATAGATCATGGTTCTTGACGAGTTCGGTCACTCCGGTCAGGCGAAGCGCGATTTTGCTCCGGACTCTAAATGGCCGCAACAGCGCGTTTTGCAGACGCCGGGCTCCACCGGCGGTGTGGCACATATTGATTACCGAGAAAAGCGAATTCTCCTCGGAACCCGTGGACAGGTTGCGCACAAGCTCCAGATTGCGCACCGAGTTGTAGTCAAGTGACATCAGTTCGGCATCATCGAAACGTCCCAGGCGATGGATGTGCGACAGCCTGTCGCGGTGGTTCTCGCGAAGGTAGCGGAAGATGGCTCCGGCCGCGCTTACGGCCAGGCGGCTGTCGCGCACACCGAAGCCTTCAAGGGTGGCGGTGCCGAAATGCTGATTGAGATCCCTCTGGGCGGTCTTGTAATCGAAATTCCAGTCGTCAAACCCGGTCAACTGCCTGGAGTCGGCGGGCAGCCCCACCAGCCGAGCGGTCTGCTCGGCGCCAAGCTCGCTCGGGTACAGGATCTCAGCCGGTTCCGCCACGCGCAGGCGCTCGACTATCCGCTCGGTCGGACCCTCATCCACCAGGAAAGCTCCGGTGGAAAAGTCCAGCACGGCCAGCCCAAGACTCTTGCCGTTTCGTTCACAGACGGCCGCGAGGCAGGCCGGACGGTGCGGCCGGGCGGGATCTTCGACGTCGGCCGTCCCGGGCGTAAGAATCTCGACGATCTCGCGCTTGACGAGCCCGCGGGCGGTTTTCGGGTCCTCGACCTGTTCGACAATCACGACCTTTTCGCCGGCCGCCAGCAGCTTGGCCAGATAACGCTCGACCGCGTGGTACGGCACCCCGGCCAGCGGGATTCGCTCACTGTTGCCGTGGGAACGCGAGGTCAGGACTATCCCGAGCAGCGGCGCCGCCTTGACGGCGTCGTCGCCGAACATCTCGTAGAAATCCCCCATGCGGAAGAAAAGTATCTTGTCGGGGTGCTGCTCCTTGACAGCCTGATACTGGCGCATCAGGGGGGTCAGATTGTCTCCGTAGTCAGGCTTGTTGCTCATCGGGCTACAACCTGATATGCTTCCCCGTGCGTTAACTCGATCTGCTCCTTGAACCGGCGGGCATCCTCGAACGTCTTGAAGCGTCCGACATAAACCACGTGGTACTTCTTACCAGAGATCGTCTTGGACCCGATGTCAATCTTCTTATCGTAGGCTTCAAAAGTCCCGGCATGCTTTCCCGCATTCGACCGGCTGGAGAAGACCCCGACCTGGACGGAGTAAAAGGTGCCGGTGATCTCCTCGGCCCGCGTGTTTTCGGACGACTCATCCGGCATGCTGCCGAGCTGGTCCACCAGGTCGTCCAGCCCCACGGCGCCGTGGTAGCCCTCCCGAAGAAGGTTATAGTAGAACACGGCGTCGTCGGTGCGTGTCCTCCGGACGGCATCCATGGCCAGCAGGTACAGGGCCTGGGGCACCCCGGGACCCGACTTGGCTCGGGCCACCGGCCCCAGCATTTTGGCGGCACCGATTGCTTTGTCGTTGGCCCACAGGACGCGAGCTTTGTCCACCCGTCCCCACTGGTACCGTTCGCCCTCGCTGTAACGTAACAGGTACCTGTCGGCCTCTCTGAGTGCCGTGTCGTAGTCCCCGGCCAGTTGATTGGCCAGGACCGTGAATCGTAACATCTGATCGTCATATCGGCCCGTTTCCCAGCGCGCCCGGTATTCACTGACAAGGACGGACAGCCGCTGCACGTCTCCGGTCAGGAGGTAGTACTGTACCAGGCGATAATAAATCTCCTCCTGAAAGCGGGCCGGGACGGAGGCATTCAAGGCGGCTTCCATCAACCGGGCCGACTCCGCGCCGTCACGCTCCAGCAGACTCTGGAAGAACAAAAGGCGCCCGTCACGCAACTCCGCACTGCTGTGCGCTGACAGGGAATCAGCGGCTTCCCTGAGATTGCCCTCCCTGATAAGCGTGTAGATATCCCGGGCGGAAACGTCCATCCGGCAGAGAGCCAGAAGGACGAGCAGGCTGACCGATACGTGCTTCATCGACGTAAACGGATACGGCCGGGAGCGTGGCCGTCAGGCCCCGGCAGCAGAAGTACTGGCCGGTCTCTCCGGCACGGTTTGCTTTAACATCTCGCGTTTGCGCTCCAGGCTGCGCAAGAGCCCATCGACCTTCTTCTTGTCCCCCTTTTCCAGGTACAGCCGGGCCAGTTCCAGCACGGTCAGATAGTCATCGGAGTAATCCTCGAAAATCTGTTCGAGCAGTTCCGCCGCGGCGTCAAGGTCACCCTTCTTCTCGTGGAACTCGGCCAGCGTTCGACGGGCCTCGAGGTTTCTCGGATCGTGCTCGAGTATGCTGTTGCAAATCTGGACGATGTCGCCAAAGCGCCCCAGGTCGAAGAGCGTCTTCTTCAGCCGGTCGATCACGAGATGTCCCTTCTCTGGAACGGCCGAGATAAGTCTGCTCCAGAAATTGACGGCATCCTCAAAGCGCTGTTCATCGCGGTAGGAGTCGCCGATAGCCAGATACGCGGGGACGAAAGCGGAGTCCAGACCGATGGCTTCTTTGTACACGATTCTTGCTTTGTGGTACTCACGCTTACGGTAGAGCTGTTCGGCCATCTGGAACTTGTACCGCGCAAGAGGCTTCTTGGACTTGTTGCCCTGCAGGCGGAGCACGGTGGCCGCAGTCTGGTAGGCATCCTCCCATCTCCGGGCCTTTTCCTGAAGCTCGAGCAACGCGGCGTGCGCCCAGCGATCGTGCGGGTCTATCGAGATTATCTCCTTGAGGGCCCGTTCACTCGTGCTGAGTTCCTGAAGGGCCAGGTAGTCGGCGACAAGTTGCTTGAGAATCGCCTTTTTCTCCTCGCCGGACAGCGTACCCCGCAAAGTCAGGTCTTTGTGCACCTGCAGAGCGCGATCGGGATTCTTGTTCTCGCGCAGGATCTGGCCCAACCGAACGTAAGCATCAACGTTGTTTGAATCTTCAGCCACTACCTGACGCAGTTTCGTGAAGGCGGATTCCGGTTTGCCGTCCAGAAGATCGATCAGCGACTGGACGTACAGGGACGACTCCGGCCTTCGGCGCCGCGACTTGAAGCGGTCATACCCCAGAATGAAAGACACCGCGGCGAAAAGCAGCACCAGTAAAACGAGGATGTACTCAATCATGCCTGCCCGCCCTCGTCAAACGGGTTCTTCAGTTCGCGGGACCTGTTGTCGGCACCCTTGAGCAACTCGGCGGATTCCTCTATGGGCCGGTTGCGCAGAAGGGTCACCTCGCTTTCCAGGGCCCGGACACGTTTCCGCGACGAATGCAGCTGCACCGACTGCCTGATGTAGATCAGCAGAAACACGAGAGTCGACAGCACGACCCCGGCGGCCAGCGCCCAGAACACGACCTCGGCCAGGGCGACGTTATGGAAGGTACCCTGGGCAAACGGCTGCTTGTTAATGTTGACCCGTTCACTGGCGTTGTAGACCACGAACCCCAGGAAACAGACAATCAGAACGACGACAAGGACTACGATAACTGCTCGCACGTTACCTCCGCTGCTTGAATGCGGCCGGCCCGGAAGACGGATATGGTAGCAGGGCTATGCCTCACTGTCAACGTGAAAAGCCCGCCGTCGAGCGGACCCGTTTACGATTCTCCGCCCTCCTCGTTCCACTCGAGGCCGGTCATCATTGTCGTTACTTCCTTCAGCACGGAGTCGAAGAACTCCCACTCGCACATCAGGTGGGCCAGCAGGACGGTTTCTCCCTTCTTGACCGCGATAACGGCTCCGGCGTACGAGCCGTACTCGCGCTTGCCGCCGACCGAGCCGGCCGACGTCTGGACCTCCTTGACGTACTTGGCCTGCCCCGACCACAGGACACCGCTTTCGCCGCTGATTTCAATGCGGCTGAGTCCCTTGGGGATGATTTCAGGCTCATAGAAGAACTCAAACTCCTTCATGATGGCCTTTTTCTGCTCAGACTCGAAAGACTCGCTCAGGAGCGAATCCAAAAGCGGATATACACCCATGGTGCAGGTATCGGCATAGACCGCCAGGCGCGGCCTCTTGGTGTAATCCGGCGCATCCTGGTAGCGCGCCGGGGTACCGTATTTCCTCTGGGTAAGGATGATGCGAAAGTTGTCCTCATCCCTATTGATCTTGGCTTTCCAGTTGTCGTGCACGGTGAATTTGAACCCATACCTGCCGTCGGAGTACACCGAGCCGTCAATGCTGCCGGCCTTCTTGGTCTTGCGCCTGGCCTCGACCGTCGGCACCATCATCAGCAGCGCCGCTGCAAGCAGTATAAATCGTTTCACGTGTCCTCCTTCTATGCTGATCCCGTTCCCGCTTCAGCATAAGTTTTATTCTTATACACCCAATAGTCAAGTATTTATTGAAGACTGTCCCCCCTTCAGCGCCGTGCTCGGGCGCCCGTTGGACACGAGGAGGTTATGCCTTGGCTGGTCTCGGCCCGACTTGGTCACCGGAACCGGCGGCCCGAACCGCGCTCAGGGCTGCCGCGGCCTACTGGCGGTCGAAGCCAATCTTCTTTTTCGTCGTGAAAGCGATATAATCCGCCATGCACGCAAACTCGAACTCGTCGAGCAGCCGCTCAAGCTTGTAGACAAACGTCCCGGTAGAACCGTAGGTGCGGAAACGCTGCACCGCGGAAAGCCCCTTTACACCGGGGGGATCGGGGTCGAATTCCCAGGGATGCACGTAGACAACCACCGGGTGCCCCTGACTGTTCAGCCGGCGTATCATCCGCCGGGAATACCAGTAGGGAGAATGGCGAAGGTAGCCGCCGCCCCCGATGGGCAGGTTCTGGCCGAACAGCCGATAGGTAGAGGCGGGAACCTCATACAGGTACTTGCCGCTGTCGAATTTCATTTTGAACAGGTGGCGCGGCCCCCCCGGCATGCCATAGATATCGTGCTTGATCGGGAAAATGGAGCTGTCATACTCGAAGCCCAGCTCGGCCAGCGTCTCGAACGCCCACGGCACGGTCTCGTCAAGCGACCAGCTCGGGGCGCGGTACCCGGAGGGAGGAACACCAACGGCACCCGTGACGGCATCCCGCGCCCGTTCGGTGTCCGCCCTGAAGGCCTCAGGTGTCAGGGTACCGACCTGTCGATGACGATAGCTGTGACACGCGATCTCGTGCCCCGCCCGGTATATCTCGCGGATCAAATCGGGGTGTCGTTCGGCGCACCAGCCCAGAACGAACCAGGTTGCGCGAACCGACTTGCGCTCGAACAGATCCAGCAGCAGCCGGCTGTTGTGCACCAGTGTCGACGGCAGCTTTGCCCAGTCTTCGAAGGAATAGCGGTCGGAGAAGATCTCCACCGAAAACCATTCCTCCAGATCAATCGTAAGAAGATTCAGCTGATGATCCATACGTACGGAAAGCTACGAGGGTGATTTCGACCCTTTCCTGCCGGAACGTTCCGGCGGGTGCTCACTGCCACCGCCCCCGGCAGGCGGTCTGTCCCCCGATGCATCGTTGTTGCTTCTCGGCGCGTAATCATAACCGTAATGCCGATGATCGTAGTAGTACGGCAGACTTCGATTGATGTTGTTCATGACAAAGCCCAACAGTTTGCCTTCATCCCGGCCCAGGATTTCCACCGCTCGCCTGACAATTTCCCTCTGTGTGAACCCTGACTTGATCACCAGCAGGACGCCGTCCACTTCAGAAGCCAGGAGCATCGGGTCGGAGACCGGTATTACCGGCGGACTGTCAACGAGAATCAGGTCGTAGTAAAACTTGAGATCAGCGAGCAGGGAGCCGATGGCCGCGGCATCGAAAACGTCACCGGGGTGAGTGTTCAGGCGCCCGGCGGTAATTATCTCCAGCTTGTCGACGCTCGTCTTCTTGATGACGCTCTTGACCGCCAGCCCCTCGCTGAGCAGTTCCACGACGCCGTGGACCCGCGGCAGGGCGAACAACCTGTGGATCACCGGCCGCCGTAAATCGCAGTCGACCAGAAGCGTCTTGAGCCCCTTGCGGGCGGCGACGATGGCCAGGAACGCCGCCACCGTGGACTTGCCCTCCGACAGAATCGCTGACGATACCAGGATTGACTTCAGATCGCGTTTGTCCGGCAGGTTCATCAGGCGGTACAGGAGCCGCCGGAACTCGGTGGCAAACGCTGAATCAGCCACGAAATACTCGGTGATGGGAACGTTCGGCCGGGCCATACGAGGACGGTTACCCTTTCTCCACAAGCTGCATTAGCGCATCGTTCATATAGCTGTACACAGCGTCCGCCCGATCCAGGCTCGGAGGAATCTTAGGGATCGACGGATTTATCTCGGCCGTTCGACGCAACTCTTCCATCCCCTCCTTCCAGGCCAGTTTTGCCTGCTCGAAGTAACACTCGGCCAACTCCGCGTGGAGATCGACGTAGGTCGGATTCTTGCTCAACTCCGACTTGAGAAACCGAATGCGTTCGACGACGGCCTTTTCCGAAACCCATTCCGGGTAGAGCACGAACTTCATGTAGAAGGCCGCGAATTCCCGCCGGTGCGTCGCCTTCTTCTCCTCCCGGATGCGCTTGAAAATACCGAGGGCGCGGATGAAATCGTGGTCCCGCAGTGCCTTCATGCCTTCCTGAAACGCCTCGCCCTTGAAATTGGCGTAGATCAGCGAAGCACGGTGAAAGCAGTCGCCGGCCTGCCGAACAACTTCCGCCAGCCGTCCGGAATCCGGGGAGTTTACGGCCGCAAGAAGGTGCGCCAGGCCCAGATTGAAGTAGGCGTCACTGTAGTACATGTTGATGTCGATCGCTTTTTGCAGCTCGGCGATGGCCTGCCGGTGGTCGTTGTTCGCCAGGAAAATCTCAGCGTAGTTGTTGTGGTAGTCGGCGTAGCCGGGACGCTCACTGACCGCCTGCGCCGCCGCCCCAAGCGCCTCCTTCAGCCTGCGGAGGGCCAGCTCCGTCATGCCGAGGAAGTTATAGGCCTGGTGGTTCCCGGGGCTGAGGTCCGTGACGGCCATGAAGAGATCCCGCGCTTCGTTATGAAACCCCTTGTAAAAGAAGGCCGTAGCCAGGTGATACATCCTTTCCACGTCGGCGCTCTCGGAGACCCGGCGGTAGGACTGAAGGAGCGTCTCGATCTCCTTCTTTTTCTCGCCGTGGGTGGCCTTGACGAACGACAGCACTTCCTCGGCATTGATCTCGGAAGGGTGCGGGCAGCTGATGGTCTCAGCCGGCACACCGTCGACGTACACGGTTGTCAGAACCGAACCGAGGTTGGCGTCGTTCGAAGTCTGGATCAGGTACTCGCGATCCTTCTGTCGCAACTTACTGCTCAAACGATAGGATTCCATACGTTTCCCCTACCGGTGTAGTACTTCCGGACTGTCGCCCTGAGCCGGGATCGCTCACACTCCGTCGCTGCTCGTGAGCCGGTCGTACACAAGTATGGCCGACGCCACGGCACCTATAATCCCCACTACTGCGGGAAGCCCGACTCCGAGGAAGCCGGCCCCGCGTGCGGGAAGGATGAAGGTGTCTTCCTTCTGCAGGATATACCGAGCCGGTCGGCCGCTCCGCCAGTATTTATCAAGGTCAATACCGATCGTCTGGGCGTACATGCCATCCTTGATCACGAGCCTGGCCTGCTTCAGATCGGCCGCGTCGGTCGGTCCGCCCGCGAGGGACAATGCATCAAGAACGTCTATGTTCTCCTCATACGTGATCGGGCCGGGCGAGTTGACCGCGCCTATCACGTAAATCAGGTTTTTTCTGTCGGCGGTCGTGAAAATGGCCCCCGCCGAGACGGGGACGGGCAGGCGCGGGATTTCAATCGTATCCATGCGGCGGATTTTCGGCAGGGTCTCCGGCTTGCCGGTAGCGATGGCCTGCCTGACGTTTACGACTTCCACCTTGCCGGCCTCGGCACCGCCCCGAATTATGGTCACCCTCCTCAGATCGGCAAACTCGGTGGTTCCCCCCGACTCATTGATCAGGGTCCACAGATCCGGAATCTCCTCAAAGCTCCTCTTGCCGGGCAGTGTTATCTGCCCGATGACAAAGACATAGTTGTAGTTATACGCGATCACCCGGACCACCGCCTGCGAGATGTTTTGCTTGAGTCGCGAGATCTGGCGCACAATGTCGTTCTGCAGCTGCTCGGTGGTTTTCCCCTGCGCCTCAATCTGCCCTATTACGTCCAGTGTGATCTTGCCGTCCTGCCCCACGCGCACCTGCGTGTTCAGGTCAGGATCCTGCCAAAAGCTGATCTGAAGGAGATCGTCCGGACCGATAACGTACTGGGCCGCGGCCGGGCCGGCCACCAGCCCGAGCAGCACCACCAGGGCAGCGGCCGCCGCTCCTGCAAGCCTTTGCTTTCCTTTTTTCATGGGCACATGATTCCCGGGCAATTGTCTTTCATGAAATCGGCATCACAGCCTGTTAGATTAGATTCTTAAATATAGAAGTCCGGTCGCGGGTGTAAAGCTAAAAAACGACAGGAACGTCACTTGGAAGGATTATCCACCTGCGGGACGGGCTCATACAGGCGATAGTGGTTGCGGCCCGCTTCCTTTGCCTTTAGAAGTGCCATATCGGCCGCAAAGATCAGGGAATTGGAGTCGGCTGCGTGGTCGGGGAAAACGGCTCCCCCCAGGGAGATTGTGCACGCCAGGTCAGTATCGACAATGTCGGCACAGAATTTCGACATGGCGATCTTCTGCTGCAGACGGTTCATGAATCGCGCGCACGTCGCGGAATCAGCCTCCGGCATGACGACGCAGAACTCGTCCCCGCCGTACCGGGCAATGATGTCAATCGCGCGGATGGAACTCCGCAGAATCCCGCCCATGCGTCTGATTACGGCATCGCCGGCCTGATGCCCGTGCTGGTCATTGATAGCTTTCAGTTCATCCATGTCGAGAATGATCAGGGCCAGCGAACGTGTGTACCGCTTGGCACGATCAATCTCTTCCTTGAGCCGGCGCAGAAAATACCGACGATTGGCCAGACCCGTCAGGCCGTCGGTATACGACATCTCCTCGGCTTTCTCGAACATTTCAGCATTGCTGATCAGGACCGAAGCCGGATCCCGGTACTGCCGCAGTCGGCTGGCTATTTCTGAGGGCGCACGCTCGCCCGCCCAAACGAACAGCCCCACCCGACTCGCTGACAACGGGAACAGCGCCGCATACTTTAGCCCGGCCTTTTTGAATACGCTGACGGCAGACGCGGCTGCGGATCTACCGTCGAACTGATCCAGATCGACCTGCTCCTGTCGGCTGAGCTCACGGATCAGCACGTCGAACGTTTCCCGATCAGGCGGTTCCATCCCCGACGGGTTATCGGAGTGTATCAAATGCAGGGGGTCGTTTTTCTCCTTGGGCTCGTAAAGGAGAGCCGCTTTCTTCAGGTCAAGCTCGGTTCGGACGGTGTCAAAAATCTTCCGCACCACGGTCTCGGAGTTGCGATGCCGGACGAGTCGCAGGATGCCGGAGGAATTCTGGTTCTGCTGCTCGCGGTCCGCACTCGCGGCCAGGTCCAGCCGGCGCTGAATGCGGTCGAGTTTTTGTTCATGCCATTTGATGTGGTAGGCCGCCGAGAGAGACTGCGCCACCGCCGCGACCAGCAGATTGAAAGACTCTGTCGATGTTTCAATCGTGCTCTGGATGAAGTACAGACCGTACAGGTTGTCGCGCCAGAATATAGGGAAAAAGAGGTTAAACTCACGCCGGCGCAGGTTCTGCATAAAATGCTCCGGCAGCTCCTTGTCCAGATCGGCAAGAGGGCGGGGCCGAAAATCCTCGCCCAACTGTTCGACCAGACGCCGAGAGAACCGCAGCCTGAAGTCCTGGCGATTGAACTGCCTGATCCCGTGGTAGTAGTTCAATTCAAGGAAGCCGCGCTGCTTGCGCAAAAATACGATGCGCTCACATCCCAGCGCCCCTTTCAGCAAGTCAGAAACCTTTCCGGCTACCAGCTGGATGGTCCCCTCAAGCGAGTTGGAGCGAAGAAAATCGGCAAACTCGGCCAGATTCATCCGGCGGACCGCCGCTGTCTGCCGCCTCTCAGCCCGGATTCTGGACAGCAGCAAATAGAGCAGCAGAAGCACCAGCAGGGCCAGCGCGGCAGTTATGATCGAATGGGCAGTCATATCCACACGTACCCGGATGTCGAGGCTATACCTCGTTGAATTATAACAGATTAACGGGAGGTGTCAACCTAAATCTCGGCCTCAGGAGCGTCCCCACGCATACCTGAAACGAGATCTCCGGCTCAATAAGCCCTTTTTCCGCAAAACGGAGACGATACGCCACCAGCCGACGTGCCGACCGCCGAAGTGGGAATTGACGTGACGCCTGATCTCGGCCACCGTCACAAACGGATCCTGTCGGACCACCCGGCATACGGCCACTTCCAGATCGCCGGTGGTCTGCTCGTCAGAACCAGGCATGCCGCCCCGCGGCGCGGCGCCCGCTCCGGGTTCCTGGCTCGAAATCGCCTCAGCGACTACCTGCCGAGCTACGGTCGTTCCCTTTTTTTTTTCTCCCGGAGCGTCGTCGGCTCCGCCGAAACTGTCGATCGCCGCATCGGTCGACCCAAAGACCTTCAGCACGTTGTCGAACTCGAGCAACTCAAAAATCTCATAGACGTCCGGGTTCATGTCGGCGAGGATTATGTCGCCCCCGTTGGCCCGAACGTCTCGAATGTGGGAGATGAATATCCCCCAGCCGGCCGAGGAGATATAATCGACACCGGCCAGGTCGATCACGATCTTGTAGCGGCTGCGTTTGAGAAGAGAGTCTATTACCTCTTCAAGTTCGCTGGCGGTCAAAGTATCGATCACGCCGTCAACGCGCACCGCGGAGACGTCACGGTTGCCGCCGTCTTCGAGTAATGAGATGCTGATACCATCCATGAACTGCTGCCCGGGCCAGTAAGTCGTACTTTACGTCGAAAAAAGCACATCGGCCGTCGCAGTGCAAGCGAATTCTTAGCCTCTTTGCGCCTCGCGGTCGTCAGGAAGATTGCGAATTCCCAGCTCGCCGTGAAGCTCATCGGACCGGGGCGAAGCCTGCTCGACTTCGTACGCCGTCCGCGCCACAATGAACGTGATATCGTCGTTTTGCTTGGCGAAACCGGAGAAGTTGTCAATCTCGTCAACAATTCCGCGCGTGAGTACGGAGGCCGGCGGCACCGCACCATCGTGGAACTGTGCCTGAATGAACGCCGTCAGTCGTTCCAGTCCGTAGCGTTTGCCCTCGCGGTTGGTGGCCTCGGTCACGCCGTCGGTATACAGGAACAGAAGGTCTCCGGGTTGCAGCGGGAGTTCCACTTCCTCCAGCGTCTCGGCGAACGTCTGGCCCAGCGTGATCGGCACCCCCAGGGGCATCCCCGATGGGTTAACCTTGGTGAGTTGTCGCGTCCCCGCATGGAAATGCAGCAGCGGGTTGTGGCCGGCCGAGACGAGATTGAGCTTGCGGCCGGGGCCGTCAAATATGGCCAGAAGAACCGTGATGAACATCCCGGGAGGAATGTTTCCGGACAGGTACTCATGGACGGTCAGAAGCGTGGCCTTGGCCGAGGTGGCATTTATTGCCTGAATCTGTATGACCGTGCGCAGCATCGACATCACCAGCGAGGCCGGGACGCCCTTGCCGGATACGTCAGCCACCACCAGGCAGTAACGCTGTTCGCCGATCCGGAAGACGTCGTACAGATCCCCGCCCACCACCGAAGCGGCGCGATAGAAGGCGTCAACTTCCAGACCGGGCAGCCGGGGCAGATCGCGCGGCAGAAGCATCTTCTGTATCTGGGAGGCCACCTGGATTTCCTTGGCCATCTTCTCCCGCTCGACAACGTTTCTCCTGTCGCGGCTCAGGCGCGTCATCATCTCGTTGAGCGCCCGTGATATTTCGAAAAACTCGTCCGCACCTTCCAACGGCAACTCCGTTTCCAGGTCGCCGGACGTAAAACGACGCACGCGCTGCGTGATCTTGACGATGGGGGTGACAAAGTAGCTCGACAGGAGGTAGATGCCCACGATACCGACCAGGAGCAACCCGGTCGTTACCAGCAGCGTTTTCCGGCGGGCCTCGACCAGCTTGGCGTTGATGGACTCCGACGTGTACACCATGTGAATGGTACCGAGGGGCCTCTCTCCGGCGGCCATCGGCAAGGCCAGGTAGTTCAGCCTGGCGCCGTCGACACTGATGCGGCGAGGTCCGCGGAGCGACCCGGGTCGGGCCGGCACGGGCGGCGTGTATGGTTTGCGAATGTTGTGGATGTCGTCGGAATGCGCCAGCGTCACGCCGGCAGTGTCGGTCACTACGATCAGCCTGATGAAGGGATTGGATTTCTTGTAGCTGACCGTGAGCCGGTCGAACTCGACGTCGCTCCGACGGTTGATAATGTACCCGGCGGCCTGATCGGCGATGGTCGTGGCCAGAGCCCCGGCCGTTTCATCCAGAGAATCGTAGGCTTGAGCCACCGTCCGAGTGTTGACGTAGTAATACGTGGCGCCGATTATCAGCGTCACGATGAAGAGGGTCCAGAAGGAGAACTTGACCCGCAGCGTAAACATCCTTCTCAGCAGGGGCGGCGTCCTGCCGGCGCTGGGCCGGATTCGCTTGAGCATGCGAAGTTCGTTGAACCCGGCCGAAGAGATATACTCGACCGAGTCCATGATTTTCTGAACCATGTAGAAGCCCAGACCGCCGCGTCGCCCTGATTCGACCAGTCTGGCCAGGTCCAGCTTCCCGGAGCCGTCCGGCTGGAAAGACCGCCCGGAGTCAATCAGTGAAAACGCAATAAGTTTCCTGTATATGACGATCCGGACCCGCAGGGTCCCCTTCTCGTACAGGTAGGCGTGGCGAATGATGTTGGTGGCCCCCTCCTCGATGGCGAGCAGGACGGCGGTTACCTGCTTGCGAGGCATCCCGGCCACGGCACAGGACTCACGCACGATTTTCTGTATGCTGTCGAGGTACTTTTCCTCGGCCAGGAACTCGGCATTGATCTCTTTGATCGGTCGACGGAACATAATGAAAATGTAGCGCCGTGCGGCGCAGCGAGCCACTAAAAAGAGTGAGAACTTGATGCAGGCTATTCGGTCTCTAGGCGCAGCCGGGCTTGTTCGATATTGCTCAGCGTGTTAGGCTCGTCGGGATATATCTCGAGCACTCTCTGCCATTCGTCTATGGCTTTCTGGTATTCGCTGTTGCGCATGTACCGCAGGCCGTTCAGATAGTGCTGCCAGGCCACGGGGTCCTTCTGCAGGTCAACCGGTGCGACCGGCTCCTTTTCTTCGGTGACGGCCTTCTCGATCTTGTTCAGGTACTCAAGCGCAACGGGCTCCTCGGGCCGTATTCTCAGAACCGCCTCGAACCGCCGCCGAGCTTCGGCCGTGCGACCTTTCTCAAAAAGATCGATACCCAGGTTAAGCTGCTGCGGGATATCCAGACTTGCCAGGGCTGTCTGACGGGCGTCCATCACCTCCTGGTTGCCGGGGTCGAGTTCGAGCACCCGGTTATAGGTTTCGATGGCTGCAACGATCCGTCCGTCTTCGACGGCAGCGCGAGCGCTGTCAAGCCGGGTTTCGATTTCGGCCTCCCTGCCCTGTTCGACCAGGCGTTTCAACCACAGGGCCTGGGCATTGTTCGGCTCGGTGTCGAATATCAGGTCGAGCAGATCGAGGGCCGCCGAGTAGAATCCGCGTGCGTAAAGCAGTTGCGCGCGCGCATAGAAGTTCCGCATGTACTGCTGCAGGTCCTCTTCAGCGTCGCGCAGCTTGCCCTCCCGTTCAACCTGGAGGCGCAGGGCCTGCTCGATGGCCGGAATGCTGGAGGCCACCTCTTCGTCGGTGCTGTCAAGCTCGTAGCATCGCCGATAAAACGCCAGGGCCGAGTCCAGTTTGAACTGGCGGAAGTAGCGGTTGGCCGTCTCTTTCAAATGCAGCAGGACGCGCTGCTCTTCGGTGAGCGGGGGCGGTGCGGGCACGGTGAGCCGGGCGTTGGCGGCCTGCTCGGACAGCGATTCACCCAGCAGGATTGACATCGACACGTGGTGGGTGTTGTCGATGTAGTCAAGGAGTTTGTACGCGTAGTCGAAGCGCAACCGCCCGGTGCTCAGGCCGACGCCGAACGTCAGGTTGTCCCGATCATATCCGAAACGGAGCGCAAGGGCACGACGGAATTCAACCTCACCCCCGGCATGGACTTTCCAGTCACGATCCTCGAATTTCTCGAGGTCCAGCGCGAGGCTGACGGCCGTCCGGTCGAAAAGGGTCACATCTGCCAGCGAGATCCCTCCCGCCACCGATCCGGGTGTCTCCTCCACGACGCCGTTCAGTTCGAGGTCGGCGGGAACGATGTCCCGGGCTATTACCCCGAGAGAAAGATGTTTCCAGATTGTCGAACGCAGGCCGACATCGAGGCCAAGACCGAAGTCAGACAGGTTATCCAGCGACTGGTTGACGATCTTCAGGCTCAGCCCGATCCCGAACGGCCGGCCGAAATGGTGGCCGTACGAAAGAATGAACTGCCAGTGCGAATAGCTGAACTCTCCGCGACTGGCATAGTTCTCGCGTCGCGTGATCTCGCCGGTGCCGACCCGCATATAACCCACTCCGACGCCGTTGCCGGGCGACATTGGAAACACCCACGACGCGACGTTGTATATCGTTCCCTCGAAAAGCGCAGAGTGCATCAGGGAAATTTCCTGGTAATCGAGATAAGCCAGCCCGGCCGGGTTGTAATAGACGGCCGTAGCGTCGCTGGTCAAAGACGTGAAGCCCGCTCCCATGCCTACCGATCTGGCCCCCGCACCCAGCGAGAACGGTGTTTCCCGACCGGCATCGGAAGCCGCCGCCGCCTGGAACACCCACAGGGCAAGCATACCGGAGAACAGGAATATCAGTATCCGCCGAGTCATTTCACCACCGCAACCTTCAGCAGGGCTTCATCGCCGGACTTAACGATTCGCAAAAGAGCGATATACACGCCGTTGAGCACGAAGTCACCGGAGCCGTTGCGGCCGTCCCAGCCCAAGGGCACCAGCCGACCCGAGGGCAGAAATCCCTCGGGGTACACCAGCGAGACGACTTCTTCGCCGGTAAGAGTGAAAATGCGAAGTTCGACGGCGCTGGGCTCCGGCAGAAAGAACTGGAACTCGGCCGGTTCCACCAGCGGGTTGAACGGATTGTCCTTGATGGTGAAGGAACCCCGGGCGGAGCGGCTCGCCACCGGGGTGAACGTCTCGGCCAGCGCACTGGTATCACCGGTGCCAGACGCAACGGCAACCGCCTGTCCGCTCTGCGGTCCCGAGATGAAAACGGCCCTGATCTGGCTAACATCAAGATTCAGCCGGAACTCCCCGGAGGCGCCTTCACCAAGCGAGCCGAAAAAACTCAGCACTCTCTGATCTCCGGGATCAAGGAGGAAGTCATCAAAAGTCAGGTACAGCCTGTCCACGGCTGAGGACGACGATGACAGGCGCAGGCCGTTCTCGAAGAAGCCGCTCTCCGTCACGTTGAGCACGGAGGTCACCTCCAGGGGTTGGTTGCGGGGCCCGGTGAACCGGAGGCCGACCGTGTCCAGCCGGATCGTGTCGACGTCCGAATCGGCCCGGTTGGTCAGGGACAGCCTGAAGAGTTCGCGGGTTTCGCCGGGCAGCAGAAGATTGGACAACTGGACCTGCGACTCCACTAACAGGTGGGCGTCCAGGGAAGCCACCGTGATCCTGACTTCAAAGGAGGTGGTGTCGATCTCGGCCGGCAGGCTGTCATTCAGGTCAATCGGGAGATCCATCAACTCAAAGGAGAGCACGAGGGTTGTATCAAAAGTGGGCGCAAAGAACGTGAGACTGTACGGAACGCCGACCCGGATGGTATCCGTCAACGGGTCCTCGACGCCGAGGTCCACGCCGCCCGTCGTCAGCCGGAATACTCCGGGCGACACGGCCGCCTCTCCCGCGTTGGCGAGATTGATCACCATGCCAAAACTGCTTCCACGACCCACGTAGCCCGTCTCGCCGCCGGGGAGGGTTCTGGAGAGTTGAAGTCTGGCCGGCTCCTGTATGGTTACGGTAGCGATGTTGTCAACCGGCGGCAGGACATCGAACCCGTCCGGGATTATTCTCACCTCAAAGACCTCAGCCGGATTGGACTCGGGGCCGGCGACCACATCGATGAACGTCTCGACCGTCTGGTGAGCGTCTATCGGACCGATGACGTGCACCGGTTCAAACGATGACTCACCGTCGCTCGTCATCTGGATCGGCAGGGAATCCACCGTCACCCCCGAAGAGTTTTCAATCCGGCACCTGATGCTGAACTCCTGCAGCGTGTTGACCTTTGGGCGATTCGGCGCGATCGTAAACACCTCCCGCACCTGCACTTGTGGCAACTCCTCGACCAGTACCGTTTCGCCGCTGAAATCCGAGGTAAACGGCAGGTAATTGGCGGACCCCGAAAGCCGATAGCCCAGCGATGCTGACAGGCTCAGACTTTGACCCAGCTGTTCAGACGGGATGAAAACGCTGTCAGTTGACACCGTGTTGACGCCGGGCGAAAGCATTTGCCCGGGAATGTCAAGCCCGGCGGTCGTGGAGAAGCCGCTGCCTGTAACAGTGAAGCTGTCGCCGGACGGCTCTATCTCAAGCGGCAGGGCATCCTCAAGCAGGAGGTCAAAGCTGAAGGCGACCTTGGCGCCAGCGCTCACGGACAGCGGTGAAAACGTACCTTCCACGTACGACAGCGCAGCCGGCGGCAGAATGAACAGCGAATCGGGATATCGCAGGTCGAGTGTGTACACGCTGCCACTGGATATGAGATAGAAATCCAGCCGCACCATGTACGACCCGGGGATCAGGCCGGCGGCCGCGTCCACCAGGGCGGTCAGGCCCTCATAGAAGACGGTGTCGCCCTGGATGCGCTCAGGAACCGGCCCACCGTCATAAATGGTGGCCAGCGGCGGCTGCGTGGTGTCACCGTACAAACGGATAAGGGCGACCGAGGTATCGATCACGCCGGAAAACCCGGAGCCGACCACCTGGAAAGAAACGTCAAACGCCTCACCGGCATAGACGGAGTCGGGCACGAACGAGCCTTCGGCAAACTCCAGCACGGCGGGAAGCTGAACGGTTACCGGGACAAGAAGGGTATCAGACGTCGCGTATATGGAATCGGAGATCTGGTACTCGCTGGTGAGTTCGAGAATCAGAGTGTCAGGACCACCGCCCAGGTTTTCGGTCGGAAGATCGATAACGACGGTGTCAATGGCCCCGTTGGCTTTCGGTGAAATAAAAGACTTCACCGAGCCGCCGCCCGAACGGAAGAAGGACCTCAGGCTGGGTGACGGCTGGGCGACGAGATCTCCCAGGTTCTGCACCAATACCTGGATGGTCGTCAACAGGTTCGCGTAGATGGTGTCTATCGGTTCGCCCAGGGCATCGAACGCGCTCAGTACGTCATAGCCGCTGAACACCACGAGGACTTCAGTAGACGAGACGGCACCACTGACGGCGGTAATCCCCACCTGACCGGTCGTGCCCTGGTAGCGCACAGCCGCAGGCAGGAAATCGATCACACCGGCATTGAAGAGAGCCGGATCATCCAGAATATCCGGGATAAGTTGTCCGGAACTGGCTACAAGCTGGATAGGGTTAGCCGCAAGATCATAATCCGTAACCGGATTGCTGTTTTCATCGAAGAGGAAAACTTGTGCCGAGATCACCCAGGGTTTGTCCACAACCTGCCGGGGGGATATGGACAGGACGATCTGAGCAAGCTCAGCAGCGTCCGAGTTGCCGGCGGGGGCAAACGAACCGGCAGGACCCGACGAATCCAGGGTCCCCTTGCCAGAGTCTGGGGGAACTGACGCCGCGCGCACGCTCGTCGCGAAAGCGAGAACTATGAGGAGTCCGGCCAGGGGTCTCACGATACATTTTGACGGTCAAAGAGGCCAATAAACACGTATTTACCCGATCTTAAGCGAGCAAAGAACATGCCCTCCAAGTCACTGTAATTCATATGAATAGGGAAAAATGTTCCGACCGCGAGGCTGGCGGTTTCGTTGTCTAACCACCAGTGCTAAAGGTACTTATTGATCGAGGGAGGTAGTCGTACCGTCCACGTTCCAGATTATCCCGGTGAGTAGCAACGAATTCAGCCAAAAGATGTGGGTGTGACTGTGTAACCTCTTGCGCATAAGGAGCAACGGGACTACCACCCCTTACGGGGCGCAGCCGCACAAGTGCTCAGCGGCAGTCACCGTATTGGCCGCAAGCATGGCGATAGTCATTGGTCCTACGCCGCCCGGAACCGGCGTGATGTACGAGGCTTTTTCCCGGCAGGCTTCAAAGTCGACGTCCCCGGTCACTCGATACCCTTTAGCCGCTCCAGCGTCCGGAACGCGGTTTTGACCGACGTCGATCACAACCGCTCCCGGTTTCACCATGTCGGCCGAGACGGTTCCGGGCCGGCCCACGGCCGCGATGAGGATATCGGCGCGGCGCGTGATCTCGGGAAGATTCCGTGACTGTGAGTGGGCTACCGTGACGGTGGCGTTACCCATGGCCGCCTTCTGCAGCAGGAGCGCCGCGACGGGCTTGCCGACGATGTTGGACCGGCCGACTATCACGACCTCCTTGCCCGCCGGGTCGATCCCGTAATGCTCCAGGAGCTTGATGATGCCGTGAGGCGTGCACGGCAAGAGATGCGGCTTACCAATGAGAAGCATGCCGACGTTTTGTGGATGGAAGGCATCGACGTCCTTGTCAGGCCTGATGGCCAGCGTGACGGCCAGTTCGTCTATATGCGGCGGCAGCGGTGACTGGACGAGGATGCCGTGTATGAGTTCGTTTTCGTTCAGTTCGGCGACGATGTCGAGCAATTCACCCTGCGAGAGATCGCCCGGCTTGCGAATAACCAGCGAGTGCAGGTTCAGCTTGCCGCACGCTTTGACTTTGCTGTTGACGTAGGTGACGGAAGCCGGGTCGTCCCCCACCAGCACTGCGGCCAGGCCCGGCGTCACACCCCGGCCCGCCAACCGAGAGATTCTCGATTGAAGACCTTCCTTCACGGCGGCGGCCACAAGCTTACCGTCGATGAGTTGCGCGGCCATATGATCCTGCTCTTTCAGTCGACATCGGTCGCATCACCGGTTTGAAACCGGGTAATGTCGAAGTCCTGGGAGAATCGCTCGATGCTGACGGCGTGCCCCGACACCGGATCCACCTGCAGTACGACACCCGTCATCCTGACATCACCCGTGGCAGTCGAAAAGCGCTTTGGCATCCCGGTCAGAAAGCGCCCCAGCGACGGTCCCTTGTCCATGCCTATGATGGAATCGTGGGCGCCCGTCATTCCGGCGTCGGTGATGTAGGCGGTGCCGCGGTCACTTATCCGTTCGTCCGCCGTGGCGACGTGCGTGTGAGTCCCGATAACGGCCGACACCCTGCCGTCCAGATAATGCACCAGCGCCTGTTTCTCGGAGGTGGCTTCGGCGTGGAAGTCGACCACGATTATTTTGACGTCGCCCATCCGCTCCAGCAAACGATCGGCGGTCCGGAACGGGCATTCGATGGGCGCCATGTAGGTGCGGCCCATCAGGCTGACCACGCCGACCGGGTGGCTGCCGTCCGTGTCGACGCAAACTCCGCGTCCCGGCGCGCCGTCCGGGTAGTTTGCCGGGCGCAACAGCTTCGGCGTCTGCTGAATGTACTCGAGGATCTGCACCCGGTCCCAGATGTGATTGCCCGACGTTTGCACGTCCACCCCGTAGGTGAATATCTTGCCGGACATTTCGGGGGTGATGCCGAACCCACCGGCGGCGTTTTCTATATTGGCGATAACGTAGTCCGCCGAGAATTTCTCACGCAGGGGGCGCGCCAGGTGCGCCGCCGCCTGACGGCCCGGTCTCCCGCAGATGTCCGCGATAAACAGGATTGTGAATGGCGACATGCTTCAGCTCTCTAAAGCGGGCAGGCATGGATGAGACGAATCCCCGCTGTTATCCGCCTCGACCGTTGAAACAAACCCAGCCGGAGGGTACCACATCTCCGGTCGCTTATCAACGTCAAAATATCGTGATCCGTTCCCTACCGCGCATATTCGGTCGAACGCGTTTCCCTGATGACGGTCACCTTGATCTGCCCGGGATACTGCATTTCACTCTCGATTTTGGCGGCGATGTCCGAGGCCAGCACGGAACTGGACAAATCATCTATCATCGCGTTCTCGACTATGACGCGGATCTCCCGGCCAGCCTGAATGGCGTATGCCTTGGAAACGCCTTTGAAGCTGTCGGCGAGTTCCTCAAGCTGGCGGAGCCGTTTAATGTACGCTTCGAGCGGCTCCCGCCGGGCGCCCGGTCGCGAACCGGAAACGGCATCGGAGGTCTGCACGAGAACCGGGTAGGGGCTGAGCATCGGCACGTCGCCGTGGTGAGCCTCGGTGGCATTGACGACGATCTCATGCTCCTTGCAGCGGCGAAGGAAATCGGCGCCGATCTGCGTGTGCGTTCCCTCGGTCTCCCGGTCAATGGCCTTGCCGATGTCGTGCAGGAGGCCGCAGCGCTTGGCCAGCACGGCGTCCAGCTCCAGCTCGGCCGCCATGAGGCCGCACAGCATCGCCACCTCCTTGGAGTGGGCCAGCACGTTCTGTCCGTACGACGTCCGATAGTGAAGCTTCCCCAGCACTCTGACGCAGTCGAGGTGAAGTCCGTGAACGCCGAGCTCAAAGCACGCCTGTTCGCCGGCCTCGCGGATAATTACATCCATCTCCTTCTTGGTTTTCTCCACCACGTCCTCAATCCGGGTAGGGTGAATACGCCCGTCGGAGACCAGCTTCTCCAGGGCCATGCGCGCGATCTCCCGGCGCACGGGATCATAGCCGGACAGGATCACCGCCTCCGGCGTGTCATCGACTATGACGTCGATGCCGGTGCACGTTTCAAAAGCCCGGATGTTCCTGCCTTCGCGTCCGATAATCCGCCCTTTCATCTCGTCACCGGGCAGGTTGACAACCGACACCGTCGATTCGACCGTATGGTCGGCGGCACAACGATAGATGGCGGACAGGATAACCTCCTTGGATTCCTTCTCGGCGTCCCGTTCGGCCTTGTCACGAATCTCCTTGATAAAGGCGGCCGCCTCCCGTTTGGCCTCCTCCACCATGTTGTCCATGAGCAGCTTTTTGGCCTCTTCGGGCGTCATCTGCGCGATCTTCTGAAGTCTTTCATTCTGCCTGGCGATAATATCCTGCAGCTCCCTCTCACGCAGCCCGATGCCCTTTTCACGGGCGGACAGGGTACTCTCGCGCCCCGAGAGTTCCAGGACCTTGCCCTCGATGAAGTCCGCTTTTTTCTGTAGGTTGGCCTCTTTATCCTCGAGTCGTTTGGCGAGCTTGTCGAGTTCCAGGCGCCTGGAAGTCATCTCCTGGTCGAACTTGGCCTTGATCTTAAGGAAATCCTCCCGGGCTTCCAGGGCGGCTTCTTTCTTGCGGATTTCAGCTTCCTTGGTGGCTTCACTGATAATCCGCCGCGCCTCCTCGCCCGCACTATGGACTTTCTTACGCCCCAACCGCCGGGATACGCTCCAGGTGATGAAGTAGACAAGCGCGCCGGCAACGACGCCCACGGCTACAGGAACAATCAGGCTGTCCATATAGTCCTCCCGCCCGGCATGCCAGGGCCGGGCGCATACAATCTATTCATTGAGATATGGAGACGGGAAACTTCAGGTCAGTCAGGCAAGCAGTTCAATCAGCGTTCGACGGGTCACCGTCAATCGCACCGTCCAGACGCGCCAGCAGGCGATCCAGCCCGACGGATTGTTGCTCCTCAAACTGCGACACGTCTTCGGACTTCTCAAGGAGTTCCGAGGCGATCGACATGGCGGCCAGAATGGCCACCTTGTCTCGCGCCTGGAAGCGGCTCCGTGTGGCCACATCCCTCATCCTTGAATCCACGTAGTCGGCAACCTTGGAGATATATGCAACGTCATTGCTCGCTGCAATCGGGTAATTTTCCCCGAGTATTTTTACGGTAACCATGTTTTCTACGGCAAAATCAGTCATTAAGCGCCCCGAGAGCTGACTGATACCTGTGTTCCTATCTCACTATCGCTTAAGACGTTATACACACTTCTTTAAGTTGTGTCAAGAAAAAAATCACAGGCCGATGGTCTCAAACTCCTTGATGCGGTCAAGAACGGCCATAAGTTTGGACTTGACGACGTCCGCCTGATCCGCCTGAGACAACTTGAATTCCTCAAAACTCTGTCTCATCCGGTTCAGTTCGCTCCCTAAGTCCCTGTTCTCTTCGCGGATAGCGGTCCGCTCGCGGCGCAGTTCCTCCAACTGCGCCAGCACCGCTTCGACTTTCTCTTCCAGCAAAGCGAACTTTCCCGACATTGTTATTTTTCCCTTATTTCTGCGTTGAAGTCACGCTTGAGCATATCTATGATATTTTGTTGCAAGCCATCAACTTCCTGACTTGACAACGACCGCTCGCTGGATCGATAACTGATCGAGACGCCGACCGATTTCTTCCCCTGCTCAATCTGCCGGCCGACGTAAACATCGAAAACGTCAATCGCATCAGCCAATTGGCCGGCGGTGGCGGCAATACGATCCAGCATATCACCCACCCGCGTCGTCACATCGACCACTATGGCAAGATCACGAGGAGCCGCCGGGTAGACCGGCAAAGGTTCAAACTCGGCCTTGTCCCGGCACAGTGCAATTAAATCAGAAATCGACAGTTCCGCAAGGTACAAGGGCTGTTTTATGTCGAATTTTCGCGCCACTGCCTCGGACACTTTGCCGACCGGACCGGCTCCAACCGAGCCAACTTTCAACTCAAACGAGATGTCCTCGTCCAGGTAGGGAACCGAACGGCTTTCGAAGGCCGTCCCGGGCCAGCGGAAGTGGGAGGCAAGACGACCTATGGCCCCGGCGACGTCATAGAAGTCCAGCGGCCGGGGTTCTTCACGCCACAGGGCCGGCGTTTGGCCGGTGACCAGCAGAAGCAGTCGGTCTTCCTCGCGCCATTGACCGGACGCATCGGGAGGAAAGTATGCCCGGCCGATTTCAAAGAGGCGAAGATCCATGTTCCGGTGCGCATGATTGTGCTTTACGGCCGCCAGCCCACTGAGCGCCAGGCAGTTTCGCACAATGTCGAGGTCTTCCGAGATGGGGTTGACTATTTTCAACTGCGGCAAGGCAGGATCAAGCAGGGCCGCCTCCCTGCTGCCGGCCAGGCCGTGCCCGACAATTTCCTCAAACCCGCCGGCCGTCAGAATCCGCCGGACTTCGTCCGCAAAGAGATCTTCCCCGTGCAGCGGGGTGAACAAGGGACCGAGATTCTCCACGGCGTCCGGAATGCTGTCATACCCCTGGATCCTGGCCACTTCTTCGATAAGATCAACTTCCCGGCTCACGTCGTGGCGGAAAGTCGGCACCGTGACCTTCATCGGATCGCCGTCTTCCACCGTAAATTCAAGGTCGGTGAAAATCTGCTTCATGCGCTCCACGGGGTAGTTTGTTCTCAGAACGGTGTTGCACCGTTCGGGTCGGAAGGTGATCACCCGGGGCTCGATCGGCGTCGGATAGCAGTCCACGAGGCCGTCAAGCACTTCGCCGCCGCACAGTTCCTGAAACAGGCCGGCCACACGTGCCGAGGCGTGCGGCAGGTTGTTGGGATCGACGCCTTTCTCAAAACGCGTCGAGGCCTCGGATACGAAACCCAACTCTTTGCGGCCTCGGCGTATCACTTTGGGATCGAAATACGCCACTTCCAGCAGGATATTGGTGGTCGACTCGGAGACTTCGGACTCAAGCCCGCCCATCACGCCGGCCGCGGCCATGGCTTTCTTTCCGTCGGTGATAAGCAGCACCTCCGGCGAGAGCGCGTGTTCCTTGCCGTCGAGAGTGACCAGCTTTTCGCCCTTGCCGGCACGGCGAACCAGGACCTCGTTGGAACCGAACCGGTCCAGGTCAAACGAATGAATGGGATTGCCGGTCTCGAGCATCACAAGGTTGGTGATATCCACGACGTTCGAGATCGGCCTCAGCCCGGCCGTCAGCAGTCGCTTCTGTACCCACCACGGAGAGGGGCCGATCTTCACGTTTCGAATAACGCGAGCCGTGAAACGCGGACATGCCTCCGGATCTGCAATCGTCACCTTGATGACGTCGGATGTCTTCTCGCGGGATGGTTTCAACTCAGGAATCGGATAGCGCACCCTGACCGACGCCAGTGCAGCCAGGTCGCGTGCGATGCCTGTCGCCGACATGGAGTCGGCCCGGTTGGGCGTCAACTCGAAATCGAGAATATAGTCGTCGAAATCAAGCTGGTCGGCCAGCGGTGTTCCCGGGATGGTCCGGCTTTGCAGCACCATGATTCCCGAGTGGTCGTCCGAGATGCCCAGCTCCGCTTCAGAACAGATCATGCCCCGAGACAGGACCCCGCGGATCCTGGCGTCTTTGATCTCGATGCCGCCGGCGAGCCTGGCCCCGGCCAGCGCCACGGGTACTTTCTGACCCACCGCGACATTGGGAGCACCGCATATGACGTCCCACGTTTCGCCGCCGATATCAACCGTGACCTTCCTGATCTTGTCGGCCCCGGGGACGGGTTCGACGGCCAGGACCTCTCCGACTACGACCTTGTCCAGATGCCGCGCGGTGGAAATGATGTCTTCGCAGGCCGTGCCGCACATGGTGAGCCGTTCGGCCACCGTCTTGACCGGCCAGTCGACACCGGCCAGTTCCGTGAGCCAGCGGTAAGAGACTTTCATGCCTAGTTAAACTGCCTGAGAAACCGGACGTTGTTGTTAAAGAACAGCCGGATATCGTTGATTTTATACTTGAGCATAGCCACGCGCTCTACGCCCAGCCCGAACGCGTAGCCGGTATACTTCTCCGAGTCATGCCCGGCTGCCTCGAGCACGGCGGGGTGAATCATACCGCAACCGAGAATCTCCAGCCAGCCGGAGTACTTGCAGAGCTGGCAGCCCTTGCCCCCGCAGAGAAAGCAGGAGATGTCCACCTCGGCCGACGGTTCAGTGAACGGGAAAAAGGACGGGCGGAATTTCAGCTTAAGGTCTTCGCCGAAGAAGTTGCGACAGAACGCCACCAGGGCACCCTTGAGGTCCGCCATAGTCACACCTTCGTCGATGAGAAAGCCGTCGACCTGATGAAACGATACGTGCGCCCGGGTGGATATCTCTTCGTGGCGGAACGTCTTCCCCGGGGCGATGATCTTGATCGGCGGTTTTCGCCTCTCGAGTTCGCGCGCCTGCACCGGGGTGGTGTGGGTCCGCAGCAGCCTGCCGCCTTCGACGAAAAACGTATCCTGCATGTCGCGGGCAGGGTGGTCCGGCGGAAAGTTCAGGGCCTCGAAATTGTAATAGTCCGTCTCGACATCCGGCCCGCGCGCGATTTCGAAACCCATGCCGTAAAAAGTCCGGCAAATCTGCCCCATGACCTGATTGATGATGTGGATAGTGCCGACTGTCTGGGCGGTCCCCGGCAGGGTGGGATCGAAGGCGGACAATCTTCGTGAGGTCGAGAGCCGGCCCATGGCCGCCGAGAAGCACTCTTCCAGCTGAGCACGCATCTGGTTGGCGCGGGCTCCGGTCCGCTTTCGCTCCTCGAGCGGAAGATCCTTCAGGCTCTTCAGGAGCGACATGACCGGGCCTTTTCGCCCGAGATACTGAACTTTCAGTTCCTCTAGCGAACCGAGCGAATCGGCCTGTCCGATTCGCTCGAGCACTTCTTCCTCCAACCTGGCAACTTCATCCAGAAGCGACATGGCCGACCGGACTCCGCTTACTTGCCTGCAGCGATTTCAGCCAGCCTGGTGAACGTAGCCATATCGCGCGCCGCGATATCGGCCAGGGCCTTTCTATCAAGCTCAACACCGGCCTTCTTCAGGCCGTTTATGAAGGTCGAATAGTTGGTGTTGCAGCTTTTGGCCGCCGCCGAAATGCGCGTGATCCAGAGGGCACGGAATTCGCGCTTCTTATTGCGCCGGTCACGGTAGGCATACTTGAGCCCTTTGTTAACCGTTTCCAGAGCCGTACGGTAGAGCTTGCTGCGCCCTCCGTAGTTGCCCCGGGCCTTCTTGAGTATCTTTCGGTGCCGCCTGTGGGCTGCAACGTTGTTTTTCGCACGTGGCATATGTGTTCATCTCCCGGCCGGAGCCCGGCCTCGAAGTCTCAGTAGGGAAGCATTCTCTCTACTTCGCGGAGGTCCGCCCCCGAAATGAGGGTGGGCTTCCTCAGTTTGCGAAGCCGCTTGGTGGGTTTCTTATTCAGTATGTGGGTTTTGTAGGCATGGCGCCGCTTGATTTTGCCGGTGGCGGTTCGCGAGAACCGCTTGGCGGCACTACGCTTGGTCTTCATCTTGGGCATGTCATTCCTTTACTGCAATTCGACTCAGTTGTCTGATTTCAACAGGGTGAGGCGGTCGGTCGGAAACGGGACTGACCGGCCACGGGGCCTAGTCCTCCGTTTTTGCCGCCTCCTTCTCCGCCTGGATTTTCTTGAGCAGTCCCGCCTTCGGGCTGAGTATCATACTCATCGTGTAGCCCTCCATCTTCGGCGCGACGTCCACCTGAGCGATGTCCTCCAGATCCTCCTTTACACGATTGAGGATCTTCCGACCGAACTCCTGATGGGTCATCTCTCGACCGCGAAACATGACGAACACCCGGACTTTGCTTCCAGCTTCCAAGAATTCGCGAACGTGGCGCGTCTTGAAATCGTAGTCGTGATCATCGATCTTGGGCCGGTACCGCATCTCCTTGAGCTGCAAGGCGTGTTGACGTTTCTTGGATACTTTGTCCTTCTTGGCCAGTTCGTACTTGTACTTCCCGAAATCCATGATGCGACAGACCGGCGGCCGGCTGTCCGGGGCAACTTCAACCAGATCCATGCCCCGCTCCCGCGCACGCTCAAGAGCTTCGCCGATCGGCAGAATGCCGACCTGCTCACCTTCCGGTCCGATCAACCGAACAGGGGACATCCTGATTCGGTGGTTAACGCGAATGTCTCTGGTGCCTATGAATTCCTCCTATATCTTTTCCTTACCGTCTGACACGCTTCCCTTCGAGGCAACCTCGGCCTGCAGCAGGGCAACGGCCTGATCGACCGACTTCACACCTATATCGCCGGTGCCGTGTTTTCTCATGGCGACCGAATCGGCGGTGGCCTCCCTGCCGCCGACGACAAACATGTACGGCACCTTCAGCAGCTCGGCGTCGCGAATCTTGGCTCCGATCTTCTCCGACCGATCATCCAGGGTAGCCCGTAAACCGGCTCGCCGCAGGCGCTCAAGCACGCCCGAAGCATACTCGTTCAGGTCATCGGTTATCGGCAGAACCTTGACCTGGACCGGGGCCAGCCAGAGCGGGAAGTTCCCGGCGTAGTGTTCGATCAGGACACCGAAAAACCGTTCAATGGAGCCGAGCAGGGCTCGGTGGATCATATACGGCCGCTTCGGCTTGCCGCTCGAGTCAATATAATGAATATCGAACCGCTCCGGCAGTGAAAAATCGAACTGAATGGTAGAGCACTGCCATGATCGCCCGATGGCGTCCTTGATCTTGATATCGATCTTGGGGCCGTAGAATACGCCCTCTCCCTCGTCGACCGTGTACGCCAGGCCGGCCTTCTCGAGAGCCGCCTGAAGGCCCGCCTCGGCCCGGCTCCAGTCGGCGGCACTGCCGATGGCCTTATCGGGGCGCGTCGAGAGGAATATGTCATACTCGGTAAAGCCGAACGATCTGAGTATATGCACGCAGAAGTCCAGCAGCCAGATCAACTCGTCCTCCATGCCCTCGGGGGTGACGAAATGATGAGCGTCATCCTGGGTAAAACCACGCACGCGCATCAGGCCGTGAAGCACGCCGGGGCGCTCGTACCGGTAAACCGTCCCCAGTTCGGCCCAGCGCAGGGGCAGATCGCGATAGGACCATCGCCGCGACTTGTACATCTGGATATGAAACGGGCAGTTCATCGGCCTGAGCTGGAACTGCCGCTGATCCACGTCGATCGGGGCGTACATGTTCTCCCTGTAAAAATCCGTATGGCCGCTTTGATGCCACAGATCCAGCAGCGCCACATGCGGCGAGTATACTACTTCGTACCCGTTTCTGAGGTGTTCGTCGCGCCAGAACGTTTCAATCTCGTTTCGTATCCGTGCCCCCTGAGGCA
This sequence comes from Acidobacteriota bacterium, assembly GCA_035529075.1. Lineage (NCBI taxonomy): Bacteria > Pseudomonadati > Acidobacteriota > Acidobacteriota bacterium. The sequence goes on along the minus strand of DATKXK010000010.1, from coordinate 129,962 downwards.
GCCAAAGAATAAGGCCGGCCCCGACTTCGTCCGAGACCGTGTACAGTTCGAGCTGCCTGCCGAGCACGCGGTGATCGCGCTTGCGGGCCTCCTCCAGGCGTTGCAGATAGCCGTCAAGCATCGATTTCTTCGGATACGAAACGCCGTAAATGCGCTGGAGCATCCGGCGGTTCTCGTCACCGCGCCAGTAGGCCCCGGAGGACGAGACCAGCTTGAACACTCTCACCATACCGGTCGTCGGCAGGTGCGGACCGCGGCACAGGTCTACGAAACGCGAGTCCCGGTACAAGCTGACGGTGTCATCTTCCAAATCCTCGAGGAGTTCCACCTTGTACTGCTCCCCGCTCTCCTTGAAGAAGTCAATTGCCTGCCGGCGGTTCATGTCCTCGCGCTTGAACGGCGCATCCTCGGCGATAATCCGGGCCATCTGCTTCTCGATGCGCTCGATGTCCTCCGGGGAGAACGGCTTGTCTACATCGAAATCATAATACCAGCCCTCGTCAATGGGCGGGCCGATAGCCAGCTTCACGCCGGGGAACAGCTCCTGCACGGCCTGGGCCATGATATGCGAGCTGGAATGCCAGAACACCTGCCGCCCCTCGGGGTTATCGAAAGTGAGAATCTCAATCGGCGCATCGGAGGCAATCGGATAGCTCAGGTCGCGGACCCGGCCGTCAACCTTAACGGCAATCGCCTGACTGGCCAGCCGTGGGGAGATTTGCCTGGCAATCTCGGCTCCGGTGATACCGGAATTGAACGGCTGAACCGATCCGTCCGGGAATTTTATCTGTACTTTTGCCATACTGTCAAATAAGTCCTATAACTAAATACGGGAGGCTGGGCCAGACCGTGCACGACAGCTTCCCGCACAAGCCACCAATGGTGGGCGATACTGGAATTGAACCAGTGACCCCTTGCATGTCAAGCAAGTACTCTAACCAACTGAGCTAATCGCCCACACGTCCAAGTTTTATCAATTCGGCCGAATTTCGACCCGACCCTAATCCTATAACCTTATATCGAACTTGTCAACAGAATTTTTAGCCCCACGCCACTGACAACTTTATGAATCTTAACGCCTTACGCACGGGTTGACCCGGGAACAAGGCCGCAGCCCACCTGCGGGCGCGGAGCGGGTCGGGCGTGACGTCCCTCGCTACAGATCGCGCCTAGGACGCCGATATACGTGGTAGAGACTTAACTTACATGGACGTAATGCGAGCGCACACTCGCCGCATACGAGCCGTTCGATCCGCACAGGAGACAAGCCATGCCATCCAGTCAGATTAGTCAGATCAGCACCATAATGGAGATCGTGCTCGCGACCAGGCCGCAGTCAGTGCTGGACGTCGGGGTCGGTTTCGGCAAGTACGGGTTTCTCTGTCGCGAATACCTGGAGCTATGGGACGGACGCGACAGATACGGTGACTGGCAGAGACGTATCGACGGCATTGAAGCTTTCGAACAATACCTCACGCCGGTGCACGAACACATTTATGACAACATCTACGTCGGCGACGCCCTGAGCCTGCTTCCCGGGCTGGATACACACTACGATCTTATCCTTCTAATCGACGTTATCGAGCACTTTACGCTTGACGACGGGCGTGCTCTTCTGGCCGAGTGTGCGCGAAAAGCAAACGCCTGTCTTGTCTCCACGCCGCTGGCCGCCTCGGCCCAGGCGGAGGCGTTCGGCAACCAATACGAGGTCCACCGTTCACAGTGGACCGGCCGACATTTCGACGACTACGCCAACAAGGTGTTTATCCCCAACGCCAGATCGCTGGTCTGTTACCTGCGTTTCGACGGGGCACGGGTACAGGCCAGAACGGCCCCGGCCGCCGCACCTGACGCTCAACGCTGATTTCGCGGCGGGGATGGCCCGAGGCCGGGCAAAAAAAAGCCCCGGGAAACACCGTCCCGGGGTTACGCGAGTTGCATCTCCCGTTCCGCCTCAGGCGATACCGACCATTTTCATGAAGGTCTCGGCCTTCAGGTATTCCTCCCGCAGAGCTTCACAGTGAGCCTGCATATCAGCCTCCTCGATCTGCAGGTAATCCAGCACGCCGGCCCCGAGATGACCGATCAGATAGCGGTCCTCGTTCTCATAGAACGTCACCTTGGCCAGGTGGTTGGCGACGTGGACATAGAACGCAAGAGCATCATCGTTTTCGCTCAACTGCGGGTGGTGGTGATATCCGATAGCCTGCATGAGCCGCTCGGGGAGTTTCCATTGCTCGGCCAGGACTGCGCCGAGCTGGGCATGGTTATATCCGAGAACCTGCTCTTCAATCTCGTGGGTGGGCGATTCCCGGTCCTTGGCCCGTGCCTCCGAGAAGATCTCATATTCCTTTCTCAGAAAGCAGCACAGAATGTTCTTGCCCACGTCATGCAGTAATCCGGCCGAGAACCCGGCATCGGGATCAATGACGGCACGGCTCCGGACCTTTCGGGCGAGCAGACGGGCACAGAAGCCTACGGCCAGGGAATGCCGCCAGAACTTCTCCTGGTACTCCTGATCAAACTCATCTCCCTTGAACATGTCAAGGACCGAGGCGGACAGAATAAGATTCTTGATGGCCTCCATGCCAACGACGACCACCGCCTGCTTGACCGACTCCACCTCGCGCGTGAGCCCGTAGAAAGCCGAGTTGGTCAGTTTGAGCACCTTGACCGACATCGCAGGGTCTTCCGACAGGATGCCGGCGATTTGGGCGGCGGATACATGGGGATCGTTGATCACCTTCTGGATCTGATGAAATACAATAGGCGGCGTAGGGAGATTCCTGATATTGGAAATAACCTGCCTGACTCGGTTGTCAATCGTGGCAATAGCCATATCTGCGATCCATTTGACTACAAGTTCAAGTCTTCAATCAAGCGGTCGGCAATCAGGTCCCTGATGTCCGGTCGGTCGTAGAAGCCCTCCCGAGCCCGTTGACGGGCCTGCTCGATCTTATCTTCTCTCGGCCGGTCGGCGCGGTCGACCGCTCCGTCACCGGTCTTCTCCGCCCTGAGGGCGGCATCGGCCAGCTCTGCCAGCCGGCACCTGGCGTCCCGGGAAATCTCAACCGAATCCTGCGGCGGGGCGCCCTTCTCAACCGCCTCCTGCCGGTCCTGCGACCTGTCGGCGGGGGACGGGAGGGGCGGTTTGTTCGACAGCGGTCCTATCTCCATCGTTTTACCTTCCAACTATCCTATCGTCGGCACGCTACCTGAACTTTAACTTTAGGCAGCTCACTATTGCATTTTCCGCGGGCGATTCAACTCTTGCCGTCGACGAAGTGCGGCAACGGGTCGACATTGCCCATGTACTGCAGTATCTTCTGACTGCTCCTGAGTTCCTCCAGTTCCGCTCGAATTCTCTCGTGCCGATCACGGGCGTACTGCTCGTTTTCCGCGACCAGCCGTATGTTTTTCTTGACCAGCGTTATGATACAATTGACCAGCCGCTTGACCTCGGGGTGGACCGACGCGACGCGAAACAATTGCGGGCTTGTCTCCCGGATCGCCGTAATCTTCGCCTCGGACTCCCTGATGCGGCACTGGCAGCGCTCGATCTCGGCATACAGATCGAGCAGGTTTTCGTCCTTGTCGTACTTTACGACATCCCGTTGCTTGTCCAGCAAGATGTACAGCGATTGGTAAAAGGAGTACTCTTTTTTCAAGACAGCAATGAGGCCCTGTTCGAGTTGCGTGATCGCGTTCGTGTCCATACCCTCCTCGTACCTATGCGCGAGTGGACCGCGAGCCGGAAGCGGCGTTGTCCGGCGGCGTCCCGGCACCGGGGACCTGGTCTCTGATGCCAACCCAGCCCTCGCGAATGTTTTTCAAAATCTTGATGTTGCTGTGTATGACACTTAAGTCCTTGGTCGCCTGGACTAAATCAGTCTGGTTGATCAGAAAGGCATACAGCGCGCCCAGTCTCTCGGCGATCTCGCCTCCCCGTTCAAAATCAAGCGTCGTGTAAAGGTGGGTCACGAATCTCCTGGCATGCTCCAGGTGTTCGTGACCCTGCTGCAGGTCGTTGGCCTCGTAACTCTCGACGGCGGCCGTATACGCCGATACGGCCCCGTCGTATACCTGGACGATGAGGTCAAGCTGCGACTTGCCCATCGTGTCGGTGCGCCGGTAAGCGTTCAGCGCGTTTTCCATAACCTCCCTGCCACCTGCCCCTTAGTCTCCGGTCCGAACCCAGTTGGCGTTGATATTGGCCAGTTGGCTTGTAAGGTAGTCTCCCTGGGCGTTGAGTTGACCGAGGATTTGTTCCATCCGCTGGAACTGAAGAGCCAGCCGTTCACGCCGCATTACCAGCCGTTCGTCAAAGGCCGTGACGCGCTCCTTCAGATATTCGATCTGATTCTGATACGCCCGGATGCGGCGGTCTATCATGCCGTCCCCCACCTTGGTGAGGCTGTCCAGCACGGTCTGGAGATTCGAAGCCACGCCCTTGGATAAAGTGATGGTTCCCTCGCTGCCGCTTGTCAGCCGGTCGGCATCCAGCGTGATCCGCAGCTTCAACCCCTCCGTCGTGGCGTTGCCTTCTTTGCCGGTCAGATACTGCCCGCTGCCCTCAGCCGCCTCTCCGTTGATGGTCCCCTCCACGTCCTGGCCCGGGACGGCGGTCCCCGAAGCCAGACCCAGCAGAGCAAAGGCGCCGCTTGGAATTGAGGTAACGATGCCAACCTTGGACCCGCTGCCGTACGTCGAACTGGTCAGTTCCAGGTACCCGATCCCCGAGCCGGACTCGACCCATTCGACCGACAGGCCCCGGTTACCGATCAGGGGGTCGCTGTCAATCTTGTCCTGGAGTTCCCGGACAAGCTCGTCGGCCGAATTATACGTTTTCTCCGACAGGATGATATCATCGGACTGCACACCGTTTATGGTGAACTTAAGACGGTTGTTGGAGCTGTTCAGCGTCAGCGGCGTGGCGGTCGGGTCGGCGATGCCGCTGCCCCTGTAAACGCCGCGCGTAGCCGCCTGCGTAATGTCAACCTCGTAATCTTCGCCGACCCTGGTCTCGTTGCCCGCCGACACGAACTCGATGGAACTCGAGGAGCTGTTGCCCGAGTCGGCGAACAGGTCTATGACGTCGTCCAGATTGTTGCGCAGCGCCTCCTCAAACCGGCTGGTATCCTTTATGGACAGCTTGCCGTCCGTGCCGGTGCGTATGCCGATCGTGAACAGCTGGTTGAACTTCGAGGTGAGACCCGTGACCCGTGACGCGATGACGCGCCTGATGGAGTACTGCATGGACTGGACCACGGAATCTCCGAACAGCACTCCCGTCTCCTTGGTGTCCTCGCTGTACGCATTCTGCCGGTCTATGAAGTCGTTGACGTCGTTGTAGGCGGCGATCAGGTCATTGATCCTCTCTTTTATGCCGGTGATATCGATGTCCGTCTTGATGGTCACGTGGTCGCCCGGGAGCGTTTCCTTCTCCAGTTGGAGAGACACGCCGGCGATGACGTTGTCGAGCGTGTTTGTCTCGGAGGTCACCGTGATCGGCGAGCCGGTTCCGCCTGCCGAGCCGATAGCGACCCGGGCGTCGGAAGCCTGCTGGAGCAGCGGCGCAAACGTCTGCACCTGAAAGATGTCACCGGACTTCAATTGACCGGTCGAGAAGGTGAGTTTGAGCCCGTCGGCTCTCGCACCGACCAGTTCCACCTCGGCATCCGCCTGGGTGACGACAATTGACCCCGAGTCGGTGCCGTCGGTCCAGTCAATCGTGATATTGTCGGTGCCGACCGTCTGCACCCCGGTGCCGGCCACGGTGAACGTATAGATCTTGTTTTCATTGCCGGTGTAGGCCGCCGAGGCCCCCAGCGAGATGGCGGCATCCGATCCGGAATCCATGCTGACGGCTTCGGGATCGTCAAAGGACGACGTCGAAAAATTCAGGTTGTTGCCGCCGGAAAGGTTCGAAGTGACATTGATCGTGTTGGTGACGCCGCTCGTATCGGCAGAAAGAATCAGCCGGTAGGCTCGGGAACCGGAGCCGTCGTTTATGATCGTGGCGGTGACGCCGGCGTCGGCGTCGTTGATCGCCTTCTTGATTCCCACGAGCGAGTTGTTGCCGGCGTCAATGGTGATAACGTCGGGTGAGGCGGAACCAACGCTGATGGTTATTGTGCCCGTGCCAAGCGAGGAAATCGACTCATCGGAGAATCCCTGCGAGGCCAGCTGGTGGTTGCGGGCCAGTGACAGCACCTGCAGGTCATAGGAGCCCACGCTCACCCGCCCGCTGGCCGTGGCGCTCAGGATCGATTCATCGGAGACGGATATGGAGGCTTTTTCAAAGGTGCTTCTCCTCATGAGAAGCGCTGACTTGGTCTTGAGCGCGAGGATTTTTGCCTGCAGGGCCTTGAGAGTGGAAACGATGTTAGTTTTGGCGGCCTGTTCCGTCTCCATGAGCACGGCCGGGCGCCGCTCAAATTGCATAATGGCATCGATGTATTCGGCGGTGTTGATCCCCGAACTGATGCCCTCGATCGAGAAAGATGGCATGTTACTCCTGTAATCGAATCGACATCACTGTCGTTATGCTTGCCTGTGTTGTTGGATTCGGGGGAGGTCAAGCCTCCCCCGAATCGCATCTATCGCCATGGCGATTAGAAGAGTGACAGAACCACCTGCGGGATCTGGTTCGACTGGGCCAGCATAGCCATGCCCGTCTGCACCAGGATCTGGTTCTTGGTAAATTCTGACATCTCTTCCGCCATGTCAGTGTCACGAATCTGCGACTCCGAAGCCGTCAGGTTCTGAGCGGCAACGCGGAGGTTTCTCAGGTTGGACTCCAGAGTGTTCTTCTGGAACGATCCGAGAGTACCTCTGGCCGTCGACACCTCGAGAATGGCGTTGTCGATGAGCGCCTGGGCGTCCTGAGCGCCCTGGACGGTAGTCACGTCCATTTCCGCCAGCGAGGTGAACATGTTGCCGGCGAGGTTCTTGGCCAGTGACGAGGCCGCCATGTTACGGATGCCGATTTCGGTCGTTTGACCGACGTTGCCACCGATCTGGAAGACCAGCGACTGGTTAAAGTTGTTGATCGTCTCCGTACCGCCGTTGGAATCCAGGCCGTACCTGACAACGATCGACTCACTGCGGTTGGCATTGAAAATGGTCGAGTTGATACCGGCCGTCACCGAGCTCGCCGGGCCGCCGTCCAGACGGACGCCGAACTTGGCCGCCTTGACATCCAACAGCAGGTTGCCGACGTTGATACCGTTCAGAGCCGTTGCCACCGTGAAAGTGGCCGTACCACGGCTGCTATCGTCGGCGTCCTTGTTGTACAAGGTGACGTCGTGGGTGGTCCCGTACTTGGCGGCCGTAATGGTGTTGGTGTAGTCGTCAAACCTGACCAGGGCATCAATCCCCGTATTCGGCAGGGTGTCCGTCGTCAGCCCCAGGACGTTGATTAGGTTCCCGACGCCCGCGGTTCCGGCGTGCTCACTGAGCTTGATGCTGTATGCCGAACCCTCGTCCTGTGTCGAGAACTGGATCTGGTTGGTGTTGGCCTCCGTAGCCACGATGTCGTTAACACCGCCTATAATGGTCCCGAAACCGCCCGAGCCGCCAGTGGTGGCAAGGGCCGTGTTCATGGCCGTAATCAGCGTGTCGAGACTGTTGTAGCCGGCCGCCCCCACCGTTGCCTGGGCCGTCCTGCCGCTTGCCCACTGCTCGGTCACGACGGTAAACTCGAGGACGTTAGCCGACTGGCCCCGCGAGGACGCGGCCGTGAAGTCAAAGAGCTGGCTGCCGGCATCAGCCGGATTAGCCGTGACTGACTCCACCCGAACCGTGTACTGGGCACCGGTGTTGGCCGTCTTGATACGAATCGGGCTGCCGGCGGCGGTCGCTGTGACAACCAGCCTACCCGCCAGCTCGGTATTCAGATTGATTTGCGACTCAATCTTGCCGGCGACGTCAGCAGCCGTATCGTTAAGAGCGACGTCGATCGAGACCACCTGATTACCGGCTGGTGACTCACCGTACTCCTGGTAGTTCAGGATGATGTCGTAGGTCCCGACGTTACCCGCGGTGGCAACCGCCAGAGCGGCGGCTGACGAGACCATACCCGACGTTGCCGCGGCGGCAAGGGTCAGGTCATTGCCCCAGGCATCCGCCAGGGTAATGGTACCGGTCGATTTCTTGGCCACGTCGGAGGCCTGCAGCACGTCGAGGTTGTGAATCTTCTCCACCAGGTTGGCCGGATCGCCGTCCGTGTTGGCGAGCGACAGACCGAGCGAGGTGGTGTTCAGCGACGCCGTCGAGTCAGCCGTCTTGGTGGCTGAGATCGAGTGCAGGCCGGTCGACAGGCCGGACTTGATAATGCTCAGGCCCGAGGAGTTCGCCGACGTGATGGTGGCGATGTTATCCTTCGAGCCGTCGAGGATCTTCTTCGTACCGAACTGGGTGTTGGCCGCGATCCGGTCAATAGTCTTGATCGCGTTGGCAATTTCGGCCTGGTCGGCAGCCAACTGATCGGTGTCGTTGAAGCCCTCGTTGGCGGCGTGAATAGCCAGCTCTCTCATCGAGATCAACAGGTTGTTGATTTCGGTGAGGGCGCCCTCAGCCGTCTGGATCATGGAGATCGATCCTTCCGAGTTCTGGATAGCTCGGTTCAGACCGGCAATCTGAGAGCGGAACTGCTCCGAAATCACCAGACCGGCCGGATCGTCTGCCGCTGCGTTAATTCGGAAGCCGGACGAAAGTTTCTGCATTGACTTCGTCAGTGCATCATTCGTCAGCTTCAAGTTCCTGTTGGCATTCAGAGCCGCCAGGTTGTGGTTGATACGAAGTGACATCAGTCAATCCTCCTTGACTATGTATCAGGTTTCCTTACCGCTTGGTATCGGTTTTGGGTTCTCCATGACGTCACTTCCTATGTCAAATCAGTCTCCAATACGAGTTCTTCCGATAAACATCGGTTTGCGTACAGGACGGTCTTGGTGCGCGGTATACCCTCCTCTTACTTTACATTGGCTTGGCTACACCGAATCCTTGTGTCATACTCTGTTCATCGGCAAAAGGGTAAGCGACTTAAGAGTTCTCCCCCCTCTTTTTTGTGGGTCACACAGGGCCGGGCGGTCAGGCGATCTAGGCCTTCCCGGCCGGCTGCGAAAGGTGGCTGAGGCGGTCGTGGGCAGGCTTGAAATGAGGATCGATCTGCAGCACGCGGCGATATCCTATGATCGCCGAATCTGTATGTCCCATATGGAGATAGCATTCAGATAGATTATACAGGGCAAGCGGATCGTTCGGTTTCTGCTGTAAGTACTTCTCGTAATAGGACATAGCAGAGTCGAAATGTCCCATTTTCGCATACAGGTCTCCGACAACGTGAAGGAAGTCATGCTCGGACGGCTCGATCTGGAGGTACTTTTCCAGCGCCCATATGGCCTCTTTCGGCTTGTCGAGCCGGGCACGGGTCAAACCGAGGTTTCGGTAGACCACACCGGGGACGGAACTGCACTCCATGGCCTGCTGGTAGTACGTCTCGGCGGCCGCATAGTCTTCCATCTTATAGTAACAGTTGCCCAGATCGTTGAGGATTTCACCGGACGCGGATCCACGGGCCGCCAGATCGGCATAGAGACCGGCGGCCTCCGACCAGCGTCCGGCCCCGGTAAGGGCCGAAGCAAGCTGGATTGACAGCGCCTCCGTGGCGCCGGCCATGGCAATTGCCTTCTGGAACAGTTCGCCGGCCCGGTCGTACCGCTCAAGGGTGAGACAGAACTGGCCGAACTGCTCCGGCGCGTTCGGGTCCTCCGGAGCCAGCTCCATGGCCTGGCGGAAGCACTCCTCAGCCCGGTCGTTATCTTTCAGGCCGGAGTAAACCGCGGCCAGGTCCAGCGCCAGGTCTTTTGTATTGCCTGCTCGCTCGGCCTGCTGACGGAGGTATCGTTCCGCCTCCGGCAGGTTGCCCTCACGCTGGTACAGCAGGCCGAGTCGGCGGTTGGCTTCGAGATAGTCGGGCTTTGCCCGCAACGTCTCTGAGTACCACTTCCTGGCCAGCTCGGTATCTCCCTTGATCTCGGCAATCATGCCTAACCCGTAGCAGGCTGCAGGGCGGCTGTCGACGTGGGACAGGATGATGTTATCGTGTTCGGTCGAGGCATGAAACGACTCCTGGGCCTGCAGGTACACCTGGTAGGCCTCGGCCGCCTCGTCGTACCGGCCCAGGCGGCTGTAGGCATGGCCCACCAGCAGCAGCGGATCAAGGTAGGCGGGCTTGATCTCGAGGGCGCGACGGGCACAGGCCAGCGCCTGTTCATGGTCATTCAGGTAAAAGTGTGTCCAGGCGAGCTGGTTGAGACCCATCAAATGAATATGCCGTTCCTTTGGCGCCTCCGGATTCGTCAACTCGACCGCCCGCCCGGCGGCGTCAAGGATCACCGGTCCGTTGTCACGGATGGACCGGTTGAACCCGGTCAACAGCACCTGGGCGTAGTTGAAAAGCGCAAACGCATCGTCCGGGTTTTCCTCGAGCTGTTTCTCCAGCAGGCCGCGCGTCCGCTCCCCTTTCCGTTTCATCTTTTCTTCAGACAAATCGTACCCGTAGTGGTCGAGCCGGACGTCCACCCGGGCCACGGGGACGTCGTCGGGAACGTTGAGAAGGTTGTGAACGATACCCTCGTACCGAAGGTTGAGGTCACGTCTGAATAACCGCACGGACGGCAAGAACGTCACCATGTCCCTCTGCGACCCGTAGACGTTGAACACGTTAATGCAGTATGCGGGGTACTTACCGCTGTTGACAAGTTCCCGCAGCCTCGGAACGCTCTCCTGCCTGACTTTTTCATCAGCGTCTATAATGAATATCCAGTCGCAGGTCGCCTTGTCCATGGAGTAGTTGCGATGCCTGGAGAAGTTGTCTTCCCAAGCCTGGTGGTACACCGTAGCCCCGAAGGACTTCGCTATCTCCACCGTCCTGTCCGTCGAGCCGGTATCCACGATGACGATCTCGTCGACCCAGTCGCGGATGGACCTCAGGCAGTTCTCGAGCATTTCCTCTTCATTTTTCACGATCATGCAGGCGGATATCGTGGCGGAGTTCTCCAGCCTGGAGGCCAGCATGCGGAGTTCCTGCACCTGCCGGCAGTCCCTGAGACCTGCCCTGACAATCGACTCCGCGCTGCCGCAGTCCTTTTCCTGCATATAGAGGTTGGCCAGGTTGAGATACGGAAAGTGATTTGTCGGATCAGCGGAGATCGCCTGCTGCCATGTCTCGATGGCCAGGCCCGTCTCGGCCGTCTCCCGGTACGCGGTGGCCATGAAATTCAGCAACTGCGACCGGTGCGCGGAGGTCGCGGTGAAATGTGTGCCCGCCGGAGCGGCGGCAGACTCGTCGAACGCGGAAAGATACTTCCGGCAGGCCTCGAGGGCGTCACCGAACTCGCGCAGCGATACTTTGAGGTACGCCAGGGCGTAGTACAGGTCCAGGGCCTCCGGACAATCTTCCAGGGCGCGTGCGATGACGGGTTCAGCCTCGGCAAAGCCGTGCTCACGGACGTAACCGAAGGCAATCAGGTGGTCATACTTGCGCCGCCGGGCGGCATCGCTGAACGGGTACTGCCGTTCGAGCGGCTGGAGCACGGACAGGACCTTATCCTCGAGGTTATTGACGTAGTAGTACTGGGCCAGAGCAAGCGCCGCGCCGACGTCGGCCGGATCGCTTCGCACGGCCATCAACAGCCTGTCGAGGGTGGCTCCGGCGGTAGCGGCGCTCCTGACGGGCGGCCGCCCGGTGCTCTTGCGGTGCCGCGTGACCTTTCCTGTCCTGGACTTTGCCACGGTTCAGTCTCCCCTCTCGGCGGTCGCATCTTCGCCCTTCAGCGACAGCAGCAGGCCTGCGATTTGATCCACCTTGTCCCGAAGGTTGAACCTGCGGGCGATATACTCACGGTTTTCAACGGCCAGGCGGCGGCGGTCGACGCGCTCATACTTCTTGACGAGCTCAAGGCAGCCGTCCGGATCTTCAAACAGGCAGCCATCCGGGTAAAGGCGGTCGGCGCCGTACCAGTTGTGGACAAGCGGCATGAGTCCCGACGCCATGCCTTCAGCAATCGAATAGTGGAATGATTCGAACAAAGAGGTCGAGACGACGAAATCCTTGTCGGCGTACCAGGCCGGTATGTCCTCCACCCAGCCGTGGAAGGTAACGGGCAGCGGCGAGTGACGCAGGAAGTTGTCGAAGTATAGGGCGATGCGCGAGTCCTGATGCGTCCCCGCGACGTGCAGGCTGTAGGCCGGGTCATACTCGTGTATTTTCTTGAAGCAGTAAAGGAGCAGCGGCGGGTTTTTCTTGTAGTTGATGTAGCCCACCGAGGCAATCTTCTTGCCGTACCGTTTGTCCTCGGGAATCGTGAACCGCTCGAGATCCAGGCCGTTGTGGATAACAACGGTATCAACCCGGTTGGCGATCTGCCCCGCGGCGATATCCCTGACCGATTCGTTGACGAAAACAAGGCGGTCGACCTTGCTCCAGTCGACTCGGGAAGGCATATCGGTGAAAGCTTCGTAGCTGTGCAGGCGGGCTATAATCCGGCCTTGTTTCGGTAGTTTGGTGGCCTCTATGAGCAGTTCATCGCACCACTCGAACCAGGACACGTCCGCCCATGACATCAGCTCGGCTATCTGCTCGACGGTGTCGCCCTCGAAATACCGAACGTCGTTGCCTCTGCCCAGCGCGGCGACGATATCCTGCACAAACGCCCGGTGCGAGGCGAACACGGCAATTTTGCCGATACGAGGCGGTGCCGGTTCGACCGATTCACTGACGGCTGTGCCGGACGCTTGGACGGCCTCCTCCGGCCCCGGGCCCGCGGCCGCCCGGTCGAGAACCTCTTGCCATCGCGAAAGCTCGGCCCGGGAGATCGCCGACAGTGATTCGCATTTTCCCTGAAAGGCCAGGAGTTTTCGGGCTCGCTCCAGCAGGCCGTGCCTGAGGAAATATTCCATGGCGTTATTGCGCGCCTTTCTGAAATTCGGATCGAGCCGCAGAGCGCGGTAGAAGCTGACTTCAGCGCGGGAGGGCCTTTCCGCGTTCAGCCACAGGACGGCCAGGTCATTCTGTAATTCTGCGTTTTCCGCATGGAAGTGCGCCAGTCGACGCAGTTGGTGCAAAGCACGGTGAAGCTCGCCCTGAGCCATGTAGACCAGCGCCAGGTTGTACCCGGCATCGTAGTTCCCCGGTGATATTCCCAGTGCCCGCTCAAAATGCTCCACGGCTTCATCGCGGCGATCGCACTTCAGGGCGATAAGCCCCGCCGTGACCGACACCTGTGGGTTGTCAGGGTTCATTTGTGCCAGTTGGGAGACTGATGGGTAGGCCGAAATGAAGTCACCGGCCTGAAGATAGGCGTTCGCCCGGCGGGTCAGTTCTTCGCTGGAGCAGGGCGCCGTTCTCGCCCCACGCGATTGAGCCTGTGAGTGTCCTACTTTCACTCTCGAAATCCGATTTCTGTGCGCCTGCACAAGGCTGCAAGGCACTGATCGATTCGGGCTGCCGATCCCGGCACCCGGTGGCCGGACACAACCGGCATCAGACGGGGGCCAGTTCTTCCTCCTGTACGGCCTGAATCGGCAATTCGTCCAGGGCACGCAGGAGGGAGTGCTTCACGCGGTAATCGGAGTTAACAAGCACCAACTGCTTGCCCAAGTTATTCTCGGTGTTGATGAGAATAGGCCCCTGAAGGTTGACCGACATGTTCTGCGGATCATCCGGAACAGTCGCAACAACATAGGTCTCCACCGATTCGACGCGATCAACTTTCAGTTCGGCGATCTCGTTGGAGTTGATCTCGATGCGGTAGTCCGGAAAGAAGACCACCGGGTTGACGACCAGGAATGCCACAGCCGAATCCTCGGTCGACTGCAGCCACAGGAACGGCTTGAGCTCGTCGATCTCGACCAGGCAGAAGTGCCGCAGTGACTCGAAGCCGAGAACCGGCCGCTCCATAGTGATAAGCTTTTGTGGAGGCACTTCCAGCGTTCCAAATCGCATGCTGTTTACGAGCATAAGAACATCCCTCTGTTAATCCCTATCAGCTTAGAAAATCCAGCAGGCTCGGTTGCACGATCTTTCCGGCGGAGATCAACGCGGCCCGATAGTTGTTTTCATATGTCGTCAGGTCGGTGACGAGTTTTGAAATATCCGCATCTTCCGTCTTTGACAGCAGGTCGGTGAAATTGAGGTTCAGGTCCAGCAGCCGGCGATCGGTTGCCTCCAAACGAATCGTGCGTGCACCGATGGTGGCCCGCTGCTTGAGAAGTTGCAGCAGCCCGTCGTCAAGGTTCTGCAGCAGCATCCCGGTGCCCTCCTGGTCGTCCTTTTCCAGGGCGTTGCGCAGGGTCAGCATACTGCCCAGCAGATCGCTGGAACCAAACAGTTGGAGGGTTTTTGCCGTCCGGCCGTCACCGTCTTCTTCTATGCTGAAGCTCCTGGTGGTGTCATTGTTGACAACCTGTATACCCCGACCGGAGGCGTTGATGGAGGCCGTGATGTCGAGACCTGAATTGTTAAGCTCGTCCAGAAGGTCCTGAACGGTCACAAGCGCAGGATCGGTCACGTCAACGGTGTGAGTCGACCCGCCCTGGTAGACCGTAAAGCTGCCCAGGCCGGCGCCCAGCCGGTTGTTCAGGCTGGTCAACAGATCAGTGACCTGCAGGCCGGGGTCAAGATCTTCACCCACCCTGGTGCCGGGGAACTCACCGAGAACGCAGAGATCACCCGCCGTGGTGCCGCCATTCTCGGCCACCTCGAAGCGAGTCACCGGGTTGAGGTCATCTCCGTCGAGCGTCGGGTCGACCGCCCCGACGATTCCGAGACCCGAGGCCGTGTGGTTGTCCACGTCAACGTCCGTGATCGTCAACCCGAGCGGCACGCCGTTGGTATCGGTGATTACCAGTCCGGTGTTGGCGGCGTTGACAGCCATGGTGACGTTGGCCACGCCGGCCGCCGCGAGCTGAGCGTTGAACTGTGTGATGACATCGCCTATCGTCTCCGCCCCGGAGAGATTCACCTGTACGCCGATGCCGCCGGAGTCCGTCAATTGTATCGTTCCCGGTTCGAGATCAATACCTTTGCCTTCGTTCAGGTCGCTCAACAGCGTGCTGTTCGATATCAGGCCGTTCTCGGTCGCTTCCAGGGTTATGTTGTTTCCTTCATCACCAAGACGAGCCACGAGGTTGGTGATTCCGGAGGCAGTGAGTTCAGCATTTATGAGCGTCAGGACGTCATCAACGGTGGTCGCGCCGCTGATATCCACGGTCGCGACGGGAAGGAAATCGAGATTCCTGTCAGTGATGGTAAACGAGCCCTGATCGATGCCGTTGCCGTTGTGCAGGTCAGCCAGCAAAGTCTGTCCGGTGACGCCAACCTGAAGGTCGGCGTCCTCGCCGAGAATACAGAGCCGTTCCAGGAACGCGGACGCGCCGTCCAGATTGATCGTCATCAGGGACGAGGACTCGACATCGAACTGGATCTCCCCCCGGTCGCCCCGATACAGAACACCGTTGCCCGACACCTCGAACGGGGTGACCTTTGTCCTGAACCCTGAGAAGACGCGGCGTCCCTCGAGTTCCGTGTTGGCCAGCTGTACGAGCTGTTCGATCATCGAGCGGATCTCCTGCGCCGATGCTTCCCGTGCCGCCGCGTCGTAGTTGCCGTTGGCCATCGCAATGGCGACCTCCTTGGCCGATGAGACGATGTCCTTGACGTCGGCGAGAACCGAGTCGTACGTGGTCATCCAGGTCAGTCCCTGGGTCACGTTCTTGCTGTACTGGGCGATCTTGGCCAGTTCCGTCCGGTACCCCAGGTCCCGCAGCGTTCCCAGCGGATCATCAGAGGGTTTGTTGATCCGGCGTCCCGACGACATGTTGGTCTGCATGTCGGTGAAGCGCCGAAGTGACCGCTGCATGTTGAAGACGACCTGGGAGGCCATCATTCCGTTGGTTATGCGCATTGCCGCCTCTCCCGGGTTCCGGCGCCGGTTTCAGTCCCGGCCGCCGCCGGCCGCTCGGACTAACCGCTGTGTTTCTTTTTGGACGGACTGTCCTTGTAGTCGACCACCGAGGATCCGGTGCGGTGCGAAGACCCGCCGATCTTGTCCTTGATCATCTTGACGACGCCGAGAAGGTCACCCTTGATCGTCTTGGATGCCTTTCGATTCTCGGCCTGGATCTTGACATAGATCTCCTCGCGGTGAACGACGACGCTGCTTGGCGCCTCTATCCCCAGGCGTACCTGGCGACCACGAACACCAAGGATCGACACCTTGATGTCATCGCCGATGGTGATAGATTCGCCCAACTTCCGTGTTAGTATCAGCAAGTCACCCTCCGTGGTGTATTGCTCGGCCCCGAGGGGCCTGAAATGTTATCTTCCCACTATGCCCATGGCCCCGATGACGACGTCGAGCGCCTCATCCATCACCGTGATGACCCGGGCGGCTGCATCGTAGGCGTGCTGGAACTTGACCAGATTGGTCATCTCCTCGTCCAGCGATACGCCCTGGACCGACTGCCGGGCGTTCTCAACCTGGTATCGCAAAAGTTCATAGTTGTCCGAGAACGACGTCGCCTCACGCGACTCGACGCCCAGTCCGCCGACAAGACCGCTGTAATAGTCGTTGAACGTCATCGTGTTGTCGGTCATTACCGTCACGTCCCGCAAATCGGATAACTGCAACGCAATCAGGTTGTCGCCGTCCGGGGTGGACGAGGCGGCGATCTTGTTAATGTCCTGCTCGATATCCGCGTTCAGCCGGATCGTGGCGGCGTCGGTAAACCGCGGGTCAAAAAAAGCAACATCAGTGGAACCGTTCTGATATCCGTAGCCGGAACGATGGATGGTGTTGACCCGTTCCACGAGTTCCCTGGTAAGTGCGTTAAGCTCTTCGAGGTACCGTGGAATAATCTCGTCGCGCGATTCCGTCAGGCCGGCCAGCTGACCGTCGATGTTGGCCAGCGTGACGTCGGTCCCTTTCCAGACCACCCGGTGCGTGGTTACGCCCGCCTCGTTCTCGGCCACGGTGTCGATATCGAACGAGTCAGAGCCGTCGACAAGCACCATGGCACCCATGTAAACGATGTTGGCCCCGTTGGCCTTGTCAACCGTGCGCACGTCCACGACGTTGGACAGCTCGTCGATCAGCCGATCACGGGCGTCCCGCAAATCGTTGGCCTTCCTGCCACCCAGCTCGGTCGTCTTTATCTGCTGGTTCAGCTGCGAAATTTCGGCAGTCAAGCGGTTGACATCTTTGGTCATGTCGGTCAGGTCGCGGTCGATCGCGTCGCGGAGCGAGGTCAGCTGCTTGGCCAACTGGTGCAGTCCGTTGATGAACTGGTTGGCCTTGGTCCGTATCATCTGTCGATGGGTGCTCGAATCAGAGTTCGTCGACAGATCCGACCAGGCGTCCCAAAACTGGTTGAGGTAGTCGTTCAGGGAGTTGTCCTGGGGCTCGTTGAACAGCGACTCGATCTGCGACATTGTTTTCTGCTTGTACGTCCACTGGCCCATCGCCTTGTTGGCCTCGCGGTACTGTTGGCCGAGAAAGAGGTCGCGCACTTGGCGGACGTCGTCAACCTGAATACCCATCCCCACCGAGCCGTAGGTGAGGGTTTCCGGCAGGGCGGACGAGATGCGGACCCGCTGGCGGGTGTAACCGGGAGTGTCGACGTTGGCGATGTTGTGACCGATGGTCTGGAGCGTCACCTGGTGTGACAGCAGTGCGCGCTTTCCGATTTCCAATCCCTGAAACAAGCCCGGCATCATACCCTCCTGTCCACGGCCACGTTGGAGCCTTTGCCGGCGGCGGCACCGTCGGCGGCGTACGTATGGTCAGGGTTCTTTATCTTGGACAGCGCCGTCATCGTGCGGGCAATGAACTCGCGCGACTGGTTTAACAGCATCGCGTTCGTGTTCCGGGCCCGGGCGATTCGATCGTTCATGTCGAGAATGATCTCCCTGAGCTGCGTCAAGCGTTCCGCCTGGTCCCTGTCCGCGAACTCGAGAAGCCTGGTGACGGTTACGTCCCCTTCGAGGCTGTTGGCGGCCTTGATCTGACGGATAAGCTCGTCGCGCTCCCTGCTGAGCAACCGGCTCTCGACCAGTTTCTCACGCTGTTTATCGGTGACTTCGTTCAGGCCCTCAAGGTGATTGGAAACCAGCGTCCGCTTCTGCTGGTCCAGCAACTCGAGGAAGGACTCAAAGAGGGCGGCTTCACGACCGATTATGTCTATCAACCGATTAAGCATGTCCGATATTGGCTGCAACGTCCTGTACTCCTTCTATCGGCTTTACCTGTGTGACACTTTAGAGTTCGAGGCACTCGAATTCGCCGTGTGTGCGGCCATCAGCCTGATCACACGCGCGACGTACCGGCGCGTCTCCTTAAATGGAGGAACCCCTTTGTAACGGTCAACGTTCCCCGGGCCGGCGTTATAGGCCGCCAGGGCCAGTTTCACGTCTCCGTACCGATCAATCAGCTGGCGCAGATACCGGCTGCCGCCCCTGATGTTTGCCGCCGGGTCGAAGACGTCCGTGACGCCCATTTCGCGTGCGGTGGTGTCGGTCAGTTGCATCAGGCCCCGGGCCCCGGCGGTCGAGACCGCACGCGCGTCGCCGTTGGATTCAGCCCTGATGACCGAAGCGATAAGCGCCGAATCCAGCTTGGTTTCGGCCGCAGCCCGATAAATATCGGGACCGTACTTGGCCAGGATAGGATCATGACGGACCCGTCTCGGCCCCTGTGATACGGGAAGGCTCCGGACCGCATCCGGCCGCGGTATTTGCCGGTCGTCCCTGTTGGGCAACTCGATGTGATCCCTGTCCAGCTTAAGACCTTTCGGCTCAGGGGAGATTCCCGGGGCGGCGTCCGGTGTCGGCCCGGGCTGACCAAAGCGGGCTTCAGTCTGCTTCTCGAGCGATTGGTACAGCATTTCGGCTATCGACCGATTGTTGCTTCTGGTTATTTTGCGGGCCACCTCCATGTCAAACAGATCGGTGAAAACGTCGCTGCCCATGGACTCCGAAAGCCCGCCGGTCCGGGTCAGCTCATTCTTGGGAATCGTTTTTCTCATGTTCTTGAGCAGGTAGTACATGAAGAAAGACTCGAACTCCCGCGTGGCCTCACGGAGCCGGGCTTTCTCCTGCTCGATGTCTGCCGCCTGCTGCGTTTTTAGCCGGTCCAGGCCGGTCTGCTTCAGGAGTGATGGGGCGGTTTTGGCCAACGAGATCATCAGAGGATCACCAGTTCGGCGCGCAGCGCCCCGGCCTGCTTGAGGGCCTGGAAAATGGCGATAATGTCACGGGGGGTAGCGCCGATCTTGTTCAAAGCCCCGGCTACGTCCTTGAGGTAAACGGAACCCTTGAGGTTCACCACCCGGGCCTGTTCCTGATTTACGGTGATCGACGGTTCCTGCGTGATTACCGTCTCGCCTTCCGAGAACGGCTGCGGCTGCGATATTATCGGGCGCGAACGGATGTCGACCGTGATCGTCCCGTGCGCGACCGCTACCGGAGCAATGGTAACGTGTTCGCCGGCCACAATGGTGCCGGTTCTTTCATTGATCACCACGCGGGCCACGTTGTCCGGCACTATGCGCAGGTGCCCGATATCGGACATGAATTTGGACCGAAGCGTCGGATACATGAGCGAATCCGGGATGACGATGCGAACGGCACCGCCGTCGGTCGGGTAGGCGACCGTCCCGTACTTGATATTGATCACCTGCGCCGTCCGATGCGCCGTGGTCATATCCGGGTCATGCAGCGACAGGATGAATTCGCGGTCGCTGCCCGGGGTCGGCGCCAGCGGATCGGTCACGGTACCGCCCCCCGGGACTCTTCCGACCAGCGTGTAGTTGTTCACGATCTTGTTGGCCTCGTCGACCTGTACGTTAAAGCCGCCGATGGACACCGCGCCCTGGGCGGTGGCCCGCACGACGCCGCTCGGCGTCGAAAGCGGTGTCGACAGCAACGTCCCCCCCTGCAAAGACGAGGCGTCACCGATGGACGACACGGTGACGTCTATGGTAGATCCGGCCGTCTGCTGCGACGACAGGCGCGCCGTGACCATTACGGCGGCCACGTTCTTGACTTTGAGCTTCCTCTGATCGACCGTGACGCCCAGACGCTCCATCATGTTGGCCATTGACTGGCTGGTGAACTGCGTCCCGGTCCCGTCGCCGGTCCCGTCCAGACCCACCACCAGGCCGTAGCCGAGAAGCGCGACTTCCTGCCGATCCTGAAACGAGCAGATGTCCTTGATCCGGACCTTGGCGCCCTCGGCAGCCGCCGGCAGCCACAGCGACAGGAAGAACAGCACGGCGGTGAATCCCGCCGGAAGAAACAGGTGATTGTATATGGCACTGAGCATGGCGGTCTCCTAAAAGATCCAGTTAACCAGCCGGGCTATGAAGCCCGGTCGGGCCCCGGTGTTGGTATTGCCTTTACCGGTGTAAACAACCTCGGCGTCGGCGATCTGGTATGACTGGACGCTGTTATCGGCGGCAATGTCCTTTTGCCGCACGACACCGGTAAGGTTAAGCGTCTCCTTATCGCCCGAGATGCCGATCACGCGGGAACCTTCCACCACCAGGTCGCCGTTCTCCCGCACTTCCACTACCGTTACTGAAATTTTTCCCATGATGGTCCCGGTGCGGAGGTTCTCCCCCTTGCCTTCGAAATCGTTCTTCATTTTGGCGTCGGCGCTGAAGATTGGGATATGGCGCAGGAGCGGTCCGACGCCCGGGCCGCCGGATAGCTGGGAGTTACCGCTCTTTTCCGTCTTGGACTCGACCTGGCTGGAGGCGCGGTTTTGCTCGACGATGATGACGGTAAGGATGTCACCGACCCGGCGCGCCTTGATATCGGAGAATAACGACTGGTCACGACCGAATCCCTGTCCCTTGAGCTTGAGAGAGAACGGCAGCAGCAGCAGGATAGCCAGCAATATGATGATTTTCTTCATGTGTCTCCTTTCGCGCCTTCGGCGTCGGCGCGCGTTACGGGTCGACCGCGACGGAGAGGCTGTCGACAACGCGTGCGTTAAGGATTTTGCCCGATGCCATGTTCTTTACTCTGATGTACGAGCCGGTCAGACCGGCCTGAAGCGAGCGGCCCGGTGCCGTTATCGTGCACAGTCCGCTGGCAATAACGATGGAGACCTCCCGCCCGACGTCAATGTCAGGCACCGGCTGGATCGCACCGGCGGTGAGAATCTGTCCCTTGCTGAGATTCCGCGCCAACCTGCACCCGTTGATCCGGTCGACCGAAGTGACCGGCTGCTCCCGCAAGGAGGTCACCTCCATCCTTTTCTTAACCAGCCTGTCGGCAGTGAGCGGTTCATGGCGGACCAGTCTGCCCGCGGCTACCAGAACGTCGGCGTATTTCCTGACGCGGAGCCGGACCTGGCCTCGCTTTATGAGCGCCCCGCCGTCTGTCACTTCCACCAGGACGGTGAACAGTCCCAGCGGTTCCTTCCGCGTCAGGGGGCGCAAGGCCACCTGCTCAGGGTCGACATCCATCTCCCTCAGCGGATTGGACAGAACCTCCACGGCGTAGTGAAGCGTGTCGAGGCTGTAGTCCTCGTATAACCGTTGCACGACCAGATCGTCGACGGCAACGGTATGTCCGGTTACGGCCAGTGCCAGCGACAGCAGCACCGCACCGGCTACAGACGAGGGTTTCATATTTTTATCTCTTCAGGTTGTTGGCCACCGACGCCATATCGTCGGCGGTCTGTATCGCCTTCGAATTCATTTCGTAGGCCCGCTGGGCGACAATCATATTCACCATCTCGTCGACCACGCTGACGTTGGACATTTCCACGTAGCCCTGGTCGATCTCGCCGAGACCGCCCTGACCCGGCACGTCGGTAATCGGATCACCGGAGGCCGAGGTCATGACGAGCAGGTTTCGCCCGATTGCTGACAGACCGGCCGGATTCACGAAGCGAGCCAACTCGATCTGCCCGATCTGAGCCGGTTCGTCCTGGCCGTACTGCAGTACCTCAATGCTGCCGTCCTTGCCGATCGCCACTGAGACGGTATCCTCCGGCACGCTGATTTCCGGCAGGAGGTAGTATCCGTCAGTGGTGACAAGGCGACTGTCGCTGGAGAGCTTGAAGGTACCGTCGCGCGTGTATGCGGTGGTGCCGTCAGGTCTCTGAATCTGGAAAAAACCGTCGCCATCGAGAGCCATGTCGAACGGGTTTCCCGTTTGCTGCAGGTCGCCGGTGGTGAATTGACGAACGGTGGCGGAGGCACGGGTTCCATAGCCGATAGCCAGCCCGGTCGGCGCCTGGGCACCGAGGGCGGAGGCGGCCCCGGCACGCCGGAGATTCTGATACAGCACGTCCTGGAACTCGAGCTTGCTCTTCTTGAAGCCGGTGGTATTGACGTTGGCGAGATTGTTGGCGATGTTGTCAACGTTCATCTGCTGCGACATCATGCCGGTCGCCGCGGTGCGCATCGCTTTGATCATATCGTCACTCCTGTGTCCACTTCGTTTTCGCTCTACTTAATCCCCCGCCACCCTGTTAAACAGGTGGTCCAGGCTTTCGTCCTGCGATTGCAGCGCCTTGGCGTTGGCTTCGTACGTGCGGTAGGAGATCAACATCTCTACCATTTCATGGACGACGTCAACGTTGGACGTTTCGAGATACCCCTGCTGGATGCTGGCGCTTATGGCCGGGAGAAGCGACTCGTCGGCCGGCACGCCGAAAAGCGAATCGCCAAGCCGTTCGAGTTTGCTCACGTCCGAGACCGATTTGGGCACGATGCGGCCTACCGCAAACCCGTCGACCTCCACCTCACCGGTCTGGCTGATCGACACTTTGCCGTCGCCGACTTCAATCGGCCCTCCCTCGCCGGTCACAAGATATCCGCCGGGAAACACAAGAAAGCCGTCGGCGTCCACCTGGAAGGCCCCTGAGCGCGTCAGAACCGTGCCGCCGTCCGGAGCCTGAAGGGTGAAGAAACCGTCACCGTCAATGGCCAGGTCGAGCGGGTTGCCCGTTTTGTCGAAGACGCCCGGCGCGTAATCGATGTAGACCCGGTCCACCATAGGCTTCTGCCAGTCTGTTTTTCTGGGCAGTTGCCGTTGCGCGGCACGCGAGAGTTCCTTGGTGAACATCCGGTCTTTCTTGAAACCGGCGGTGCCGGTGTTGGCGATGTTATTGGCCAGCATTTCCTGCTTGCGGACGCGCGGTAGCATAGCCGATGCAGAGGTGTACATACCTTTAACCATAGAATCCTCCAATCCTGTCATAGCAGGGTCCGTGCCAAGCTGTCATGGAGGCGCGTAACCAATGACCCGTCAACAGATTACACTGGTCTCGCCACCCTGACACAGGGCCCCGGCCGGTTGGATCAGGAATGTTTTTCTTTGGCTTGAGAGAAATGTTTTCTCCGGCCATCTCGGGCCGGATCATGCACGGCGCGGAACCCGTCGGCATCCTCGGATGTTTTTGCACAACAGCGTCCTTGCCCGAACGGGACCTGACGCGTGTAACGACAGGACCGCCGGGAGGCGTTGGGCGCGGAGGATTTAGGAAGCATCTTGCATACCGGCGGCTCGCCGGCCAAAAAGCGTTTGCCGATATCGGCCCGCCTCCATATATTGAGGTCGATCAAGCTTGCGGTCTTGCAACTACTTACAGTCAGCACCGGCGAATCTCCGAAGGCCCGCCTGATTCTTGACACTGACGGCTGAGAAAGCACAGATTTTGCTCTTTGAGTGGCATCGGAGAACAGGATCGTGGATATGAACAGAACAATTCGGATATGGTTGCTCGTCTTAATCGGCTCGCTGACGATGACTTCTACCGCCTGGACCCAGGGGACGGACCCCAACCTGCCAGACACCGTCTGGGTCGACTCCGCGGTGGCATATACGTCGGGAATAGGCGTCGTGCCGATTCGTTTCCTGAACGATGAATTGCTGTCGGGAGTCGAGATCACGCTGAAGCCCAACTCCCCGCAGGTCGCTATTGACTCGTTCTCGTTTCTGGGCGGCCGGCTTGAAGATTCAGATTTCAGGGGCGCCAGTTTCAACAGAGATTCAACCGCGATCTCCGTATATGCCTTTGACGGTATCCCACCGGCGACCGGGTTGCTCGGGCATCTCTTCCTGTCGTATCCGTCGAGCATATCACCGCAGGTCGTCCTAATCGACTCAACGACGATTATTGAAGGCTCCATCACCCGGGGCACTTCGTTTACCGACGATGCGTTCGACGCTTTCGTACCTCAGTTCGTGCCGGGCCGCCTCATTATCCGCGAAGCCCCGGTGGCCTTTGACAGCGTCTGGATAACCGACACGGCCGGCGAGCGAGGACAGACGATTGCACTCGACGTCAACTTCTTCAACGAAGACGATGTTGCGAACGTCACGGTGGCCCTGGACTACGGATCTCCCTACCTGCAGTACGACTCCGTGTCGTTTCAGCAGACCCGGCCGTTGCCGCCGTACAGCAACAGCCAGCCGGTTCAGAATCAGAACGAGTCCTCCGAATTGATACTGCGTCTCTCGTTCTACGAGGCCGACCCTCTTCCGGCCGGCAGCGGGATCATTGCCAGCCTCTACTTCACCATCGACCCGCTGGCCCCGGACACTATCATAAAGATAGACACCACGGCCTTTGCCGGTGTCGTGCACACCACCGTGACGCGCACGCCGGCGGCCGGCGATATCACCTTTACCCCCCTGTTCACGGCGGGATACGTTGAGATCCGTCTGCCGACCGACGTGGACGACGCTGTTGATGACCACCCCCTGCCGTCACAGTATGCGCTGGCCCAGAATTATCCGAATCCGTTCAACCCCACTACGCTGATTCAGTTCAGCCTGCCGACCTCCAACCGCGTGCGGATAGACGTGTTCAACGTGCTTGGCCGGAGAGTGCGACGGCTGGTAGACCGGCAGATGGCGGCGGGAGTTCACGAAGTAGAATTCGACGCTCATTCGGATTCCGGTCAGCCGCTTGCTTCCGGCGTGTACTTTTACCGCCTGGTCACCGACGCCTACACGACCAGCCGGAAGATGGTTCTTATGAAGTAGATTCCGAAGACGTGGCCGGCGTCTTGCCCGCCGCGACTTCACGCCCCCCGCGAGACCCGGACGATTTGCCGCTGTGAAGGCGGAAGGTATTGCCCGCTATTTCGTCGCTTTCGTTTCTCTCCTGTCGAGCCAGTTCCTTGAAGTACTTCGCCCGCTGGCGTTCGCGAAGCTTCTCGTAGATTCTCCGTTCTTTCGAGGCTTTGACCAGGGCCAGGCGTCTCTCTTCGGCCGCCTTTTCCAGTCCGCGCAACAGTTCGATTCCGGCCAGCGTATCGCGCCTGAGCTTCAGCAGATACCGTGAGCAGACGAGCAGTCCGGAGATCGATATCCGGCCGATCATCCGGGCTTTCTGAGTCTCGGCGGTGGCATCACGCTCGGCATATATCCCGGCCAGGAGATCCTTCTGATGCATGACCTTCTCGCTTGCCCGGGCGTGTTCCTTCTGTCGCTGTTTTTCGAGGTGCGATTTGACGTTGAGCAGGGGTTGAAGACGGTACTTGAACCTCTTCATGATCCGAGCCCTCAGGAATCCAGGATCTGTGCAAGCTCGGCAACGGCGGCCTCGTGATCGCACAGTTCGGATATATCCTGGCGGAAGAACTGGTTTACGTCGTCGATTTTCTCGATAGCCCGGTCTATTTTCTCGTTCGAACCCTTGACGTAAGCGCCGACGTTAATCAGGTCCTCAGCCTCCCTGTACGTCGCCACGAGCGCCCGGGCGCGGGCGGCCAGGTCCAGTTCCTGCGCCGTGCACACGTCCTTCATCAGGCGGCTGATCGAGTCGAGGATGTCGACCGCCGGATACTGGTTGAGGGCGGCCAGCCGTCGCGACAGGGCCACGTGCCCGTCGAGAGTCGACCGCACGGCATCGGATATCGGTTCGTTGAAGTCGTCCCCTTCGACGAGAACCGCGTACAGGCCGGTAATCGATCCTTCTTCGGTGTTACCGGCTCGTTCCAGCAGCGAGGGAAGCATGGCGAACACGGAAGGCGTGTAACCGCGTGTGGCCGGCGGCTCGCCGACGGCCAGGCCGACCTCGCGCTGGGCTATGGCGATCCGCGTTATGGAATCCATCAACAACATAACGTCCTTGCCCTGGTCGCGGAAATACTCGGCAATCGTCGTGGCAACCATGGCGCCCTTGATACGGATGAGCGCCGGCTGATCGGAACTGACAGCCACCACCACGGATCGCTTCAGACCCTCCGGGCCGAGGTCCTGCTCGATGAACTCGCGGACCTCCCGGCCCCGTTCGCCGACAAGGGCAATCACGTTCACATCGGCCGAGGAGCCCCTCGCGATCATGCCGAGCATGATCGACTTGCCGATGCCGGAGCCGGCAAAAATGCCCATGCGCTGACCTTTCCCGATTGCTGCCGTGAGGTCCACGGACTTGATGCCGGTTCGAATGGACTCGGTGATGCGTCTCCGGCGCAGAACCGGAATGGGTCGGGCGGACACGGATCGCGAGGCACTGCACGTCACCGGTCCTTTGCCGTCTAACGGTTCGCCCAGACCGCCGACGATGCGGCCGATAAGCCCCGGGCCTACCGGTACCCGCAACTGCTCCCCCGTGGATGTGACAATAGCCCCCGGCGTGATGCCCGCCGTGCTGCCCAGGGGCATCAGAAGCGTTCTGTCGTCGCGAAATCCGACCACCTCCGCCCGGACACGCGAGCCGTCGTCCCGGTTTTCGATGTGACAGAGACGACCGACGGAAACGGCCGGCCCGGCTGATTCGATGACCAGCCCTACCACCTGTGTCACCTTGCCGAATTGCCGAACGGTGGAAGCGCGGCTGATGCGGTCGGCATACATGTCCCACGAGACGTAACTCACGACTCGTCCCCATCGCCGCGTATGGCCTCCTGGACAACCTCGAACTGTGATTCCAACCGAGCGTCTATGTCCCCGGTCGGAGTTTCTATAAAACAGCCGCCCAGCCGGACTCGCGGGTCGGGCTCGAATGTAAGATCCTTGATGGACGTCGATCCCGCCAGGAATCGGTCGGTCTGCTGCTCTACGATCGGAAGGAAGTCGGGGTGCACCTTGATCTTTAACCTCGAGCGGTCAACCAGCCGGTCGATCACCCGGGAGATCAGCGTGGCGGTTATCTCGGGATCCACGCTGATGGCATCGAGAGTGACTTTTCTGGCCACCTGTATGACGAGCTCCAGGACCTTCTGCCTGGCCTCGGCCAGGAGCGATTCGCGCTGGCCGATGGCGTCCTGCAGGGCCTGCTCGAACTGCCTGAGCACCTGGCGGGCGTCACGCTGCCCCTCGGCCAGCCCTTCGGCTTGGCCCTTTTCGAACCCGGCGCTGTAAGCCTTGTCCCTTTCGGCGTCAAGGACCTGCTTGAGCTTGTGGACTTCCTGAATCGGGATCAGCTTCGCTCCATTGGGAGAGGTAACGAAAGACACGATGGGAAAGAACTCGGTCAGTGTTTCCTCCGCCCGGATTTCCAGGACGGTCTCCTCGTGTCGTTCGCCGACGTATACGGTCGGAGCCTCGGTGGAGTATCGGATGATCTTAGACAATGATATCCTCTTTGCCGCCGCGGCCGGCGATGATAATCTGGCCCTCCTCCTCGAGCCGCCGGACGGCTTCGACAATGCGCCCCTGGGCGGCCTCAACGTCGGAAAGCCTGGTCGGCCCCATGAACTCCATTTCTTCCTTGATCATGGTGGCGACGCGCTCCGAGACGTTGCTGAAAATCTTGTGCTTGACCTCTTCCCCGGCGGCCTTGAGAGCCAGGGACAGCTCTTTGGTCTCGACCTCCTTGAGAAGACGCTGGATTGAGCGGTCATCAAGCAGGACGATGTCGTCAAACACGAACATCATGTTCTTGACCTCGGCGGCCAGCTCCGGGTCATCTGCCTCCAGCGACTGGAGGATGTTCTTCTCGGCCGTGGAGTCGATGAGGTTCAGTATCTCGGCGATGGTCTTGGCGCCGCCGGAGACGGACAGGTCGCGACTGGCCTCTGACCCGAAGTGTCCGGACAGGGTGGCCTCGATTTCCTTGAGCGTCTCGGGCGAGATTTTCTCCATGGTGGCTATTCGAAGTGAAACCTCGGCCTGCAGTTCAGGGGAAAGCTCCGAGAGCACGGCGGCCGCCTGGTTTGGATGCAACTGGGTGAGAATCAGCGCCGTGGTCTGGGGGTGTTCGTTCTGAAAGAACCCTGAAAGCTGCTTGGGGTCGATATCCTTCAGAAGTGAGAACCCTCGCGCCTGGAATGACGATTCCAGCCGGTGCAGAATCTCCCGGGCTTTCGCGGGGCCAAGAGCCGATTCCAGGACCTGAGAGGCGAAATCCACACCTCCCTGGGAGATGTACTGGCGCGCCATGAAGATGTCGTGACATTCCTCCATGACCTTGGCTTCGATCTGCGGCGGAACGTCGCGGAGGTTGGCGATCTCAATCGTGATCTTTTCCAACTCTGATTCGCTCAATCCTTTAAGCACCAGCGCCGAAACCTCGGCGCCGAACGATACGAGCGCTACGGCCGCTCGTTGCTGTGAGGTCATCTGTTCGTAATCCATATCCGGCCTACTCGATCATCATCGTCTTAATAACCTTGGCTATCTCTTCGGGACGTTCCTTGGCCGTGGCCTTCATCTGGTCAGTCAGGCGAGGCTTGCGCATGTCCGGTCGAATCGCCGCCACCTCCGGCTCAGGTCGCGCGGGGGCCGACAGTTCGATCGGGAGAGCATCCACCGACCCCACGGGCGCAGCCAGTCTACCCAGGGCCGCAAAGAGCGCTTTTGACTTCCTTCTAAAGAGGAGGAAAGCGAACAGGACCAGCAGAACCAGGCCAACTTTGCGGGCGACATCCATGTAAAATTCGCGGCGGTACATCGTATCCAGCATTTCTCGATCCTCCTGGAGGTTTCGACGGTCAAAAGAAATGTTGATGACCTCCAGTTGATCGTTACGCTGCTGGTCAAACCCGACTGCGTTCCGGACAATCGCCGACAACCTGTCAATCTCCTCCTGCGGCCGGGGCTGGTAGATCAGCTCCTTGTTGCCGTTCTCGTTCTGGACTTCGTCGTACGTACCGTCGACCGTAACCGCCACCGAGAGCCGCTCGATACCACCAATGGCGTTGATAATGTGCTCAACCGTCTTATTCAGTTCGTAATTTGTGATGGTGTACTCCGTGTTTTCTTCGCCGGAGCTTTCGTTGAGTTCCTCTGCCTTGTCGCTGGTCGTGTTGGTGCTCTTGGTTCTCTCCTCGCTGCGGATTGACGGAGCATTGGGATCGTAAGTCTCGCTGGTCCGCTCGAGCTGCTGGAAATTCAGGTCGGCCGTGACCCGCACCACGGATTTGCCGGTGCCCAGCACACCGTCAAGCATCGTCTGCGCTTTTTCCTCCAGGTACTGCTCGACGTTTTTCCGCACCTCGAGCTGCGAACTGGACAGCCCGGCCACGGGGTCGGCGTCCTGCGCCGACGAGAGCAGGTTGCCGTCGTAATCCAGGATGGCGATATTAGGCGGTTTGAGCCCCTCTACCGACGATGCAACCAGGTGTGCAATGCCGTTGATCTGATGCTTGGACAGGGTGCCCGCGCCGGTCAGCTTGAGGAGAACCGAAGCGGTTGCCTCTTTGCGATCTTCCTTGAACAGGCGTTCTTTGGGCATGACTATGTGTACGCGCGCCGCCTGGACCTCGCGCAACTGCACGATCGTACGCGTCAGTTCCCCCTCCAGCGCCCGGCGGAAGTTCAGGTTCTGCAGGAAATCGGTCATGCCGAGGTTGCTCTGGTCGAAGATCGAGTAACCGACGCTGCCGCCCCTCGGCAGGCCATCCGAGGCAAGAGAAATCCTCGTTTTGTAAACCTGACCGGCCGGGATTTCGACCGTGGTGCCGTTGTCGCTCAGCCGGTAGTTGATCTTCTGGTCTTCAAGGCGGGCAATGACCTCGCCCGCGTCGCCCTGGTCAAGGTTGGAATACAAGCGGGCGTACCGCACGCTCGTGATCCAGCCGACGGCGAAGACGGTACCGACAACGGTGGCCGCCGCCAGGCCGAAGAGCATAATGACCTGAGCCGGGGTCATACGCCCGACTGTGGCCGCTACATTCTTGAAGAGTGCTTTGAATTGGTCCATGGCAAATCCTATTTAGTAGTCGGGTCGGCTTTCCATAGCCAACCACTTCGACCCGGAACGTACTACATCGGCATGCGCATAATATCCGAGTATGCGCTCATCAGTTTGTTACGGATTTCCAGAAGCAGATCCATGGTCAGCCCGGCTTCCTCGGCCTTTATCATGACCTCGTGGAGTTCCACGGGTTCACCCGCCAGGAACGCCTGCTGGGTCTGGGCGGCCGCGTGCTGGGCATCGTTCACCGAGTTCACGAGTTCGGCAAACAGGTCGGTAAACCGGCCGGCGCCATCATCGACGTTGCGTGACGGCGTTGCCGGCGCGCTCGCGACGCGTTCGACAAGGCCGGGAACGAGCCTGCCTGTATTTAGAACGGTACCGGACATGCTCACACCTTTACGTCGATCAGGCGGCCTACCGGACTGCCCTCATCGGCATCAGTTTCGGCGCGGTAAGACGCACCGAACCGGCCGGTGTCCCGAAAGCGGCTGAACAGCAGATCCAGCGCCTGTCGCTCTTCATCAGTGAGAAACTTGGCATAACTGCCGCCGCGAGCCTTGACGGCCAGTTTTGACGATTGCGTTTCATCCTGCGGTTCAATCGTCACGGTCTTCTCGGCGGCCCTGCCGGCCGCCTTCTCGGCAGGAACCGAGTCAGGGCGGCTCTGCCGGTTCAACTGTTGATACGACTGAATCGCTACGGCGTTAATCTTCATCAGCACTCCTCGCTTTCGTTAAATATCGAGCGCATTCCTGGCCATCTTCTTGGCCGCACCGATGGCCACCGTGTTTGCTTCGTAGCCCCGCGTAGCGGCCATCATATCAACCATTTCTTCGATGATGTCGATATCCGGCATCCTCACGTAGCCCTGTTCGTCGGCGTCGGGATGAGTCGGGTCATTGATCAGCTTGTAGCTGCTTTCCGGGTCGGCAACCTCTTTCATGCGGACAGTTGACGGCTGTTCTTTGCGCGCGGCCGGCGCGCCGTATCCCTTGCGATGGGCCCCATGCGTCCTGACCAGATGGCCGTCGGCCTGCTTCAGAAAGGTCCTGAACTCCGGCCGTGGTTTTTCCTCGGTCACGACCACGCGCTTGCGCCGATACGGCCCTCCTTCGACCGTTTCCGTCGTCTCGGCATTGGCCATGTTTTCCGCCACGACGTTCATCTTACCTCGCTGAACCGAAAGGCCCCGCGAAGAAATTTCGATGGCATTCAGAATACCGCCCATACGTGATACCTCACTTGCTCGTGATCGCCTTGCGCAAGCCCTCAAACTTCTTCTGCAGGAGACGCGCCCCGACGGTGAACAGCAACTCGTTCTGGGCCATGTTTGACACCTCCCGGTCGATATCCACCGAATTCATATCGCCCCGGGCTATCGGTTCCGTCTGCACCTCCGGCTGGCGCGCCTGATGACTGCCGAGGGGAATGTGTCGCTGGTCGGTGCGGTAACCAGCGATGTGACTGGTGCGCGAGGTCATCCTGGCGAACTCGGTTTTGAAATCAATGTCGCGCGCCTTGTATCCCGGGGTGGACGCATTGGCCACGTTGCCGCTAATGAATCGGTGGCGCAAAGCGGCCAGATCGAGGAACTTCCGATTGGCAGGAACCCCGATCCGGTCAAAGACCAGTTTTGAGAGCATATTGGCCATACTGTCAGGTCCGCTTACACTTTTACAGCAATCATCAATGCAAGGGAAGTGCCAAAGTGTGCCCAGGGGATTGTTTCTTATTGTTTGACAAGGAGTTGGGACGCGCCGGCGGTCGCCTTGAGGGACCTTGCACCGGCCACAACGGGAAAGTATTTCCCCCCGTCGGGGAAGACATTACTGCTGACGGGTTACCCAGTACAGTTGTGAGGTCGGCTCCTTGAGGGTGAGCTCCATGGTCAGGATTACGATGTCGACCCGCCGGTTGGCGGCCCGGTTTTCAATGGAATTATTGCGCCGCACGGGACGGTATTCGCCGTACCCCAGGGCCGAAATGCGATCCGGAGAAATCGACTGGCCGTCCAGAAGATACCGCACCACCTCGGTGGCCCGGGCCGAGGAAAGCTCCCAGTTCGATGGATAGACGGTAGTGGAGATCGGACGATCATCGGTGTGACCCTCAATCCGGATGTGATTCGGCAGGCCGCGTACCTGGTTGCCGATTATGTCCAGCACGTCCACGGCTCTCGGCTCCAGGTCGGCGACTCCTTCGTTGAAAAGAGCCGATTCGACGATGTGCACGACCAGGCCGCGCTCGGTAATCTCGGTTTCAATGACGTCCTGTTTGCCCACTCCTTTGAACCGTTCCTCAACTTGCCGTTGAATCATCTGGAGATTGCCCAGTTCCAGCAGACCGTGGCCCGTCTTGCGGCTGGCGCCGTCACGCTTTATCACAAAGTCTCCCCCCTTTAGCACGCCGTGGAGAGCTTCGGCCACCTTGCCGAACCGCTTGGCATCGACCTGGGACATGGAATACATCACGATGAAAAACGCCAGCAGCAGCGTGATCAGGTCTGCGTAGGTCAGGAGCCAGCGATCAAGGTTTTCGCTGTCAGTGAGTTTCCGGCGTCGTCGAGGCATCCGTTACCCCTCCTGCTGACGGTGCTGGGGGGCCACGAAAGACTGCAGTCGGATCCGAATACCGCGGGGGTTGTCCCCGGACTGGATGGCGACGATGCCTTCCGTGATCAGTTCCAGGTAGGTCATCTCCTCCTCGTGGCGGAGCCGGAGTTTGTCGGAGAGGGGAAGGAAAAGGAGATTGGCCAGTCCGACTCCCCACAGGGTGGCAATAAAAGCAGCCGCAATGGCAGTGGCCATCTTCGTGGCGTCAGAAGTACTGCCCAGTGCGTGAACCAGCCCCAGAACGGTCCCGAGGATTCCGAGGGTAGGCGAAAAACCGCCGGCCTTCTGGAAAAAACTGATGCCGCGCTTATGGCGCTCCTCTTTGCAGGCAATCTCCGTCTCCAGAATCTCCCTCAGGACGGTGACTTCCGTGCCGTCTATAAGCAGCTGCACGGCTTTCCTGAAGAAGGGATCGGATATCCTTACAAGATCCGGTTCCAGGCCAAGAATGCCTTCCCGCCGGGCTTTCTCGGCCATCTTGACAATCGCCTCGATACCGCCGGCCACCGAACTGGCCTGGCCGAAGGTGGCCAGGCGCAGGTAGCGCGGAACCTGAAGAACGGTGCTGAAAGAAGTGGTTACCATGGTCGCGCCGAGCGTTCCGCCAACGACGATTATGATCGGCGCAATCAGGAACAAGGCATCGATATGGCCGCCCTCAAGAGTGTAACCACCCAGGATGGCTGCAACGGCCAGAGCTATGCCGAGTATGGTGGCAAGGTCCATGAATCAGCCTGCACTACCGGTAATTACAGGTTCATACAGCAGGGCAACTGCCCTGTTAGTTATGTAGTATCGGCAGATGGGGGCTGATTAATAAGCGGCGCAGGCCCGTCGACCAAAGGATTTCACCCGACTAGGGGTGCGTCGGTAGTCTTTTCCTTGACCTGGTACTCGGCCAGCTTGTTGCGGATAGTACGCGTAGTGATGCCGAGCGCCTCGGCTGCCTTCGTCTTGTTCCCGTTATACTTTTCGAGAGTCTTGAGAATCAGATACCTGCTCCCCTCCTCGAGCTTCATGGGAACGCTGAGGCCCGGTACGCCGGCATCGACCCTTCCAATGGCCAGCTCGGGGGGAAAATCATCCTCCGTCAGGTACTCACCGCGGGTGGTCACCACGGCCCGCTCCAAAAGGTTCTCGAGCTCACGGACGTTGCCGGGCCAATCGTACTTCATCAGAAGGCGAAGCGCCATGCGGTTGAGCCCCGTGATGCCCTTGTCGTTCTCGCGGTTGTACTTGTCGATAAAGTGCTCCACCAGAACGGGGATATCCTCTTTGCGATCCCTGAGCGGCGGAAGGTATATGGGAATGACGTTCAACCGGTAGTACAGGTCCTCACGAAATCTTGCTTCCGCGATGTACTCCCTGAGATTCCGGTTGGTGGTGGCGATAAGCCGAACGTCAACCGAAATGGTCGTCGCGGAGCCGACGCGCTCAAACTCCCGTTCCTGGATGACCCGCAACAGCTTGGATTGAAGGTTAAGGGGCATCTCGGAGATCTCGTCGAGCAGGAGAGTGCCGCCGTCGGCCAGTTCAAACCGACCTCGATTGGTTTTCTTGGCGTCCGTAAACGCGCCCTTCTCGTAGCCGAACAGTTCCGCCTCCACGAGGTTCTCGGGCAGGGCGGCGCAATTGAGTTTGACAAACGGGCGTTCGCGCCGGTTGGAGGAATAATGTATGGCGCGGGCGACGAGTTCCTTGCCGGTACCGGATGCGCCCGTCAGCAGGACGGTCGTCCGGGCATCGGCCACGGTTTCCACAAGATCGAATATCTCCGTCATCAGCTTCGATTTGCCGACAATGTTCTGAAACTTGTGCGCAAGGTCCTTGCGGAGCAGGGCGTTTTCGGCTCGGAGATCGAGCGTTTCGGAAATACGGTACAGCATCAGCTCCAGCGTCTCCGGCAGAACCGGCTTGAGCAGAAAGTCGTAGGCGCCTTTCTTAATGGCCGTTACGGCCGTCTCAACCGTGCCGTAAGCGGTCATGATAACCACTACCGTCTGCGGCACCAGCTGCTTGATGTTGTCAAGCAGGGCGATACCGTCCATCTGGTCCATCTTCAGATCGGTCAGAACGATGTCGAAATGGCGCGCCCGGAACCTTTCCAGCCCTTCCTCGCCGGAAAGAACCGCTTCGGTTTCGTAGTCGGCCCGCTGCAGGGTTTCCACAAGGAACTCGTTTACCAGGCTGTCGTCATCAACGATCAGAACCGAGTACTTCATCAGAGACGCTCCATGCTTATTCGTTCGCGCGTTCCTTATCCGCGGTCACAGTATCGACCTTGGCGGGGAACAGCAGCGTAAACCTGGCTCCCCCGCCGGGAATGTTCTCCGCAATGATGTCGCCCCCGTGCGCCTTGATGATCTTCCAGGCGACGGCAAGCCCGAGACCGTTGCCGTCCTGCTTGGTCGTGAAGAACGGAGAAAACACCGATTCCAGCGCCTCGGGCTTGATGCCCGAGCCGCTATCGGCAACGACCGTCTCAACCAGTGTCTCTTCGAGCCCCAGGAGCACCTTCTCACCGTACCAGCGGGCAGCGGCCTGCCGCGGAAGTTTACGATAGGAGATCGTGATGTTCCCTTTGCCCCGGCAGGCCTCAACGGCGTTCGTCAGGAGGTTGCAGAAGAGCTGACGGCACAACTGCCGGTCGATCATTAACCCGACCGAGACCGCCGGCGGGGAGTCCGGAATCATCAGGCGGATGAACATCCCCGGAACCATCTCGGCGTTCTCGTGACGGTACTGCCTGATCACAGTCTTGAGAAAGTCGCCGTAGTCAACCTCGTCCCTCCTGACCTCCTCGGTCCGCGTGTAGCCCAGCAGCGCGCTGACCGTGCTGTTAAGATTCTCCACACCGCGAACGATCTTGTCGACCGTCTTCTGCCTCGGGTCATCCGATTCCATGTCACGCTTCAGAAGCGCCGCAAACCCCCCGATGCCGGCCAGGGGATTACGCACTTGGTGCGCGATGGTGGCCGCCATTTCCCCCAGCGCCGCCAGCGTGTTCAGCCGGGCAATCTCCGCCTCCATCTTCTTTACTTTGGTCAGGTCGTGGAAAACTTCGACCGCACCGTTGGGCTTGCCCTCATCATCACAGAGAATGGCGGTAGAGACCGAGAGGTGAAGGGCGGTTCCGTCGGGAAGGTTCGTGCGCTTTTCCACGGAGTCGACCGGCCGGCCGGATTCCGCGGCGCGCAAGGCGTTGGCGTCAATCGGATCCCCGGGCGGGATGACGTCCCGGTAATGCTCTCCCCGCGGCTTGTCGATCGGTATGCCGAGCATGACCGAGGCCGCTGAATTAAAATGAGTGATGCGCCCGCCCTGGTCGACGGCTATGACACCGGCGGAAATCGAACCCAGTATCCGGTTGAGAAATTCCGTTGCCTCGAGATTGCGGGCGGTCATGGCCACGAGCTTGCGATTGGTCTCCACCAGCCGCTCGTTCTGGGCCGAGAACTCCTCCTTGAGTTCGATATACTGCCGCTGTAAGTTGTTGATAATGCGATTGAAAGACGCGTAGGACTCGGTGAATCTGGCCATCTCGTCAACCGTTCCGGCCGACGTCGCCAACCCGCTGTTCTGCTCTTCCGTCATCAAGTATCCCATTCCTCCGATGGCGGGATAGTAGAGACCCCAGGCGAGGTTTTCAACAAAAACTTGGCTTAAAATAGCGGGCTGTCTGGCTGGCGATCCGGTCGATGGGCGCCGTTTGATCGGATCACGAGGGGCTGTTACCGATTACGTTCGGGCTGCGCAAACAGATTGTCGATGTCCTTTTGCTCCATGCTCGAACCGTGTTGGGCGGAGCCGGCCTCTTGTGCTGAAGTCGCCTCAACTCGCTGCAGAGAACCGGGCGCCTCGCCGCCGCCGGAATCAAGAGCCGCAAGAATGTCTCGAAGTTTCGTTTCGATCTCCCCGAGTTCATTTGCCGCCTGGCTCATCTGCTGGCTGGTAACGTCCTGAAACTGCAAGGCTTCAAGGATAGCGTACGCATCGTTGAGGTTAGCGTCGGCCCGTTGCACGGCGCCACGAACCCGCCTGACAATCTCGTCCGTTTTCTCCTGGAGGAGAAGGTCCGTTACGGCACCCAGGTCGCTGATGGTCTGCTCCTCACGCTGCGTGATCTTTTCCACCTTGTCCAGCATCCGGTGAGCCGCGGCCTCAGTCTGACGGCTGATTTCACCCAGCTGGTTGGCCGCTTCCGGGACCCCGTAGCGCGACTCCAGGAGAGGGCGGCGAAGCCTCTCGAGATTGTCCGCCAACCTGAAGATAGAGGCCGAGAGCTCGGCGACATCTTTCTGAATCTTGTTCTTTGTCGTATCCGTATCAGGCATAGCGTCCTTCCTCAGTCACCTTCATAAGCCGGTGAGAATCTGCTCGATTTTCTGTTTGAGGGTATCAGGCGTGAAGGGTTTGACAATGTAATTGTTGACGCCTGCTTTCATGGCCTCCATGATGTCCTCTTTGACCGATCTGGTGGTGACCATGAGGACCGGCAGATCTCTGAATTCCTCCGTTGCGCGCAAGGTAGTGACGAGCGCTATGCCGTCCATCTCCGGCATGTTCCAATCGGTGATGACGAAGTTGAATTTGTCGACCTTGAGTTTTGCCAGTGCGTCCTTGCCGTCGGTTGCTTCCGTCACGTCGGGGTAACCTGCCTTCTTAAGCGTGTTGACAATGATTCGCCGCATGGTCGGGCTATCATCGACCGCCAGAATCTTAAGATTAGACACGGTGCCTCCTTTTATACCTGCGCGGTGCCGCTTGGTGGTGTGCTTTCATTTCAAGTACCTTGATACTTCGTTAAGAAGCCTTTCGGACTCAAACGGTTTGACCAGATACGAATTTGCGCCGACCGAGAGTCCGCGGCTGCGGTCGGCCTGACCCTCTTCCGACGACAGTATGATAATGGGGATGTCCTGATGTTCCTTGTTCCGACGGACGGCTTCAATAAACGTGTAGCCGTCCAGGTTGGGCATGTTCAGGTCGGTGATGATAAGATCGACGCCGTCGGTCAGGGCGGACAGTTTCTCGATGGCGTCCATCCCGTCCCGCGCCGTCACAACCCGGTAGCCGCGGGTCTTCAGTGAGAAGGACACGAATTTCACCACCGTCGGAGAGTCATCGACAACGAGGATTGTGCGACTCATGGAATCCACCTTTATTCCCCAGTCACCGACACGCCGTTCACCGGCTCGTGTTTGACCCCGGCCGGCGGACTCAGGACTCCCGCCGCGGCCCAGGGCTCGGCGCCGCCGAGGCCGACGGTGGCCCGGGCCGGCTGGAGTTCGCGGGCCGGCACGGGGGCGGCACGGCCGGGCGCGGCGGCCGCCTCCTTGAGGTAAACCAGCGCGTTTCTGAAGTAGGCCAGTTTGAACGCCTTGGAGATGCCGTGCAGTGACTCCGCGTGGCCGACATAGAGGTACCCCCCCGGGCGGAGCGCGTTGTAAAAGGCACGGACCAGGCGTTTCTTGGCCTCATGAGAAAAATAAGCCATCACGTTACGGCAGAACACGACGTCTACGCCACTGATCAGGCTGATCATTCTCGGGTCGTTGAGATTCATGTGGGAGAACTTGACCAGCGTCTTGATTTCGGGCCTGACTCGATATGACCCGTCCGCAGGCGTGAAATAACGGCCGAGCGCGTCACTGGGAATGTCGTGCAGGGTCGGGCCCGCATATTCAGCCAGCCGGGCCTTTCGCAGCACTCTCTGCGATATGTCGTTGGCAATGATCTCCAGAGACCACTCGTCCAGGTGCTCAGAGCACTCCTTGAGAAGAATCGCCAGAGTGTAAGGCTCTTCACCCGTGGAGCAACCGGCCGACCATACCTTGATCCGGCGCGGGGCTCCCCTGTCCTGCTTGTGCTTGAGGATGCTGGGAATGATTTCCGTGGAGAATGACAGCAGCTGCGGTCGATTGCGGAAGAAGCTCGTTTCGTTGGTCGTAACGAGATCCATGAGCCGGTTGAACTCGCAAAGCGACGCGTCATACTTGACGCGATAGAAATAATCGCGAACGGCCTTGAGGTCGAGTTCCGCCATTCTCTTGGCCAGCCGGTTTTTAACCACGTGCATTTTGTTTTCCGCGAAGTAGATGCCGCTCTTTTCATGGATAAAATCACGGATCATTCGAAATTCGTCGAGACCCATTTCAATCTCATGTTCGAAACTGGCCAGCATACCGCACCCGATGTTCAGGACAGCCGTTGTTTGACGGCGGCAATCATCCTTCCTTCTCCTTGAGCTTCTCCATAACTACCTTGTGTAACTGGTTGATGTTGAAGGGCTTGATGATGTAGTCGGCAACCTTGCTGCGGAGGGCCTGGACTGCTGAATCCACGGACGGATACCCGGTCATCACGACCACCGGAATACCTGGGTAGGTCTCGTGGACTCGGCTGGTGAGGGTCAATCCGTCCATCTCGGGCATCTTGATGTCGGTCAGGACCAGATCGACCTTGCGACCGCGCAGGATGTCCAGTGCTCGTTCACCGTTTTCGGCCACCGATATGTCCCACCCCTGGCCACTGAAGAAGTCGTACAGGAGGTCACGGATAAGCAACTCGTCGTCCACCACCAGTATCGAGGGTCTTTCCATTACGTTGTACCTCCGATGCGTGTAAGGGCCACCTTTGCGGCGTCTGCGAGATCGGCGTTCTTCTCTCGCGTCAGGCGAGCCAGCGCCGGCACGGCGCGTTCATCGCACAGAACGGCCATGGCCTTGGCGGTGGCGATTTTTATCACATCCAGGGAATCGTCAAGGTAGGGGATCAGGTAATCGGCATACTTGGGATCACCGATGTCGCCGACGGCACTGATGGTATGATACCGCACCCAGACGTCGGGGTCGTCAAGCAGCGGCCGAATGTGGTGAAAAGCCCAGCCGCCCCTGAGGGTCACGAGGGCCGAGACCGCCGCCTTGCGAACGGCGCTGTTCTCATCGTTGAGAGCCAGCGCAATCGGTTCGACGTCGCTGACGTTGCCGATACGCGCCAGGGCGCTAATCGCCGACTTGCGCACACCTGCATCCGGATGGTTGATGGCGCGCAGCAGCGGCTCGACCACGTCGACTTCGCCAATCCACCCCAGGGCGGTGACGGCCAGGCGCTGCCGCTCAGTATCTTCGTGGTAGAGATCAGCGGTGAACTTCGCGATCACCTTGGATCCGCCGACAATGATGAGCGCGCCGACCGTCGCCTCGCGCACGTCCGGGTACTTGTCATCAAGGCCGGTCAGAATGAAATCGACGTCCTCCTCGCCGCACAGCCAGCCGAGGGCTGCAATGGCGGCGGCACGAACGTGGCCGTTGGCGTCCAGGGCGAGCTTCTTGAGCGTCGGCACGGCACCGACATACCCGGAGATGCCCTGAAGGTGGGCTACGCGCTGGCGGATTTCCGGGTCGTCATCCTCGGCGTACGGCATTACGTGCCGGGCGAATTCCTCGTCGACGATGAGACGAGCGGCATCAAGGAGTTTCAGCTTGAGCTGCTTGGATGATACGGACAGCCTTGATACCAGCAGTTCCCCGGCGGGAGCGCCTATCTCGCCGACGATTTCGACCACCCGCCTGAACGTGTCGTCATCCACAAACTCGAGCACGCTGAAAACACCTTCCATGATGCCGGAGCCGTACCATTGAGCCAGATGATCGAGTGTATAGTGGGTTGTAGCCGGGTCCCGGCTCTTGATCCCTTCAAGGAGAAAATCAGTGAACCGGTCAAGCGGCGGATCGCAGGCCACCGGTTCTCTGCTCCGGACGCTTACGGTGATGACGGCGGACATGGCAGCTTCGGCAATGGCCGGATCCGTTGAATCGAAGAACGGTATCAGTCGTTCGACGGCCCTGACCAGTCCCATCTGGCCGATAGCTTCGATCACGGCATACTGAAGCATGGGATCCGGGGATTCCAGGTACTCGTACAGCCGCTCCAGGACGGCCGGGTCCCCGGTCTTGCCGAGCGCTTCTATGGCGTGCAGGCGGGCGTCTTCCGTCTTCTCGCACACGGCCAGCAGGTCCGGTACGGCCTCCGGTGAACCGATCTCGCCCAGGGCCTCTGCCGCAGAGCAGACTACGTTGCGGCTGTCGTCGGCAAGTCTTGCGCACAGTGGTTCCACGGCTCGCGGGTCCTTGATGCGACCCAGGACGTCAGCCACGAACTTGCGTACATCCCGGTCGTCGCTTTCCAGGCTTTCGATAAGGACCGGCACGGCGTCCGAACCGATTCTCACCAGGACCTCGCACGTAAGGTTTCTCGTGCCGATGTCCTCACTGGCCAGGCACCGGATCAGGAGCTGGGAAACGGCGGGCGTCTTGATGCGGGCCAGGAAGTCGGCGGCCAGTTCACGAATGCCGAGATCGGGATCTTCCAAGGCCATCACCAGGCCGTGCACCGCGTCGTCCTCGCTGCATGTCCCGAGCTCCTTTACAGCGTCCTCACGGTCGTAGTAGTCCGGCGACTGGAGTCTGACCAGAAGTTCCCCGATGCGTCGCACAACGTCATTCATTCGTCAACCCCTTTTGCCACTAAGCGCGCCCCGTCAGACCACACTTACCGATTGGGACGAAACCAGCGCGTCCTCCTCGGTCGGAAACACCTCGAAGATGTGCGAGAGTTGTGTAATATCAAAAATCTCCTGCACGTAGCTGGCGAGATTCGAGAGGGTGAGCCGGCCTTTGAGCAAACGCACTTCCTTCATGACGGAGACAAGCGAGCCCAGGCCGGAACTGTTGATGAATTCGACCTCGGCCAGATTCAGATGGATCTGGGTGCAGCCTTTGGCAAAGAGCTTTTTGACTTCTTCTTTCAGCGTCGCTCCGCTGGCCAAATCGAGCCTCCCTTTGAGATAGAGCACGGTCACACTGCCTTCTTCCCGTGTCCTGATATCCATCACGTCCTCCAGATCGAGAGATTAGCCGTTAACTCCACTTTTGACATTCCGTTTCAGCCGAATCGAAACCACCAGGCCGCCGGATTCGTTCTCCCAGAAGGTGGCAGCCGTAGTGGTATGCCGTATGAGGTCAATGCCGCGCCCGTTTTCGGCCAGCGGCGCGGGGGGCCGCCGATTCAGTACCTGCTTCAGCCCTCCATGACCCTGATCAGCTATATCGGCAGTTACTTCGCATTCATTCACTCGCAGATCGATCCGGATAAGTTTCCGACAATCCTGGCGGTTGCCGTGAATCAGGGCGTTGGTGAACGCTTCTGACACGGCCAGCTTAAGCGGCTGGGCGGTGGCTGCTTCGATCTCGTTCTCGCACACGATCTTATCCAGATCGTCGAGCATCCGCTCCTCGGAGTCGCTGACTGACGGGTATCTCAGCGAGTACTCGGCCACGACTATTCCACCCTCACCTGAAGGACAGTGAAATCATCCTGCGAGTCCTTCGAGGCCCCTTCCGTGAAGTGATCGACCCATTCCTTTACGCGCAGGCAGAACTCCTTCGGGGCCAGACCGATCTCGGTGCCGAAGACCTGTTCCGCTCTTTCACGCCCGAAGAGGTTGTGGTCGGCGTCCTCGGCCTCCGTCAGCCCGTCCGTGAAGAGGAACAGGCGATCACCGCCGGTAATCCCGCACCGACCCTCCGTAAACGCAATACCCTCAAACTGGCCGACGATAGGGCCGCCCTTGGCCAGTTCCTCGATACGGGTGGTAGTGCTGTCCCAGTAAAGGCCCGGCACGTGCCCGGCATTGCAATAGGTGAGTTCCTTTGCCTCCAGATCAAAACGGGCAAAGAACAGCGTCACGAACATTTCGCGATCCTTGATGATTTCGGTCGCCAGAATGTCGTTCAGGCGTCCGGCCAGTTCGGCCACCGAGACGGTAGGATCGGAGAGCATCACCGACTTGACGATTCCCGACAACGCGGACATCACCAGGGCCGCCGGCACCCCCTTGTTGGAGACGTCACCCAGGATGACGAGAAATCGCTGCTCGTCAATCCGGAGGATGTCGTA
This sequence comes from Acidobacteriota bacterium, assembly GCA_035529075.1. Classification (NCBI taxonomy): domain Bacteria; kingdom Pseudomonadati; phylum Acidobacteriota; species Acidobacteriota bacterium. The sequence goes on along the minus strand of DATKXK010000010.1, from coordinate 87,214 downwards.
GAAATCTCCCCCCACCTCGCGGGCCGGGAAATAGACCGCCCCGATCTCAGCCCCGTCGATCTTCGTGTCATCTCGCGGCAGGATGGTTTCCTGTACCTGCCTGGCGATCAACATCTCCTGCTCAATCTTCTGGCGGACAAGCTTGTCCTTCAGAAGGCGTGAATTGTCAATCGCCACGGCCACGAAATTCAGCAGCATCCTGAGAATTTCCGTATCGTCGTCGGTATAGGCACCGCCGTTGGTCTTGTTAATGATCACCATCACGCCGAGGCATTCATCCGCCGTCTGGATGGGCATGGCGATAACGGAATCGAGCTTGATGCCGCCGTCCCATCTCAGGTCAAGACCGGACAGCACGACCGGCTGACGATTCCGGTGGCAGTAAGTCACGAGGTCGATGCCGTCCTCGTAGATGAGCGACTTGATGAAATCCTCGCTGACCCCCCAGCAGACCTCGGGCCGAAGGCAGTCGTCTTCGGCGATCATGATCAACCCGACCTCCCCCTCGACCAGCCGTATGGCCATATCCATGACGACGGAGAGAACGGCGTCTATTTCGTGAATACGGGTGATCACCGTTCCCATGGTGGCGAGGTCGCGAAGCTGTGCCGTGCGCGCAGCCAGTTTCGCCTCGAGTTCGTCCAGTTCGGCCGCAGGTCCGCCAAAAGCGCTCATACAACCGTGTATCGGCCGAAAGCCGGGCCTGCTTAGCGCACGAACCGCACCACGTCCCCGCAGAACACGGCCGCGCGCACTTCACAAACGGCGGCCCGAAGATCAGGGCACGGGGTCACTTTTGACGGCACTTGATGCGGATCGGCACGCCCTCAAAACCGTACTGCAGCCGAAGCTGGTTGGAAAGGTACTGAAGATATGCCTTGTCGACCAGTTGGGGATGGTTGGCGAAGAACACAAAGGTCGGCGGCGCCACCTCGGTCTGGGTGACGTACTTAAAGCGGATAAATTTACGTTCCTTTGCCGGGGGTTTCTTGCGGGCGTAGACCCGCTGCAGAAAGTCGTTAAGCAGCGGCGTTGGGATGCGGCGATTGAACTCCTGGTACACGCGATCGACAACCGTCATCACCCTGACCAAACGTTGACCGGACAGCGCCGACACGTACACAATCGGAAGGAAGGCGAACTTGGCCAACTGCCGGTTGATGTCCTTCGTGAAGCGGTCGGCCGTAAGACTGTCCTTCTCAACCAAGTCCCACTTGTTCACGGCCAGCACCGCCGCCCGCCGGCAATGAAGAACCTGCGAGAGGATACGCTGGTCCTGCACCGTCACGCCCTCCGAACCGTCCACCAGCACTACCGCGACATCACAGCCCTCGATGGCTCTGGTGGCGCGAAGGTTGGTGTAAAACTCAATGTTCTCCTGCACTTTGTAACTGCGGCGAAGTCCAGCCGTATCTATCAGGCAGTACTGGCGGCCTTCCAGCTCGAACGGCGTGTCGACGGCATCCCGGGTGGTTCCGGCTTCGCCCGATACGATCAGCCGGTTTTCCCCCAACAGCGTGTTGATGAATGAGGATTTGCCGACGTTGGGCCGTCCTACCACGGCCACCCGGATAACGCCCTCGGCCGGCTTCTCTTCCTTCTTGCCGGCTATCCGCCTGACAACCTCGTCCAGCAGATCGCCCACGCCCAGCCCACCGGTTGCCGATACGGCGTATGCGTCACCCAGGCCCAGTTTCACGAAGCCGAAAACGTCGCTGTCGAACGTATCATTGTCCGCCTTGTTGACCACCAGGATGTTGTCTTTGTGCGCTTTCAGCAGCGCCTGGGCCAGTCTGCGGTCAGCCTCGTCAAGGCCCGTCTGCACGTCCACCATGAGCAGCACCAGGTCCGCCTCGTGGACGGCAAACTCGGACTGATCCAGAATCAGTCGTTCCATCGCGTCTTTCGAATCCGGCACCATGCCGCCGGTGTCGATCAGCCGGAACTTTACACCGTTCCAGTCACAGGCGGCGTAGTTGCGGTCTCGGGTGACTCCCGATTCGGCATCCACGACGGCCAGGCGCTTCTTGAGAAAACGATTGAACAGGGATGACTTGCCAACGTTCGGCCGCCCGATTATGGCCACTACCGGGATACTCAAGAGAACGCCTCCCTGATCGTCTGCGCGAGGTTATAGCGACCGACCAGCACCGGTTTGCCCAGTCTCTCCCGGAACTCCGCCAGAGACAAATCGTCGAGAAAGAGCTGGTCGGCGTTCAGGCAGTTCGGCGGAAGCGCGACCAGATCGTATTGGTCGGCCGTGTCCGTTGCATCCTGCAGCAGGTCCTGCCCGGTCAGCAGTCCCGTAACCGTGACCGTCTCGCCCCAGAACCGGTTGAACACGCGGTGCAGACTGAGGTTCAAACCGAGCGTCTCCGTGACATACGGCAATATCTCTTCGGACAGAAACGGGTACGCGGAACAGCCGGTCAACATCATCACGCGGCTGTCCGACCGTATTCCTTTCAGCCTGCTGCGACGACGGTTAAACCCTGTCATGAACTCCCGGGCCATGCCGACTCCGTTCTCAAACTGGGGCATGTCCTCGTAGACGTGCCGGGGCGGGAAAGCTCGCCCGGCGGCCACATAGAATTCATCGGCCGGCCAGACAAACCGGCTGCCGGTCCGGGCATGGAACCCGGCCTGGCGTGTTTCGATGTAGTCGATAATCTCCCCGGCCTCCTGCGCGGTGTACGTGCGCAGCGGCGGCAGGCCCTCGCGGTATCTGGTCAGCCCTACCGGCACGACGGCCAGCGACGCCACGCCCGGGTGGAGCGCGGCCAGATCGTCGACCGTCTGCTCGAAATACCGGCCGTCGTTGATCGAGGGGCACAGCACCACCTGGCTGTGTATCGTGATGCCGTTGTCGGTTAGGCGGCAAAGGCGCGGCAGGATCGGACTCAGGCGGTCGTTGCGAAGCATCGACCGGCGAAGCGCGTCGTCGGTGGCATGCACCGAGACGTACAGGGGCGACAGGCGTTGCTCAATTATCCGCGCCAGGTCGCTCTCTGAAACGTTGGACAGCGTCACGTAATTGCCGTGCGTGAACGACAGCCGGTAGTCCTCGTCCCGGACGTACAGCGCCGGACGCATCCCTTTCGGCTGCTGCGAGACAAAGCAGAAGATGCAGTCGCAGTTGCAGTGCCGAATCCTGTGATCGTCGAACGTCAACCCCAGGTGCGCGGCCGTCGGCTCGACGAACTCAAAGTCCGTCTGCCGCCCGCGCGGATCGGCGAAGGTGAGCCTGACCCGCTCGTCGGTCACCCTGTAGTGGAAATCGATCACGTCGAGCACCTTGCGGCCGTTTACGCTCACCAGCCGGTAACCGGGCCTGACCCGGCCGAAAAGCGGCGAGGCCCGCTCTATGCTGACCACTTTCATGTCGTTATTCAACGGCAATAAAAAAAGCGGGCGATGGGGGTCGAACCCACGACGTCAAGCTTGGGAAGCTTGCATTCTACCACTGAATTACGCCCGCTGGTAAAACTCACCTGAAATCTAACCCCCCGGCTATAATTTGTCAACAAACATACCGCGCCGGGCGTCACCGGCTACGTCCGCCGGCCGGTCAGGTACACTACTACAATGGAAATCTCGTACAGCAGGTAGATCGGGACGGCCAGCAGGACCTGCGTGAAAACGTCCGGGGGCGTGATGATCGCCGCCACCACCAGAATCAGGACAGCGGCATACCGGCGGCCTTTGGCCAGCCCCCGGCTGCTGATAAGCCCGATCCGCCCCAGAATGTAGCTCACGATAGGCAGTTGAAAGGCAAAGCCGAAGGCCAGGAGCAGCAGGCCCGCAAAACTGATGTAACTTCCGATGGTGATGTAATTTATGACCAACTCGCCGCCGAACCCGATCAGGAACCGCAGCGCAATCGGCAGCACCACGACAAAACAGAAGCCGCCCCCGATGACGAAAAGAACCGTCGAAATCAGCACCAGCGGCAGGATGACGATCTTCTCGCGGCGAAGCAGCCCCGGCGAGATGAACGCCCACATCTGGTAGAAGACCACCGGCAGAGCCGCCACCACCCCGGTGATCAGCGAAATCTTCAGGTAGGCGTAAAACGTCCCGGTCACCTGGATGTTGTGAAGCGGCGTGTCGCCGATCGGTATCTTGATGAGTTTGATAAGCTCGTCGGAAAAGTAGAACGCCGCGCCGGACATGACGACAACCGCCAGCAGGGACTTCAGGATGCGGCGGCGAAGTTCCTCGACGTGCTCCAGAAACGGCATGCCGCCGCCTTTGGTGGTGTCAGGCTGGTCTTCCGAGGTGGTCATTTGCAGCAAAAATCGATAAAAGGGGTCGTCAAGTCAACAGGGCCGGTTCACTCCAGCAGCTTTTTCATCTCGTCGAGAAACTCCGTCTTGTCCTTGAACTTGCGGTAGACCGAGGCAAACCGCACGTAGGCTATTTCATCGGCCTGCCGCAGGTTGTCCATGACCAGCTCGCCGATATCCTTGCTGGTGACCTCGTTTTTGCCCCGGGCGTGAAGTTCCGCCTCGATCCGGTCCACTATCGCCTGCATCTCATCGGAAGTCACCGGCCGCTTGTTGCAGGCCAGCTTGAGACCCTGCAACACTTTCCCCCGGTCGAACTGCTCCCGCCGGTTGTCCGACTTGAGCACGGTCAGTGTCCCCTGCTCCACGTACTCGAGGGTGGTGAACCTTTCCCCGCACTGAAGGCATTCGCGGCGGCGGCGTATGGCCCGCCCGTCCTGGTACGGCCGGCTGTCCACGACCTTATCTTCCTGGTGTCCGCAATGGGGGCATTTCATGGGTTACTTGCCTTCGGCCTTTTCCGCTGCGTGTATCTCGGCAAGAGCGGCCTCTATGACGTCGCGCCCATGTGCAAGGCCGTGACGGTCGAGGACGGCCTTGGCCTGTTCCAAATACTCCAGCGCGTTCGCGGGATCCCCCTTCGCCTTGTAGATCACCCCGATGTTGGCCAGGCCAAGCGCCTCACACTTGGGATAGCCAATCTCACGAGCTATCTTCAACCCTTCCGATTCATACTCCACCGCGCCGTCAAAATCGCTCTTATCCAGATAGATCAGACCGATGTTGCACAAGACCTCCGCCTCAGCGTGACGATTGCCTATCTCACGAAATACCCCCAGCGATTCGTCGTAATACTCGAGCGCCCGGTCAGGATCATTCTTTTCCCGATAGGCCACACCGATGTTGGTCAACTGGCCCGCCTCCTCCCAACGATCGCCGATCTCACGAGCTATCTTCAACGCTGCCTCATGGTACTTGAGCGCTTCGTCAAGATCACCCGCTTCAGCGTAGAGCACACCGATCTTCCCCAGGCAACCCGCCTCACCCTGACGATCGCCCATCTCACGACCTATATTCAACGCTTTCACTAGATATTCGTACGCCCGTTCAGGATCACGCCCGGCGTGATAGATGTCGGCAACGTTGCACAGGTCCTGCGCCTCACCCTGACGATCGCCGATTTCACGACGTATCTTCAATGCTTTTCCCAGGTACTTCAGCGCTCGCTCAGGGTCACCTTTATCCCGATAGACAAGACCGATGTTGGCCAGTCGATGCGCCTCACCCATACGATAGCCGATCTTACGATCTATCTTGAGTGCTTCTTCGCAATACTCCAGCGCCCGATCAGGTTCACCCTTATCTTCAAGGAAAACCGAGCCGATGTGGTTCAGAACAGCTGCCTCATTGAAACGATCGCCAATCTCACGAAACATCATCAACGCTTTTTCGTAGTACTCGAGCGCCCGGTCAGATTCACCTTTCGCGTAGTAACAGTGACCGATCTCGCGCAGATCATATGCCTCACCCAGACGATCGCCAATCTCGCGACGTATACTCAACGCTCTCTGGTGATACTCTAGCGCCCGCTCGGCATCACCCTGCACCTGACAGACCAGTCCGATCTTGGTTAGAGCAGCTACCATTCCCACATCGCCCTGACGGGAATTCAGCGCAGAAGCTGCCTCCACTGCCGCCTCAAAATACGCCAACTCCCGGTCGTAATCACCCTGGGCCTCATAGATCTTCGCGACGTGGGCCAGGTCAACCATCTCACCCCCGCGATCGCCGATCTCACGACGTATCTTCAACGCCTCTTCCAGGTACTCCAGCGCTTGCTCAGGATCACCTTTGTCCCGATAGACAAGACCGATGTTGGCGAGTCGATGCGCCTCACCCTTACGATAGCCGATCTCACGATCTATCTTCAACGCGTCTTCGTAGTATTTCAGCGCCCGATCAGCATCACCTTTCTGGTGGTAGGCCCCACCGATGTTGCCAATAGTCATCGCCACACCCCTACGATAGCCGATCTCGCTGAACATCTCCAGCGCGTCCTGTAGATACTTCTGCCCGCGGTCAGGATCGCCCTCCATGAGATAGACCTGCGCAATGTTGCCCAGTTGATTCGCCTCATTCAGACGATCGCCTATCTTACGATATATCTTCAGGGCTTTCTTGGAGTACTTCAGGATCCGGTCAGGGTCACCTTCGGTATAATTGACCTTGCCAATGCTCCTCAGGTCACTCGCCTCACCCTGGCGACAACCGATCTTCCGATCTATTTTCAACGCTTTCTCGTAATACTCCAGCGCGCGTTCGGCATCGCCCTTATCCTGGTAGATCAGACCGACGTTACACAGTTGAGCCGCCTCACCCTCACGATAACCAGTCTCACGATCTATCTCCAACGCTCTCTCGAAATACTCCAGCGCCCGGTCACGTTCGTTCTTGGCTCGATAAATCAGACCGATGTTACCGCTCGCCGCCGCTACAGCCTCCCGGCCCCCCTGGTTCTCTACTTGATCAAGAACGACGTTGAAGTAGTGCAGCGCGTTGTCGAATCGGTCCCGGCTGTATTCCACGTTACCTATCTTGACAAGAGTAGACAGTTCGAACAACTCACCCTGATCAAGATGCTTGCGGACTTCTGCTTCGATTGTATCGAAATTCTCCGGGACCTCGATAATCACGTCGGACCTGAGTTGCTCAGGGATCTTCTCAAGAGTTTTGTCGAGCGCCTCGAGTAACTCGACACTGATGTCCTGCTCCTGCTCAACCTGGCCGGATGCACTGCCGACGTGCAACAGCAAAGCAAGCAATACTGCACCGAACGCAACTCCAGCCACGCGCCACCTTGGGCGCTTGCACCATTTCTGCTTCTCCCCGGCACCCATCGATGCCCCCTTGCTATGTGGTTATTAGCTCTTCCCCGTCTCTTCTATGACCCAGTTGATGTAGTCAGGCAGGCCCTCGGCCACGGGCACGGTGATGATCTCCGGGATGTCGTAGGGATGGTTCTCCCTGACGTACTCGATGAGGCGGTCGACGCGCGCCTGCGTGGTCTTGATGATCATGAGGGCTTCCTCGTCGGACTGCACCTCGTTGTTCCACCAGAAGAAGGAGTCGATATGGGGCACGATGTTGACACAGGCGGCCAGCCGCTCGGCCACGATCGCCCGCGCGAACTTCTTGACCTCGTCCCGGGGAACCGATATGAAGACGACCCGAATGTTCTCCATTACTTTTTCACCTCGCGTCCGAGTTTATGTTCAACAGATTCTATTTTTCCCGTCAGGCGATGGCGCGCCCCCTTGCGGTCATCGACAGTGATATTGATATACAGGCGGCTGTGCCGTCGCCGCAACATCAGCCGGGCACGGTTGATGACTTTCATCACCGGCTCCCATTCCCCCTCGATGATGGTCGACATGGCCGTCAGCCTGTACGGCAGGCCGGACCTGTCGATGATGTCGATCACCCGGGCCACGTCGGCCGAGGCCGAGGGGGTGCCCTTGGACGTCGGAAACATCGTCACCTGAAACAGCATGCTCACGCCTCCTCGAGCCGCTCCTGGTAGATGGGGAACTTCTTGCACAAGGCGGCGACCTCGGCGGCGATTGAAGCCAGGACCTCGTCGTCGCGGCGGTTCTGGATGGCGCGGTCGATCATATCGGCGATAATCGGCATCTCGGCGGTGGTCATGCCGCGCGTGGTGATGGCCGGGGTGCCGATGCGGATTCCGGAAGTGATGAACGGCTTTTCGGTGTCGAACGGGACGGTGTTCTTGTTGACCGTGATGCCGGCCTTGTCCAGCGCCTTTTCGACCCTGCTTCCGGTCAGTTTGGGCACGTCGAGAAACGACACCAGCATGAGGTGGGTATCGGTGCCGCCCGCGACCAGCCGGTAACCCCTGGCCTTGAGCGCCTCGGCCAGCGCCCTGGCGTTGTCCACGATCCGCTTCTGGTAGGCCTTGAACTCGTCGGTCAGGGCTTCCTTGAAAGCAACGGCCTTGGCGGCGATGATGTGCATGAGCGGCCCGCCCTGGATGCCGGGCATGACCATGCGATCCAGATCGGCGGCGTACTGTTCCTTGCACATGACCATGCCGCCGCGCGGCCCGCGCAGGGTCTTGTGCGTAGTGGTGGTGACGAAATCGGCGTACGGGATCGGCGAGGGATGCAGCCCGACGGCCACCATCCCGGCGATGTGGGCGATATCCACCATCATGTACGCCCCGCAGGCGTCGCAGGCCTCGCGAATTCTCTCAAAATCAAGGAAACGCGGATAGGCCGACGCCCCGGATACGATCATTTTCGGCTTCTCCTTTTTCGCCGTTTCGATCAGCTTGTCGTAGTCGATGACTTCAGTTTCTTTCTCGACCTGGTAGCCGACGAAATTGAACAGGAAGCCGGAAAAATTGATCGGGTGGCCATGAGTCAGGTGGCCGCCGTGGGTCAAATCCAGGCCCATGACCTTGTCGCCGGGCTTGAGGACAGTGAAATAGACGGCCATGTTGGCCTGCGACCCGGCGTGCGGCTGGACATTGGCATGGTCGCAGCCGAACAGTTGTTTGGCCCGGTCACGGGCAAGGTTCTCGGCAATGTCGACAAATTCGCAGCCGCCGTAGTACCGCTTGGCCGGGTAACCCTCGGCATACTTGTTCGTCATAACCCCGCCCGCCGCCTCCAGCACGGCCTCGGAAACGAAATTCTCCGAGGCGATCAATTCGAGCTTGGTCATCTCGCGATCGGTTTCTTTGACAATGGCGTCGTAAATTTCACGATCGACGTCTTTCAGATATGACATGGCTGGCTCCGTTTCTTTATTCAGGTACCGCCAAGGTAGGCAAAACGGCTTTGGGGGTCAATCTATTCCATACGGGCCCCTTGACCGGTCACCCGGCCTGAAAAAACACGGGCCGACCGGACGGTCGACCCGCAATATCAGGCACTTTGAAGCCGGGACGGGCTACTCCTTCGACACGTCGGCGGCGCTTTCCTCCTGCTGTCTGATCTTCTCCAGCCGCTGTACGTGCCGTCCGGCCTCAAACTCGGTGGTGAGAAACGTCGTGACAATGGCCTCGAGATCGCTTTCAGGCGTGTACTTGCTGGCAATCGTCAGGACGTTGGCGTCGTTGTGAAGGCGCGTCAGGCGGGCCTGGTCGGGACTGAGTGCCATGCCCGCCCGGATACCAGGAACCTTGTTGGCGGCGATGTTCATGCCGTTGCCGGTCCAGCAAACCGTTATGCCAAACCGGGCCTGACCGCTTCGAACCGCGCGCGCCACTTTCAGGCCGAAATCCGGGTAGTCCACCGACTCTTCCGAATCGGTACCGAAGTCGATCACCTCGTGACCGAGCTTCTCGAGTATGCCCTTGATCCGCGCCTTGAAGGCGTAGCCCTTGTGATCGGCGCCGACGGCCACCTTCATTTATACCGGTACTCCTTTGTACTCCGGCACGTACGTCAGCCAGCCGTACTTGTCCTCGATCGCGCCGCTGACGATACCGAAGAAGGTCTGCTGGAGCTTCTTGGTGATCGGCCCGCACCTGCCGGTACCGACCTTGATATGGTCGATTGCGGATATCGGCGTGATCTCGGCCGCCGAGCCGGTGAAAAAGACCTCGTCGGCCAGGTACAGGGCCTCGCGCGGGACGTTCTGCTCGATGACCTTGATGCCCATATCCTCGGCCAGCCTGATGATGGACCGGCGAATGATGCCGGGAAGGATCGAGGCGGCAAAGGTCGGTGTAATCAGCACGCCGTTGCGGACGAGAAAGATGTTCTCGCCGGAGCCTTCCGAGACGTGACCGTAGACATCCAGGGCAATTCCCTCCACGTAGCCGTGGCTGATAGCCTCCATTTTGATAAGCTGGCTGTTCATGTAGTTGGCCCCGGCCTTGGCCATGGCGGGAAGCGTATTGGGAGCCATGCGGTTCCACGACGAGAAGCACACCGATACGCCCTTGTCAAGAGCCTCCGGGCCGAGGTACTGCCCCCACGGCCAGACGGCAATGCAGACGTCGATCGGGCAACGCGAGGGGTCCACCCCGAGACTGTTATATCCCCGGTAGACGACGGGGCGCACGTAGCACTCGTCCAGACGGTTGGCACCGATAATGTCGAGCGTGGCCTGGTCGATCTCTTCCGGCGTGAAGGGGATGTCCATGCGATAGATTTTTGCCGAATCGAACAGCCGAACGCTGTGATCCTTCAGGCGAAAACAGGCCGCTCCCCTGGGTGTCTTGTACGCGCGCATGCCCTCGAACACCGACGAGCCGTAGTGGACCACGTGCGAGAGGACGTGGATTTTGGCATCGTCCCACTTGACGAACTTACCGTTCATCCAGATGTATTCGGTCTTATTGAACGCCATATGGATACCTCAAGAGCAAGATGATTAGATGCACCGTTTTAGTCATGATACAAAATACCGGCCTGAGGTTCAAACAAATTCGCGTCGGCCGGAGCACCGCCCGAAGCAAAAAGCCCGCCGGAGACGGGCAATGCCGCCCCGGCGGGCATGGTTGATTCTATGGGCAGCTGTCACACCTTCAACGACTTGAGCAGGTACCGGGCGATGACCAGCCGTTGAATCTCGGACGTCCCCTCCCCAATCTCGCAAAGCTTGACATCGCGCCAGATACGCTCGGCCGGGTACCGGCCGGTGCTGATGCCGACGGCGCCAAGGATGCCGATGGCGGTGGCGGCCGCGCGAGTGGCCACTTCCGAGGCGTACAGCTTGGCCATGGCCGAATAATGACCGTACGGCACTCCGGCGTCCTTCATGCAGGAGCATTCGTACAGGAGCTGCCGGGCGGCCTCCAGTTCCGTCGCCATGTCGGCCAGCTTGTGCTGGATCGCCTGATTGTAGCTGATCGGTTTGCCGAACTGTACGCGATCCGCCGAGTACCTGAGCGCGCACTCGAAGGCCCCCTGGCCGAGGCCCAGGGCCATGGCGCCGATAGATATCCGGCCTCCGTCCAGGGTGATCAACATCTGCTTGAACCCCTGCCCGACGTCGCCGAGCTGCGCATCCAGGGGCACGCGCAGATCATCGAAATGAAGAAACGCCGTGTCCGAACCCCGCAGGCCCAGTTTGTTTTCCTTCTTGCCGACCGAGTAGCCTTCCCAGTCTTTGTCAAGAATGAAACAGGTGATACGCTTGTCCTCGAGATCCTCGGACGTGCGCGCGGAAGCAATCGTGGCGAAGGCCTTGGTGGCCGACGTTATCCAGCACTTGCAGCCGTTGATGACCCAGTGTTCGTTTTCACGGCGGGCCATGGTGCGCGTGCCGCCGGCATCGGACCCGGCCTCCGGCTCCGAAAGGCCGAAGGCGATCAGCTCCCCCTGCGCGGCACGCGGCAGGTACTTCTGCCTCTGTTGCTCGGAGCCGAACTCCAGGATGGGTAAACAGCCCAGCGAATTGTGCGCCGCCAGCATAATGCCGGTGGACCCGCATACGCGCGAGGCCTCCTCGACCGCTATGGTGTAGGTCAACGTGTCGGTAGGGCGACCGCCGTATTTCTCGGGCACGAGCATACTGAGCAGCCCCATGTCGGTCAGCGGCTTCATGTGCTCGTCGGGAAACCGTTGTTCAAGGTCAAGCGTCGCGGCGACCGGCTTGACGGTTTCCTCCATGAACGCCCGGATTTTTTCGCGGTATTCCAGGTGCTTCTTTTCCAGCAACGCTCACTCCCTCAAGAGATCCCTCGAAATGACCATGCGCTGGGCTTCCGAGGTACCTTCGTAAAGTTCCGTCACGCGCGCATCGCGGAAATACCGCTCCACGGCGTACTCCTTGATGTAGCCGTACCCTCCGTGAATCTGCAGGGCTTCATTACAGACGAAGTTGGCCATGGTGGAACAAAACAGCTTAGCCATGGACGACTCACGGTGGCACGGTTCCCCGGCATCCTTGAGCTGCACCGCGCGGTACGCCAGCAACCTGCCGGCGTCGATCTTCATCGCCATGTCAGCCAGCTTGAACTGAATGGCCTGGAAGTTGGCGATCGGCTGGTCAAACTGCCGGCGCTCCTTGGAGTACTTGATGGCTTCGCTCAAAGCCGCCTGGGCAATGCCGATGGACTGGAAGGCCACCCCGATACGGCCGGAATTCAGGATGCTCACGGCCATACGAAAACCCTCGCGGGGTTTCCCCAGAAGATTCCCTTTTGGAATCACGACATCCGCGAAGTTCACCTCGCGCGTGTCTGAGGCCCTCAACCCGCATTTCTTCTCGGGCTGGCCGAGCGTCATCCCGTCAAGGCCGCCGTCGACCACAAAACAGGAGATACCCTTGCGCCCCTCCTCCGGGTGCGTCTTGGCGAAGACGATATACACACCGGCGAAGTTCGCGTTGGTGACAAACGTCTTCGTGCCGTTGAGCACCCAGGAGTCGCCCTTTTCGACGGCCGTCATACTCAGCGAGGCGATGTCGGTACCGGCCTGCGGTTCCGTGATGCAGTAGGCGCCGATCTTCTCTCCGGTCGCCATAAGCGGCAGGTACTTCTGTTTGAGCTCCTCAGAGCCGTACAGCTTGATGATCTCGCAGACCAGGGAGTTGTGAACCGAGAGCATGATGCCGAAGCCAGCGCAGGCCGCGCAGATCTCTTCGAGCACCCCCATGAAGGAGGTGGCACTGAGTTCGAGACCGCCGTACTTCTCGGGAGCGGTGAACCCGAAATAACCGAGTTCCGCACATTCCTTGATCAGTTCCGGCGGCGTCTGTTCCTTCTCGTCCATTTCCATGGCGATCGGGTAGAGACGTTTCTCAGCCAATTCCCGGGCCGTCATCTTAAGCTCAAGGTCATCTTCGGACAACTTGAAATCCATAGACCGACTCCTTACTTGCTGTAGTCGTAGAATCCGCGACCGGTCTTGCGGCCAAGGTAGCCGGCCTGAACCATCTTCCGCAGGAGCGGGCACGGACGGTACTTGGGATCGCCCAACCCGTCGTGCATCACTTCCAGAATGGCCAGGCAGACGTCAAGGCCGATAAAATCGGCCAGTGTCAGCGGTCCCATCGGATGCCCCATCCCCAGCTTCATCACCTCGTCGATGGCCTCAATCGTACCGACACCCTCCATGTGGGCGTAGATCGCCTCGTTGATCATCGGCAACAGGATGCGGTTCGCGATGAACCCGGGGAAATCGTTGGCCTCCACCGGCACCTTGCCGAGCTTCTTTGCTAACTCCGCGATGACGTTACACGTTTCATCCGAGGTGGCAATACCGCGAATCAGCTCAACCAGCTTCATCATCGGCACGGGGTTCATGAAGTGCATACCGATAAACTGGGCCGGTCGCTTGGTCGCCGCGGCCAGCCGGGTTATCGGCAACGATGACGTGTTGGAAGCAAACAGCGTATCAGGGCCGCAGATACCCTCAAGCTCCTGAAACAGCTTCAGCTTCAGGTCCAATTGTTCCGTGACGGCCTCAATGACCAGTTGTGAACCGGAGGCAGACTTGAGATCAGTTGAGGTCTTGATTCGGCCGAGGGTCTCGGTCTTCACAGCCTCCGTGATCTTCTCCTTTTTCACCATCCGGTCAAGGCTCTTGGTAATGGTCGCCAGAGCACGATCCAGGTACGCCTGATCTACTTCCATCAGGTTCACGGCGTACCCGGTCTGGGCAAACACCTGGGCAATCCCGTTGCCCATAGTGCCGGCGCCGATGATTGACACCGTCTTGATATCCTCTAACTTCACGTTCGTTCCCTCCACGACTGTGGTTATTAGCTAAGCTCAATAGCCATCGCAACGGCGTTGCCGCCGCCAAGGCAGAGCGTGGCCAGGCCGGTCTTGAGTCCTCGATCCTTCAGCGCGTAGATCAGCGTGGTCAGGATACGGGTGCCGGAGGCGCCGATCGGATGGCCGAGAGCCACCGCGCCGCCATGCACGTTGACGCGGTCCCAGTCCCACTTCAGACCGCGACCGTCCGTGACCGCCTGCGCCGAGAATGCCTCATTGGCTTCGATGAGGTCAAAGTAGTTGATGTCGACCTTCATCTTCTCCATCAGCTTCTGCACCGCATAGATCGGTGAGAAGAACAGGTCGATGGGCTCGGTACCGGCGACGGCGTACTCGATCACCCGCGCCAGCGGTGTAAGCCCGTTGTCCTTCATGTACTTCTCCGAGGCCACCACGCACGCCGCGCTGCCATCGTTGAGACCCGGAGCGTTCCCGGCCGTGACTGTCCCCTCCTTCTCGAATGCCGGACGCAGCTTGGCCAGTTTCTCGATGGAAATGTCGGCCCGCGGACACTCATCGACCTCGAAAATCACCGGATCGCCCTTGCGGCGCGGCACGCTGATAGGAAAGATCTCCTGCTTGAACTTGCCGGCCGTCTGCGCGGCAACCGCCTTCTGATGGGACTTAAAGGCGAATTCATCCTGGTCCTCGCGGGTCACGTTGGCCTTCTTGCGCGTGTACTCGGCGATGTTACCCATGTGAACGTCATTGAAAGAGTCCCACAGGCCGTCAGAGATCATGATGTCCTCGAGTTTCCGGTGACCGAACTTGGTGCCCGTTTTGGCCCCCCGGATGACATACGGCGTACTGGACATCGATTCCATGCCGCCGGCCAGAACGAGATTCTGGTCGCCGGCCCGAATCGACTGCGCTGCCAGCATAACGGCCTTGAGCCCTGAACCGCAGACTTTGTTGATCGTTATGGCCGGCACTTCAGCCGGAATGCCCCCGTGGATAGCCGCCTGACGGGCCGGCGCCTGACCGGCAGCTCCCTGAACTACTTGTCCCATAATGACTTCATCAAGGGCAGCGGGATCTATTTTGCCACGCTTGACGGCCTCTTTGACGGCAAAGGCACCGAGTTGCGGACCAGTGAAGCTGCCCAGGCCGCCGTGCAACGTGCCAATTGCTGACCGGCAGGCGGAGATGATATAAGCCTCGTCTCTTTTTGGCATCGAAGCCTCCTGATATAAGTGGATTTGTGCCGGACGATGTTTTTGCGCTATATAACGAATCGCGCGGGCAGGCGCAAGTGAATTTGTTCACAAATGTCGTCTCGGGGCGTCCTGTCCGACCGTCCCGTGGCCGCCAGAGGCCGAATTCCGCCGACGTGCAGCAGCAGGTAACACCGACCCCGCAACCCGGCAGAACCACTCAGTGTGCAAGTGCTGACTGCGCGAAATAACCTGTTCGCGGCCTTATGAACCATTCAGACTGAATTAGTCCGGTTTAATCCAGACCTTGCCCGTAGTTAATTGAGCCCCGGAGTATATCCGAGTTGCCTGACCACAGGCCGTTAAGGAATCGTCTCACTCGTCCGATTTATCTACAAACGCAGGTGGCACTCACGTTAACTGGAGGTAAAGATGAAGAAACTGCTTTTCACCGTACTCTTTCTGACGGTGTTTGCTGTCGCGGCCTGGGCGCAGGCGCCGCAGCCGTTCAGCCTCTATGCAGGCGGAGCACTGTCGCTGCCGGCCGCGCCCGACGGTTTCAAGGAGGGGTACAAGACCGGTTTCCACGGAAGCATAGGCTTTGGCTACAAAGCTGCTCCGAATACTCAGATAGTGGCCAAGGTGGAACATCACCAGTTCCCGATCGATTTTGACAGCAATCCCCTCCTCTCGACGCTGACGGGCGTCGAAGGCGGCGCGAACAAGATGTGGATGTTCGGTGTCGACGCACGGATGTCGTTTGCTCTTCCGTCCTCCCCGGTAAAGCCGTTCGTGCTTGGCGGCCTTGGAATGGCCAAGATCCAGCAGTCTGAGTTCTCCGGCTCCAACACTCTGGCTACCAGCACGCTCAACAGCCTGATCCAGGAAGACCAGAACAAGATGTACTTTAACCTCGGCGCCGGCGTCGAGCTAAAGGCAGGCCCGGCCTGGAGCCTGTTCGCGCAGCTGCGCTACGTCTCCATCGCCACGGAAGGAGAATCCTCCTCGTTCGTGCCGGTGACACTGGGAGTAAAGTTCTTCTAAGAGATTGTTATTCGGCAGTGCCAATACCGGGGCCGTCGGCCCCGGTATTTTTTTGTGCTTTGGGGTTCTATTTCAGGTCCTATTGGATATATTAGCGTTTGTGCCGGGCCGTCAGTCCGCGCCCGGCGCAGTGGAGGACTCACGTTGGCGCGGATACGGATATCCATTCTTTTCCTTCTTTGGCTGACCGGCTCGACGTCATGCCTGGCCGGGTCACGGGCCGCCCTGTATCTGGGTGGCGGCGGCAATCTTGCCGTCGGCGATCTTGGTGAACGCGCCGAGACCGGCTATCATGCCGGGCTTGGTGCCGGAGTGCCGTTAGCAGCCGTTCCGTCAGGCGGCATTGAGTTTATTCTCCGGGGCTTTTACCATCGATTGCTGTCGGATATAGACACCGAGGGAGATTTCTCCTTTGTTGCCGCCGGGGTTGATGTGAAAATAAGCTATCGGCAGAGAAACGGTTCCACGCTCTATCTGATTCTCGGCGGCGGCTACGCGAAAGCGCGCCGCGAACAGTTCATGTACCGGAGTACCGTGGCTACGGCCTCCGGACTCCGAATCATTGAGCGCCAGATCGAAAGCCGCTCGGAGAACGACTTTTACGCATCCCCCGGCTTCGGTGCCGAACTGGCCGCCGGTGGCCCGATCAGGCCCTTCATCGAGTTCAGATTCACCGATGTCTCGGGAACATATATATCAGATTACCAGTTTGTGACGGTCACCCTGGGGGTTAAAATCTAAGACGGCCGGGATCAATCGGGGGCTTTCCCGAAAGACGGCTGAGCACTGATCGGAACCGGCGGTCGCGGCCCGATTATCTAACTCAAGGTTTGAGTTGTGCTCACTCCTGGATGTCCAGCTCGATGAGCGGAGTCTCGGTGTCGACCTGCTGCTCGGCCTGGACGTTTATCGCCTTGATCCTGCCGCAGGCACGAGAGCTGACCGGGTTCTCCATCTTCATGGCTTCGACGATCACCAGCGGCTGCTTTTCCTTGACGGTGTCACCCACGTTCACCAGGATCTTGACGATCCTTCCGGGCATGGGGGCGAATATCTTGTCCTTGACCGCGGAGAGGTCAGCGCCACTTCCGGCAAATCCTTCGTCGCCGGGCTCGCGCAATTCGAGCTGGACGGAATCGATCTCGAGATAGCAGACTCCCTTGTTGAATTCCGCGGCGATGATCTTCTTCTGACCGTTGAGAGTTGCGGCGAACAGGTCCGTGCCGAGCGGATGTACCTCCACGAGCTTTTCGCCGACCCGTACTTCGTAAACCGCGCCGCGTTTCTCCGTGGAGCACTCAACGGCCTGACCGTCAAACACGAAGTCGTGCCTATGCATCAATCGAATCTCCTATCTGCCAGTGGCTAAGCGTTTCCCATGGAGAGGGCAGAGCTGTCCGGCCTTCGGCGGCAACGGCTGGTGCTTCACGGCCGGTCACGGACGCAACCGAGGCCACCGCGGCGGCCAGTTCCCTGTAGGCGGAGAGGTCGGTTGCCCGGTCGGCCATGTGCTGCTCAATAAAGCTGGTGAACGTCCTGCCGGCGGCGAACTCCTCGTGACGGAGGACGTCAACCATGAATTTCTTGGAGGTCTTCACTCCGAGAATCTTGTACTGGTGCAGGGCATCAATCATCTTGCGTATCGCCAGGGAACGATCCGGCGCGTGTACGATAAGCTTGGCCATAATCGGGTCGTAATCAATGGTGATATCAGTCCCGGTCGTCACCCCGGAATCCACGCGAATTCCCGGGCCGACCGGCTCGGAGTAGTGCAGGATTCGACCGGTCGAGGGAAGGAAGTCGTTCTCGCCATCCTCGGCGTAGATGCGACATTCAATGGCGTGCCCGCGCTGCACGAGATTGAACAGATGATCCGACAGGGGCAGTCCGGCCGCAATCTTGATCTGTTCAACCACGAGATCCACGCCGCAGACGAATTCGGTCACGGGATGCTCAACCTGGACACGCGTGTTCATCTCCAGAAAGTAGTAGCCGCCGCCTTCGTCCAAAAGAAACTCCACGGTCCCGGCGTTGGTGTAGTCGGCCGCTTTAGCCACCCTGACGGCGTCCTGGCCCATGCGGTTCCGCAGCTCCTCGTCGAGTGCCGTCGACGGTGACTCCTCGATGATCTTCTGGTGACGTCGCTGGATGGAACACTCGCGTTCGAACAGGTGCACGCAGTTGCCCTGGTGATCGGCCAGGACCTGGAATTCGATGTGCCTCGGATTGGTCAGGAACTTCTCGAGGTAAATGGTGTCGTCGCCGAAAGCGTTTCTGGCTTCGCGCTGAGCGGCCTCAAGTGCCGCCGGGAGGTCATCATCGGAGCGCACCACACGCATCCCCTTGCCGCCCCCGCCGGCGGCGGCCTTAACCAGCACCGGGTAGCCGATCTTCTCCGCCTCGCGCGCGAACGCTTCCGGGGATGACTCGCTGCTATTCATGCCCGGGATGATGGGCACCCCGGCGTCGGCCATCATCCGGCGTGAGATCACCTTGTTTCCCATCAGTTCGATGGCCTCGGCGCCGGGGCCGATAAAGGTGATCTTCTCATCGGCGCAGCGTTTCGCGAAGGCCGGGTTTTCGGCGAGAAAACCGTAGCCGGGATGTATGGCGTCGCACCCTGTTTGTTTGGCGGCGTCGATAATCTTGTCGATGTGCAGGTACGATTCGCCGGGCGGCGGCGGTCCGATACATACCGATTCGTCGGCCAGAAGCCGGTGCCTGCTGTTGGCGTCCGCCTCGGAGTAGATCGCAACGGTCGGAATCCCGAGCGTGCGACAGGCGTTAAGGACGCGCACAGCGATCTCCGAGCGGTTAGCGATGAGCACCTTTGCGAATAATCCGTCCGACATAGCTACTCCTCCCGCCGTTCACGCCGGGCCACCCACGCCGGCTTGCGCTTCTCAAGGAAAGCCGTCATGCCCTCCTGCCCCTCATCCGACACGCGCAGCCGTGCAATCATCTGGGCCGTGTACGGCTTGAACTGCTCCGGTGACATTCCCGGCGCCTCGCCGATGAGCTTCTTGGCCATGGCCACGGCCTCCGGACCCGACGTCAGGAGGTCCTGAACCAAGCGGTCGACTTCGGCATCAAGCCGGTCGTCCTCGACCACCTTGTTGACGAGGCCGACCTGGAAGGCACGCTCGGCCGGCATACGCTCACCAGTGATAAACAACTCGCGCGCCTTTCCCTCCCCCATTTTCTTGATGACGTAGGGACCGATACAGGCCGGCACGACGCCGATCTTGACCTCGGAAAACGAGAAGCGGGCCGAACGGGCCGCCAGGGCGATATCGCAGACGGCCACAAACCCGGTCCCGCCGCCGATGGCTGCGCCGTTGATGCGGCCGACCACCGGGCACGGGCAGGCATAAATCTGGTAGAACAGGTCTGCCAGGGCGCTGGATTCGGCAAGGTTTTCATCGAATGACTGCTTGACCACCTCGCGCATCCAGTTAAGGTCGGCCCCGGCGCAGAATGATTTGCCCTCGCCGGTCAGAACTATCACGCGAACCTCGCTGTCCTTTTCGATCTCGGAGAACAGCCGCGACATCTCGGTGATCATGGTCGCGTTGAAGGCGTTGTGGATTTCCGGCCTGTTGAAGCAGACGCGGGCAACCTGGCCGTCCTTATCATATTTGAGTGTCGTAAAGTTCATTTGCTCGCGCTCACCGTATTCTCATGGTTGTCTCGTCGGGGTCACGATCACGTTTACATTCTGAAAACGCCGTACTTCTGATCCGGTATCGGCGCGTTGAGAGCCATTGCTATCGACAGGGCCAGCATCTGGCGGGTATCGGTCATGCCGATTATCCCGTCGTCCCACAGCCGCGCCCCCGAATAGTACGGCGTTGACTCCGCCTCGTACTTGTCTATGATCGGTTGCCGGATGGTCCTGATCTCCTCTTCGCTGAGTTTCTTGCCCTCCTTTTGCAGCTGCACAATCTTGACCGTCGCCAGTACGTCGGCCGCCTGCTCGCCGCCCATGACGCAAATCCGGGCGTTGGGCCACATGAACATCAGCCGTGGAAAGTAAGCGCGTCCGCACATGGCGTAGTTTCCGGCGCCGTAGGAGCCACCGACCACGACGGTGAACTTCGGTACGTCCGCGTTCGCCACCGCGTGAACCAGCTTGGCTCCGTCGCGCGCAATGCCGCCCGCCTCGTACTGACGACCGACGATGAATCCCGATATGTTCTGCAGAAAGACAAGGGGGATTTTTCGCTGCGTACACAACTCGATGAAATGGGCGCCCTTGAGCGACGATTCCGAAAAGAGGACGCCGTTGTTGCCGATGATCCCGACGAGATAACCCATGATCCGCGCAAAGCCCGTAACCAGCGTGGCGCCGTACAGCTCCTTGAACTCGTGGAAACGGGAACCGTCCGCAAGCCGCGCGATTACTTCACGAATGTCATAGGGCTTTCTGACGTCGTGCGAGACAACACCGTACAGTTCCTCGGGATCGTAATGCGGGTCCTCCGGAGCCGTGCGGTCAACTTCGGCGGGCCTGGGTATGTGGAGGTTTTCGATGATGTTGCGGGCCATCTGCAGGGCGTGCTCGTCATTCTGCGCGTAGTGATCGGTAACGCCCGAGGTCCGGCAGTGGACGTCCGCCCCGCCCAGCTCTTCGGCCGTCACCACCTCACCGGTCGCCGCCTTGACGAGAGGGGGGCCGCCGATGAAAATCGTACCCTGTTTGCGAACAATGACGGTCTCGTCGGACATCGCCGGAAGGTAGGCGCCGCCGGCGGTGCAGGAGCCCAGGACAATTGAAATCTGGGCCAACCCCTTGGCCGACATCCGGGCCTGGTTGTAAAAGATACGGCCGAAGTGATCCTTGTCGGGAAAGGTGCCTGACTGCAGGGGCAGGAAGATTCCGCCCGAGTCGACGAGGTAAATGCAGGGCAGGTTGTTGATTTCCGCCACCGCCTGCGCCCGCCCGTGCTTGAGAATCGTTATGGGGAAGTACGTGCCGCCCTTCACCGTGGCGTCGTTGGTAATCACCATGACGTGCTTGTCGTGCACCTTGCCGATACCGGTAATGATACCGGCACAGGGCGCGTCGTTGTCGTACATGTCATAGGCGGCCAGCGAGCAGATCTCCAGGAAGGGACTGTTGCGGTCGAGCAGGCGGGCCATCCGGTCGCGCGGCAGCATCTTCCCACGGTCGACGTGGCGTTTGCGCGACTTCTCCGGCCCTCCCAGCTTCACCTTTTCCAGGCGCTCCTTGAACTCGGCGTGAAGCCGCCGGTTTACCTCCGCGTTCTCCTTGAACGTCGCGGAACTCGTGTCAACTTTGGATTCAATACGAAACATCTGTGTCCGTCCCGTCTAACTCTGAAGCAGCGACGAGGGCACTCTGACGGGCATCTGCAACAGCGCCTGTGCCAGCGTCTTTCCCTGCGGATCTATCATTAACGATTTCGTCCCGCCGCCGCCCAGCGTTTCCTCCAGAAGGAAATTAAGGCCCAGCAAGTTGTCCAGTTCATAGCGAATCACCTTTCCCCCGGTTATGCCGCGAAAGAACCTCCTGACCCGTTCAGCGGTCAGGTGTTCGACGATCCAGCCGTACGCCTCGGGCGTACGCGCCAGCACACCGATATTGCACGTATCACCCTTGTCACCCGAGCGCGCGTAACAGATATCGCGCAGCCGCGCCGTTTTCAGCCGTCCGGCGGGTCGTTGTCGCTTTCTCCGACGAGGCCTCGCCCCGGCGGCTTGTACCGGCGCCGTCTGCACCCGCACCGGAAACGAGATCTCGTAGAACTCCTCCCGGCCATCCGTCGTAATTGCCAGCACCTTGGCCCGGACGCGGCTGCGGTGAATCAAGGCCGGCCAGTATGCGATGACCTGTTTCGGCCTGGGTCGGCCCTGCCCGGTAACCGCCATACCCGCCGGGCCGGACAGAATCAGCGTCGAGAGCACTTTGCCGAAGTCCCTGACTTTATCCAGCTCGCGATCCCGCACCCCGAAGCGGAGCAGAATCTCGTTGGTGTCGCAATTCCTCAGATGGTCGGGCCAGATAGAGCCGGAACCGATCATCTCAGTGCGCGTCGACTCATACGTATGCCCGAGTTTCCCCCAGAAGATCCGCGCGATGGTCTCGGCCTTGCGATACGTGTCGGGTCCGGACACGAGGACCTCGCCGGACGATTTCCAGCCGTCGTCGTAGGCCATCGAAACCTTCAGGCGGTCAGGCTCCGGCTTTCCCCTGATCCCGGACACGCGCACCCGGTTCTTACCGGCGGGTTTCAGCCGAATGGTATCGAAGCGGGCTATCCCGTCGGGCGATATGTAATTGGCCGGATCACCCATCTCGTACACGAGCTGTTCCTTGACCGTCTTCTCGGAAACCAGCCCGCCGGTGCGGGGGTGCTTGGTGACGACGAATTCTCCACTGTCATCCATTTCGATAATCGGATAACCGCAGGCCTCGAAGTTCTTAATTTCGTGCCAGTCGGTGACGTTGCCGCCGCTGGCCTGGCAACCGCACTCGATTATGTGCCCGGCCACGATGCCCGCGGCCATGCGATCCCAGTCGTCCATGGCCCAGCCAAACTCGTGTATCATCGGGGCCAGCGCCAGACCCGTGTCGGTGACTCGACCGGTGACCACAAGCTGGCAGCCCGTCTCGAGCGCCTTTACGACCGGCTCTGCGCCGAGATAGATGTTGGCCGCGGCTATGCGTGAACGCACGCCGTGAAAGTCCTGGCCTGTTTCCATGTTGGTGAACCGCTCACCGGCGGCGGAAAGCTCATAAAGCTGATTGACGATGTCGTCCCCATATACCACGCCGACTTTCAGGTCGAGTCCCATGGCACGAGCCATGTCGAGAATCTTTCGGCCCATGCCGATCGGATTGATCCCCCCGGCGTTCGTTATGATCCTCACTCCCTTCTGAACAGCCAGAGGCAGGCACTCCGCGAGCTGTTCCAGGAAGTCAACCGCGTAGCCGAGATCCGGAGATTTCTTGCGCTGGCGCTGGAGTATGGACATCGTGATCTCGGCCAGGAAGTCCATCATGATGTAGTCGAGCGGTCCACCTGTGATCTGGCGTTTTAGTGCCGCGAGGTCATCACCCCAGTAGCCGCCTGCATTGCCGATACGAATTGCTTTCTTCAAGCTGTGCGGTCCCAGCTATGCCGTTGTCTCCAGCCACCGAAAAGCGTGTCTTTGCACACAGGAGAAACAATATAGCCGCCGGCCTTCCCTTTGTAAAGGGGAAGCTGATACCGGTCGATTTGATTTCGCTGGTCGGCGCCCGTTTCGGCTTGCAAACAGGACTTACCGGCGCTACTTTGCCCGACAGAGAAAAACGAGGTTTTGACCGCGCGGTGCGCGTGAGCGTCTGCGCGAGGACACCGACGACAGGAGTGTTGTAAACGGAAGCCCGGCATGAGTTCGTTCGCCAAACCCACGGTAGTGGTCAGCAAGTGCCTGGGATTCGAGGCCTGCCGCTTTGACGGGCGGCGTCTGTGCAGCCCGTTCGTGCAGGCTCTCAAACCGTACGTGAACTTCGTACCGGTCTGCCCCGAGGTCCGGATCGGGCTGGGCACTCCCCGCGAACCGATAGAACTCGTTCGGACCGGATCGGAAATTTCACTCTGCCAGCCGACGACCGGCCGGAATCTGACCCGAACGATGAATGCCTTCGCACATCGGTTTCTCTCTTCGCAGCAGGACGTGGACGGCTTCATTCTCAAGGGCCGATCACCCTCATGCGGCATCGGCGACGTGAGAATCCGAAGCCTGACCGACAATCATCGAACCGAATCACGGCACGGTTCCGGCGTCTTTGCCGCACAGGTTTTGAAACGCTGCGGTGATCTGGCCGTCACGACGGATTCGAGGCTGGCCCGGGACCGCGCCCGTGAACACTGGTTGACCGGGCTGTTTACACTGGCAGCGTTCCGCCTGAGCATGCGATCCGGCAGCATGAAACGCCTGGTTGCTTTTCATCGGTACAACCGTCACCTGCTGGCCGCCTGCAACCAGGGGCGGGCGCGGCGCCTCGACGCGGCCATGCGAGCCTGCGACAGGAAACATCCACGCGCGACCTTCGCGGAATATCAGCTCCACCTTCGCGCCGCCATGAGCAGACCTCCCCGGCGGGCTTCCGTAAGAAAAATACTGGCCGGCGCACTGGATTACTACTCGACTCACCTCGACGCCTCCGAGAGGCACGCCTTCAGTCGGTCGTTAGAGAGGTATTGTCAGGGAGAGTTCCCCCTGAGCGCGCTTCGAAAAACGCTCCAGGTCTGGGCCGTCCGGTACGACAAGACGTTCCTGCGGTCTGACAGCTTCTTCCGACCATACCCCGGTGAGCTGGCCGACATCAACTCCTGGAGAAAGTCTGAATAGTTGGAGGAGACCACACTGCCATGAAAATCTACAGCGTTCAGCGGAGTCAGCAACTGGCCCTGTCGCTGAATGACGCCTGGCGGTTCTTTTCCAACCCGGCGAATCTCGCGCTTCTGACCCCGCCCTCGCTCAACCTGAGACCGATCTCCGACGTGCCGGCCCTGATGTACGAGGGGATGCTCGTCACCTACCGTATCACCCCGTTCGCCGGTATCCCCGTCACGTGGGTGACCGAAATCACCCATGTGAACGAACCGTTCATGTTCATCGACGAACAGCGCTTCGGGCCGTACAGGTTCTGGCACCATGAGCACCGGTTTGAGGAAATCGCGAACGGCATCGTGTTGGGGGATACCGTCCGCTACGGGCTGCCGCTGGGTATCCTGGGCCGAATAGCCCATGCCCTTGTGGTCCGCAGGCAGATCGACGCCATCTTCGCCTTCCGGGAGAGGGTACTCGGGCAGCGGTTCGGGTCCGCAGCCCACTAGACGGAGACGTCCGAAGGTCTGACCGCCCTCAGGGCCGGTCAGGGGCGTTTGCGCGCAACCAGGATCAGCTCTCCGGGTTCCTCGGTGCCGAACGGATTCATCTCGTGATCGCCGTAGACGTGCTCGACTTCGAACCCGCTTCGTGCCAGCAGGTGCTCGGCCTCATAGCGAAACAGGTAGAAGACACGAAAGGAGTGTACCAGTCGCTCTTTCCGCCCGTCAGGATGCTCGACGTAAAAGATCAGTTCGACATCGATACACTGTTTCGGTCTGTCGATCCGAACATTGCGCCCGCGCATGTAGACCTTCCGGCCGTCCGGCATCGTCACCGGCGGATCATCACCGTACTCCTCCTTTCGCGGCTCACCGGCCAGCCACGGCATATGCGGATTGAACAGGTCAAGCACGAGGCGGCAGTCATCCTGAAGGTGGCGATGGACAGAGGCCAGACATGACAGTTGGTCATCGATCTCGGTCAACAGTTGAAAGGATCGAAACGGGATCATGGCCAGCGCAAACCGGCGCTTGAGGTCGAAGCGTCGCATGTCGGCGTGAACGAGCTGAACCCGCGCCTGAACCTCGGCCGCCTCCTTGGACAGTTTTCTTCGGCAGGCGGAAAGCATTGGCTCAGAGAGATCGAGCCCGACTATCTCGATGCCGGCCTTTGCTGTCGGGATCAGCACCCGTCCGGTGCCGCAGGCAAGCTCCAGGACCGGACCGAACGCCTTACGGGCAAATCCGACAAAGAAGTCAGTGTCCTTCAGAGCCGCATACGAATGCACGTAGTCATAGTATTCAGCAACAAACGGAAAGTCTTCGTACCCACCCGCCGTGTCCATTGCGTTGTCCTCACGTAACGATTTCAGAGAGGCCGGACCCGACAGGAGTTGAGACCGGCCGTTCCTTGACGCTTTACCCGATCGGCAGGATCGTCCTGCCCTGCGATTCATTGATGACCTCGGCCATGGCCAGGTAGATGGCCGAAAGACCGCACACGATGCCCTCGTACCCGGCAATTATGCGCACCGCGGCCGAGCCCGTCCAGTCAGCGACCGCCAGCAGCCAGAAAAGAATCGTCAGAGTGAGAAAAACGACCTGCAGAGCACGGTGCTTGCCGAACGTGGCAAACCACATCAAGCATGTAAACAGGCCCCAGAAGAAAAGGTACCAGGCCATGAAGCCCGCCGGGGTTGCCTCGGCCCACCCGATTCGGGGAAAGACGATCAAGGCCACCAGCGACACCCAGAAAAGACCGTACGAGGTGAAGGCCGTGGTCCCGAAGGTGTTTCCCTTCCTGAATTCCATGATGCCGGCAAAGATCTGTGCCAGACCCCCGTAGAAGATTCCCATCGCGAGAATCATCGAACCAAGCGGGAAAAACCCGGCATTGTGAATGTTCAGCAGGACGGTGGTCATGCCGAAACCCATCAGTCCCAGCGGCGCCGGGTTCGACAGCTTGTTGTCCATTGGTATCTCCTCCTCCACCATCGTTGAGCGCACGGTATAACCCTGCGACATTGAAGAAACACCAAGTTACCGGCGACTGTACGCACCTGCAAGTAAATGTTTGTCCCGGCGACGGACCGGCGCGCCCGTGGGACCGGCAAAAGAAAACGGCAGGACCCGAAAGTCCTGCCGTGTCAAAACAGTGTCGTCGTAAGAGCGAGAATCGAGAACGCTTCTCAGTACCACTTGGGCACGAACTTGTACCCGTAGCTGATCACGCCGTGGTGGCCCTCGGACTGGATACGGCGGAACTCCAGCCGTACTTCCATCCCGATCTTGACCTTTTCGACGTCGCAGTCCGTGACCTGCGCCATCAGCCGGGTGCCGTCAGCCAGTTCGGCAATGGCCAGGGCGTACGGTGCAATGTCTCCCCACTGACTCGGCGCCACACGGATAACGGTGTACGTGACGATCTTGCCGGTGTCCGGCAGCGTGACCTTCTCGCATTCGGTATCGCCGGTTTCCGGGTCCACCAGCCTCGGCGGGAAATACGTCTTGCCGCTCTTCTTGAACTTGACCGCTTCCAGCCGGTACCGCTGCGGGTACTCGCGCCAGTTGCGAGAGCTGAACATAGTCATCACGCCACCTCCAATATGTGCGTGACCGAGGATGCGCCGGAACCGCCCATGTTCTGCGTCAGGCCCGTCTTCGGCGACCCCGCAATCTGCCGACCGTTTTCCGCCTGCCCGGTCAGTTGTTTATAGACCTCAATCACCTGTGCTACGCCGGTGGCACCGACGGGGTGTCCTTTGGACTTCAGGCCGCCCGACGGGTTAACCGGAAACGTTCCTTCCAGCGAGGTTTCCCCCGCCAGAGCCGCCGGACCGGCTTTGCCCGGTTTGAACTTGCCGATTGATTCCGTCACCACGAGCTCTGCAATGGTGAAACAGTCGTGCACTTCGCAGAACTGGACGTCCTCGATCTTCCGGCCGGCCATTTTCAGCGCCCGCTGCGTGGCCGCCGTCGTGGCCTTGATAGTCGTCATGTCCTCGCGCTGGGCAAGGGCGATAGTATCGGTGCCGGCACCGCTGCCGGTCACTATCACGTACGGTTTGCCAAGCTTCCTGGCAACCTCTTCGGTCGTCACGATCACGGCGGCGGCCCCGTCGGTGATCGGCGAGCAGTCCAGAATGTGAAGCGGGTCCGCGACCATAACGGACTTGGCCACCTGCTCGGCCGTGATCTCAAAGGGGTACTGGGCAACCGGGTTCCGGGCGCCGTTACGATGGTTCTTGACCGCCACCGCCGAGAGCATGTCGCGGGTCGTCCCGTACCTGGCCATGTGGGCATGCGCCATCATGGCGTACAATCCCGGAAACGTGGCACCGTGGAACACTTCGTATTCCTGATCCGCGGCCGCAGCCAGGGCGTAGGTGGCGTCGTCACCCGAACAGTCGGTCATTTTCTCGACACCGGAGGCCATGACGATGTCGGCGTTGCCCGAAGCCACTTCGAGAAACGCCAGCCGAAACGCCATCCCGCCGGACGCGCAGGCCGACTCCACCCGGACGGCCGGCACGCCGGGCATGCCCATGTAATCGGCCATGAGGGCACCCACGTGTTCCTGGCCGACGAAAAGCCCGCCGGACATGCAACCCACGTACAGCGAGTCCAGGTGATCGACCCCGGAGTCACGAATTGCGTCCATAGCGGCATCGACAAAAAGCTGGCGAAACGACTTTCGCCAGATCTCTCCCCACTGACTCAAGCCGACACCTACTACACAAACCTTTCTCATCGCTGAATGTCCTCCTAATTGTTCTTGATGATCTTCCCACGATACTTGGCGTAGGTGCCGTAGTCGATGTAGAAGAGATTTTCGTCCAGGAGCTTTTTCGTACGAACCGCCTTGTCGCGCGCCTCGTCGATGCGCCCCGTGACCTTCCAGATAAAGGCGTCGGAACCGGCGCCGGAACCGTACGAGCACATAAAGATCAGGTCGCCTGGTTTTGAGGCGTCCAGCGCCGCCGTCAGCCCGATCGGTGACGCCCCTGAATACGTATTCCCGAGCGTCGGTGCCAGAAGACCGGCTTGAATCTGCTCACTGCTAAACCCGAGATCACGGGCGACCCTGACCGGGAACTTCCCGTTGGGCTGGTGAAAAACAGCGTGCCTGAAGTCGGCCGGCTTCATCCCCGATTTCTCCAGGATAGCCCGCGAAGCTCCCTTGGTATGGGCGAAGTAGGCTTCCTCACCGGTGAAACGCCCGCCGTGCTGCGGGTAAAACTCGTGTTCGCGACGCCAGAAATCGGGCATGTCGGTCATGTAGGAATGCGTGTACAGAACCTCGGCGATGAGATTCTCCATGCCCATGATGAAGGCACCCGCGCCGGCGGCCGTGGAGAACTCCAGGGCATCGGAAGGTGCTCCCTGCGACGTGTCGGCGGCGATGGCCAGAGCGTATTTCATGTTCCCGGATTGGACGTGGGAGAGCGCCACGAACATTGCTTCCGATCCGGCCTTGCACGCAAACTCGAAATCGGCACAATGGATATCCGGCGTAGCTCCGATGGCTTCCGCCACGACCGTGCCCGATGGTTTCACCGCGTACGGATGCGACTCCGAACCGACATAAATCGCTCCTATATCCGCCGGGTCCACCCCGCCGGAGCGCTTCAGCGCGTTCTTGGCGGCCTCCACGGACAGGGTTATCGTATCCATGTCGGGCGGGGGAACCGACTTCTGACGCAGCATCAGCCCTCTCTCGTAGCTCGGCGCATCCGCTCCCCAGACCTTGGCAATCTCGGCAATCTTTATGCGATGTCTCGGAAGATGCGCTCCGTAGCCTACAATACCAGCCATTAGAAACCTCTATCGCTTGATGTTGGCGTTGTTGTCCTACTCCACCTCGGCCGTTACCCGGCCGACCGGAAAAGCCATTATAAACCCGGCCGCAGCCGGTGACAAGCGAATATCGGTTTTTTGCCCCGGATCCCCGACCGTTATACCTGCAAAGGTCACCTAAACGCTCCGTCTGCCCGTGCCGATATACTGATGATATGAAGGTATACTTGTCCCTCGCGGCCGTATTACTCTGCCTGTGGGTCGAGTCGGCGGCCTCCCAACCCGAGGAAGTGATCAGCCGGAACGCGGCTTTCTATGAAGGGGAAACGCTCAACTACGTGATAGCGCCACCCCCTCGGTTCAGGCTGGTCGACCGCGAGGCGATCGACGACGGGTACTCGTTTGCCTTCGTTCCTGAATCCTCGCAGTACGGCGGCGCCGAGATTATGATCGGCGTAAACATCTACAAGATTCGGGGGCTGTCGTTTGCAGACGTCGTAGCCCATGACACCGCCTCACTCAGAGCCCACTACGGCGACAGCCTGGTCATGTGGAAGGTAGATTCGGTCATGATCGGCAGCGGCGATCCGATCAAGACGTTCTTCCTCGATGACAAGGGCCGCTTCATCCCCAATGTCATGGTTTCTTATTTCGACGGCGGGGCGGACCTGCTGATTTTCGAACTCGTCATCTCCGACTCGGTGCTGCGCCCGCACGCCGAGGAAGCGTTCATTGCCTGTCTCCGGAGCGCAAGGGCTCTGGTCAGGGGCCAAACCGGGCTCCCATAGTCCCTTTTGAATTTACCCCCGCCTGTCCAGGCCGGGCGCTGGAAGGGCTGCCCGGTCCCAAAACCGGCCGGCCGATTTAACCCTGATGCCCCGTCCCGGCCGCAACGGACCTAGGCAAAAAAAAACGGCAGGGGCATCGACCCTGCCGTTTACCGCATCCCCGCGATTTACGCTTGAACCGCCTCTTCTTCCGGTCTGTCGTTGAGACCGGTAAGCTGAAGCTCATTATTCACAATATCCACCCGCAGCCTCTGCCCCTGGCCCAGGTCGCCGGACAGCAACATTCTGGCGATCCTCTGGCTAAGCTGCTTATTGATAAACCGCTTGATAGGGCGAGCGCCGAACGTCTCGTCATACGCCGTCGCCGCGATGTGATCAACGGCGGCGTCGGTGACCTCCAGCGTAATCTCCTTTTCGGTCAACAGCGTTTGCAGCCGCCTGAGTTGCAGGCGAACGATGTCGGCGATTTCGGGCCTGGTCAGCGACGAGAACACAATGGTCTCGTCGACCCGGTTGAGAAACTCAGGGCGAAGCGTCTGTCTGAGGGTGGCCAGAACGTTCCGCTTGATGTTCTCGTAGACGACCTGGCGGTTGAATTCGCCGAGGTTCTGCGATTCCTTCTGGATGTACTCGGCGGCGACGTTCGAGGTCATCACCAGGATGGTGTTCCTGAACGACACCGTCCGGCCCTGATTGTCGGTCAACCGTCCATCGTCGAGCACCTGCAGGAGGATGTTGAACACCTCCGGGTGCGCCTTCTCAATCTCGTCAAGCAGCACCACGGCGTAGGGGCGACGGCGTACGGCTTCCGTCAACTGGCCGCCCTCGTCGTAACCCACATATCCCGGCGGCGCGCCGATAAGCCGCGACACCGTATGTTTCTCCATGTACTCGGACATGTCCAGCCGGGTAATCGCTTCCTCGGTGCCGTAAAGGAACTCGGCCAGCGCCCGGGCCAGCTCGGTCTTGCCGACCCCGGTGGGACCGAGGAAAATAAACGACCCGATGGGCCGGTCGGGATCGGAGAGTCCGGCCCGTGACTGCCGCACCGCGTCGGCCACCGCCGTGACCGCCTCGTCCTGGCCGATCACCCGCTCGTGCAGCTTATCCTCGAGTTTTATCAGTCGCTCGGATTCAGACTCCGACAGGCGCGTCACCGGAATCCCGGTCCATTTGGACACAACATCGGCAACGTCGTCGGCGTCGACCATCTCCTTGAGAAGCTGCCGCTTTTCCTGGATGACGGTCAGCGAATGCGCGAGCAACTGCAACTTCTTTTCCGCGTCGGCGATATCGGCATACTTCAGCCTGGCGGCGGTTTCAAAGTCCGCCCGCCGCTCGGCCTCAGCCGCCTGAAGTTTCATCTGCTCGACGTCGGACTTGATCTGCCGGATGGCCTCGACCGCCTCCTTTTCCTTTTGCCACTGGGTGCGCAGTTCATCCCGCTGGGCGTACAGGTCGGAAAGTTCGCTCTCAATAGGCTTGAGCCGATCCCTGGCATCTTTCTCGCGCTTGACGCCTTCCTTCTCAATCTCCAGTTGGCGGATACGCTTCTCGACCGTGTCAAGCTCCTCCGGCAGGGAATCGATCGATATCCGCAGCTCGGCGGCGGCCTCGTCAATCAGGTCTATCGCCTTGTCGGGCAGAAAACGGTCCGCGATATACCGGTCCGCCAGCTTCGCCGCCGCCACAATGGCGGCGTCGGAGATCTTTATGCCGTGGTACACCTCGTAACGCTCACGAAGGCCGCGAAGTATCGACACCGTCTCCTCCACGGACGGCGGTTCGATCAGGATCGGGGCCAGGCGCCGCTCCAGGGCAGCGTCCTTTTCGATGTGCTTGCGGTACTCGTCAAGGGTGGTCGCGCCGATGAACCGGATTTCGCCCCTGGACAGGGCCGGCTTGAGCATGTTGGAGGCGTCCAGCGAACCGTCGCCGGTGGCACCCGCCCCGACGATGGTGTGCATTTCGTCGATGAACATGATAATGCGGCCGCTGGAATTCTCTACTTCGCGCAGAATCGCCTTGAGGCGTTCCTCGAACTCGCCCCGGAACTTGGAACCGGCAATCATGGCGCCCAGGTCGAGAGCTACCAGTTGCCTGTCCTTGAGCGTCTCCGGTACCTCGCCGATGGCGATCTTCTGCGCCAGGCCCTCCACTACCGCCGTCTTACCGGTGCCGGGTTCGCCGATCAGCACCGGGTTGTTCTTCGTGCGCCGGGAGAGAATCTTGATAATGCGCCGTATCTCGTCGTCACGACCGATAACCGGGTCCAGTTTCCCCTCGGCGGCCATTTTCGTCAGGTCGCGCGAGTACTTCTCCAAAGCCGCATACTTGGACTCCGGATCGGCATCCGTGACCCGCTGGCCCCCGCGCATCGACGTCAGCGCCTTGAGAACCTCGTCCCGCTTGACGCCGTTCTGCCTGAGTATCTCCTGCGCCTTGGACTTGACCTCGAGCAGCGCCAGCAGCAGGTGCTCAACCGAGACGTACTCATCCCTGAAATGCTTTAGCTCGGCTTCCGCCTTGTAAAACACTTGCGTCAGTTCGTTTGACGGATACAGCTGGCCGCCTTGCTGTCTCGGAAGCAGTTTGAGCGCGTCCGTGACCTCGGCCTCGATCCTGCCGACGTCCACCCCCAGCTTCCTGAGAGTCTGGCCGACCAGCCCCTCCTCCTGCTTGAGCAGTGCGGCCAGCAGATGTTCAGGCGTCATCTGGGGGTGCCCCTCCGCCTGCGCCATCTGCTGGGCATAAGAGATGGCGTCGATTGATCTCTGCGTAAATCTATTCAGGTTCATATTCATTCACCTGCCTTACTCGTCTTTCTCAAAATCTTCCAGCAGCTTCCGCTGCCGGGCCGTAAGCGTCTTCGGGATCTTCACCTTGACCTCGACATACTGGTCACCCCGCACGGCGCCCACCGCCAGACCCATGCCCTTCAGGCGAAGCCGCGTGCCGGGCTGCGTGCCGGCCGGAATGGTCAGCGAGACCGTCTTGGTAAGAGTCTTTACCTGTCTACTGCAGCCGGTGACAGCCTCGACAAACGAGATTTCCACCGAGCTGTAGATGTCGTTACCCTTGCGTGTGAACTGCTGATGCGGCATCACAATCACCGTTACTATCAGATCTCCGTTCGGTCCGCCGTACAGGCCCGGTTCCCCCTGGCCTCGCAGACGAATCCTGCCGCCGTCGTCAATACCGGCCGGTATTTTCACCGAAAGCTTCTTACCGGAGGACGGCAGCGAGAGCATTCTTGTCGTGCCGTTGACAGCTTCAAGAAACGAAATTGTCAGCCGCGCGACAAGGTCCGCGCCCGCCCTGGGCCCGCCCTGGCGTCCGAACTCGTGGCCGGGACCTTTTGCAGGACCCGCGCCGCGGCTGAACAGCGATGCGAGAATGTCGTTCAGGTCACCCAGGTCGTCCGGAGCGGCACCGCCGCCGCTTCGGAAAGTCCATCGGCCGGACTTGCCGAAGGGCGAGAAGTCAAACCCGCCGCCAAAGGCACCGGGATCGAACCCACCGGCGTGGGTGGCGCCGGCGAAAGCTCCATACTTGCGCAGGGCGTCGTACTCAGCCCGCTTGTTTTCATCCTTGAGGACTTCATACGCCTCGCTGATGTCCTTGAATCTCGCCTCAGCATCCTTGTCCCCCTTGTTGTGGTCAGGATGATGCTTCTTGGCCAGCTTACGATACTGCCGCTTAATCTCATCCAGCGTGGCGTCCTCGCTCACGCCGAGCGCTTTGTAATAGTCCTTGGCCATTTCACATCACCTCCTTTACGTCATTACCAGCCTCCGGACCTGCCGAACCGACTCGCGGCGCGCCGCTTGTACGGCGCAAAAAAGGGCTGGTCTTGCCGACCAGCCCTCCGCTACAACCAGCCTGACAGGTCTGTTGCCTGTCAATCACTTACGAGACCTTTACTTCGATCTCTTTCGGCTTGAGTTCTTCGCGTCGAGCCAGCGAGACCTCGAGCAGACCATCCTTGTAGTCGGCCTTGATCTTCTCGGCGTCGACCGAGTCCGGCAGCGTGAATGAGCGGCTGAACGAACCCGAGCGAATCTCGCACCGAACGTAGTCCCCGTCCTTGTCCTCGGACTTGAACTCCCTGCGGCCGGAAACCGTCAGGTTACCGTCCTGCACGGTTACCTTGATGTCGTCCTTCTTCATACCGGGAAGCTCGAAAGTCAGAGCCACACTGTCCTTGCTCTCGTGGACATTGACCCGCGGCGAAAAGTCGCCGTCAGCGTCGGCCATCGAGCGGACGGCCGGAAGGCTGAACATGTCGCCAATAAAGCTGTCGAACACTCTGCTCAACCCGTTCCGATTCGGTTTTACAGTCAGGTACGTCATTGTTTCTTTCCTCCTGCTATTCATTGTTTTCGTTTGCCTGTTCACGTCAGCCGAATTAAAAGCACGTGTCGTGCCGAAGCTTTCAAGTTGTGTTTTGTCAACGAGTTAAGGATTCGAACTGACAATGAGCAGTCAGATGATATGCCGCTATGGCATAATGTGGCAGTCAATATGGCAGATATAGATGTCGATTTGGCATGATTATGCCAAAATGGCGCGGGCGGACTTATAGCCCAATTACTGCCTGGAGAGGACTTCGTCTATGGCTTTGTTGATGGAGGAGTTCTTAAAGAACATTTTCTGGGTGGCAGACTGACGGGCCCGGAATGCCTGGATTTTGGCAATGGCGGTCTTGTCACCGATTTGTCCGAGCGCCCGGACCACGGCGACCCGCAGGTCTTCCCTGGAAACCCTTCCCCCGGCCAGTTCGGTAAGCGCTTTTTCGTCTTCAAGCAGGTTGCAGAGAAAGGCTCGGGCTTCGTCACCGCCCAGTTTGCCCAGGGCCGTCACACACTTGAAGGCGTCGCTCCTGGTGCGGCGTACGAGGTCAATGAGCAGTGGAGCGGTGTCGGCGGTGCCGATCAATCCGATGGCGATAATCGCCGATTCCCGGATTTCCGTGACCGGATCTTCGGCGATGAAGATCAGGCAGTCGACCGCTTCTTCACTCCCGATTTTCTCCAGGGCGCGCACAATTTCGCGTCTGACGCGCACGTCACTGTCGGACAGACGCAGGCGCAGGGGCATGATCCCCTCGGGGTCGCCCAGCGAACCGAGCACGAAGATGGAGTTGCGCACCACGTACCACCGCTCGTCGGCAAGCTCGTGGCGTCCGGGGTCGCGCTCGAAGTAACTGTCGTTTACGAGAATCCGGGTGAAGACCTTCAGCGAGGCTTTGCCCAGCTCGGCGAGAATCTTGAGCGCCTGCTGGCGTACGTTCCGTTCGGAATGAGACATAATAGACGCCAGAGTGAGCGCCACCTCTTCGGAGCAAATCGCCACCAGCGTCGATTTCAACTCGGTCGCCTCTTCGCCCCGGGACTTGACCAGGTCGGAGACGAGCTTGTCTATCACGTCGCGCTGGTTAATGTGCTCAAACGCATTCTTGACGGCCATGGAATCGTACACCGTAACATCATCTTCCACCTGGCGGCGCGTGGCCATTGCGGTCGTGATGTCGACCAGGTAGGCGCACCGATTGTTGTCCAGGCACTTCTCGAACAGCTTCCAGACCAGCTCGGAGTATTCATACGTCTCCCGGCGATCCCTGACGCGCTGGGCCACGTTCTTGACGGCAAATGCCATGACCGGTTCGTCGGTGACCAGGTTGAGCGTGGTGAACACGGTGGTAAGAAGACTCAGGGCCTTCTGCCGGAAATCAGGTTCCGGCGAACTCATCAGGTCCATCAGTCGCACGATCACGTCTTCGGCCTTCTCGCGCTGACCGGTCGTCATCAGCCGGCGGAAGGCATCGGCAAAGTCGGACACGCGGTAGTCTCTGCTGTCGACG
The DNA here is from genome assembly GCA_035529075.1 of Acidobacteriota bacterium. Taxonomy (NCBI): domain Bacteria; kingdom Pseudomonadati; phylum Acidobacteriota; species Acidobacteriota bacterium. The sequence continues at coordinate 51,183 of DATKXK010000010.1, read as the reverse complement.
GCAAAGAACCTGTCCAGGAGCCGTTCAACGCGGCTGAGCGATTCGCTCTTGATAGTCCCCGTGGCGCTGGCCGGGTCAGGCTCGTGGCCGCGTGCGCCGTTGCGCACCAGGCTGTCATCGAGGTTCTGCACGATTTGTTCCCGGTCGGGATGGTACTCGACCAGGCGAAACATCGTGAGGTAGTCGTTTACCGCATCGTCCCCCTGCCGCTGGTCCGACGGCACCGAGTTGATCTTATCCACCAGCGACGTGAGGGCCGCCCGGATCGTCCCGGCATCGACTGACGCCACTCGTTCCGGGATCAGGTACCTGACAATGTCGGCGTCGAAATCGATGCCCATGGAGAGTAGCTGTTCGTCCGTCGCAGCGTAGGCTCTGGCCAGCGTCACCAGGTCGCTGCCGAGCTGATCGAGCACAAACCGCCTTACCGAGTAATCGCCTTCGAACTCTCCCCGGTACTGTCTGCCGCGCTCAAAAAGCCCGAAGGCGTCTTCTGAGTTGACCTGGATACTCGCGATACCGTTTTCGCTCAGGCAGGCCGCCACATTGAAATTGGGGTCATAAAGGCTGTCCCTGCGAACGGCGTTCTCCACGAAAACCGCGAACTCATCGGGTGTAACGATACGGTCGAACAGGAGAGCGCCGATGTCGAGAAGCTGCATATACTGAAGTATCTGGGCACTGAATACGGTGTCCTTTACGCCGATGTTCAGCGCGTAGAGACACCCCTTTTGCACGTTCAGGTTGATGTACCGTTTGTACCTGAAGATGCTGCCGAGAACGAGGAACGGTTTGTCCAGCGCTTTGATCGACAGCGGATGGCCCGGGCCGTAGATCGCCATCTTCCGGCACGCCGTGGCCAGTTCCCTGATCAGGGCGTGGGCGATGTCATTCAGGTCCTTGTTGAGAGAAGACTCAGTGATCGGTCTGCTTGTGCTGCTCATAACGTTCTCCAAAACAAACCACCCTACCCTTCTGGGTTGCCACGAACACGCGTTCACCGTCTGTAACGGGCGGAAAGGCGATCGCGCCCTTCACCTTCTGGCTGGCGATCACGCTGCCGTCGGCCGCATCAAGAAGGAACAGGTTCCCACCGAGCGTACCGAGCACGACGTACTCATCGATCACCAGCGGCGAGGCCTTGATCACCTCGCCGGCATCAAAGGTCCAGAGCCGTCCGCCGGTGACGGCATCGAACGCCACCAGCTCACCGGCACTGTGGCCGACGAATACCCGTCCGCCTGCTGCCGCCGGCGAGGTCCAGGTAGGCTGACCGAGCGCCGCACGCCAGACGATCTCACCGGTTTCCGGTCCAATCGCGTAGACATGACCCGTCATGTCCGTGGCGTACAGCAGATCTCCCACCGCCACCCAGTTGACCAGCGGACCCCCGGTCTTGATACCGATGATCTCGCGGCCGTCGTCCAGTGACAGAACGTGCAACAGGCCACGGTCGTCGGGCTGGTACAGCCTTCCGTTTCCGTAGGCGGCGGATGCGATGAACTTACCCTCGGCAGAGAACTGCCAGATGCGCTCGCCGCTGGCCGGGTCAAACGCGGCTACCGTCCCGTCACCGGAACTTATTAGCAGGCGGTTACTTACTATTATCGGCCCCGGTGCGGCATCCTTTACAGACGCTTTCCAAATGGTTTTTCTGTTGACCAGGTCTATGCCGTATAAGCGGTTGGGCTTGGGACCGACGGCAAAGAAGGCCAGGGAATCCTGCATCACCAGCCCGGTCTGCGCTACACCCTTGGTCTTGAGCGACCCCAGTGAACGGCCCGTTCGGATATCGAAGAACCGCGCTTTCTTTTTCGTGCCCGGATAAATGAGAGCCTCGTGGTAGATGGTCAGCGGACCGGCCGGTTTGTCGCCCATACGGCGGCTCCAGATGACGTCCAGTTTGCCCCGAAACGCCTGATGAGTAACCGCCCCCGTAGCCTCGCTACCGCCCCGGGCGAACGGCCAGGGTGACCCGGTGGACACCATGTCTCTGTCCAGCCGGTAGCGGGCCGAGCAGCCGCCGACCAGGACTATCAGACACAGAAGAAAGAGACCGCGGGTCACGGACGCCATCAGAAATTCCACCCGAAGAAGAAGTCGAAGTCGGTTCTGCCGCTGATGGTCTCGAAATCGGTCGTTCGGGTGAAGTCGAACCGCAGCAGAACGACGTACCCGAGGTTCACGCGGAAGCCCCAGCCGAACGACCCGAGAAGCTGGTCGAATTCGTCATCCCATGCCGAGCCGACGTCGAAAAACAGCGCGCCCCGGATGGCGCTGAAGTCCAGGCCGCCGACGGGTGTGCCGAATTGCAGATTGTCGATCAGCGGGAAGCGCAGTTCGTTCGACGCGAAAAGGATGTTGCGGTTGTAGAAAGCCCGGCGGTCAAAGCCGCGAAACGACCAACTCCCGCCAAAGTAAATGCGCTGGGGCTCCAGGCCGGCCGAACTGAACCAGAACAACCGATTGGCCAGGGCGGAGTACCGGCCCAGGCGGAAATAGTGTCTGACGTCGGTGGAGACAAGCCGGTTGTAGTTGCGCGCGTCGCTGAGAGAGGTCGTGATCCCATACGAGAGATTGATGCGCCGACCCTCGATCGGCCCGGACACGTCCCACAGGGAGTTGTCGTAGACCCAGCTGATCTGGTTGGTGACCAGGAACGCCTCGCGATCCGCCAGCCCGTACCGGCGGTCTTTATGCCAGTAGCGGGCAAAGGAGGCCAGGTCAAACCGCGAGAACTTGGACACGGGGTAGCTCAGCAGCAGGAAGGCGCCGGCCTGGCGCAGGTCATAGAACTGATCGACGTCGTTGAAGTACTCGTCATACAGGTGGAACAGCCCAGCCCCCCAGTTCAGCCGCCGTTCCCGGTTGACGTAGGTGATGCCGGCGTTGATCGACGAGAGAAAGTCATCCTTGGAATCAGCGGTATTGGTGACGACGAAGTAGATGGCATGGTCACCGAGAATGTCCGAAACCATCCCCTGGAGACCACCCAGCGAACCGTACACCGGGTCATAGCCAATGGTGGACTGGGCGATATCGAACGAGTACTCGATGTCATATCTGATGGACGCCCGGCTGGTTTTTGAGTCGATGCGCTCGGGATACCACTGGGCGATACCCGGCGCAATTGTGGTCGCCACCGGTTCCGGATTCTCGGGCAGCGGCATCTCGTAGACCTTGTACCCCATGTCCTGGTAACCGGTGTAAACGAGTTTCTTGCCGTCGGGCGTCAGCCTGGGATCGAAAGCACCGGTAGCATAGACTGACTGGCGGGTCATCGTACCATCCCGGGACAGCAGGAAAATGTTGTATGAGCCGCCGCGGTCGGACGTAAAGTAGACTCCGTGCGGAGAGGTTTCAGGCGTCATGTCACGGTGCAGGCCGAAGGTAAGCTGGACCGGCTCTCCCGTCTCCACGCCGACCTCGAACAGGTTGGTGGCCCCGTTGCGTCCGTCGGTCCCGCGATTGGACGCGAACACCACCGTCTCACCGTCCGGACCGAACACCGGATCAACGTCATGGTAGACGTCGTCCGTGACAGCGCGGCACTCACCGGTCGCGAGATTCAGAACGTACAGGTCGGAGAAGCCGCTTCGCTTGACGCCGGAAAAAACGAGCCGCCCGCAGTCGGGCGAAAAACGCGGTGAAACGGCGGCGATCAACTCCGGCAGTTCGTATCGACGCGTCACTTTCCCCTCGTTCAGGTCGTAAAGGTAGATGACGTCGCGCCCCTTCGAGAAGGACGAAAACGCTATCAGCCCGGAGCCGGTAGCGTCGATCCCCGAGCGCAGCAGGTGGAGCGATTCGAACCGGGACGACCGCTCCCCTTTCAGGAGCGTGCGTACGCCTTCCGCGGAGTCGGTCCGCGGTTTCATGTACAGCCCGGTGTAACCCATCCGGTTGGCCATGTACACAATCCAATCGGTGTGCCCGCTGTCGTCGTCCCATTCGACCGGTACCGCTTTGAGCGATACCCTGCCATAGGTAAGCTGGCGTGATTCCATCTTCGGCAAACCAAACCGCTCCATCTCGGGGAAATACCTCTTCTTGAGCGAGTACTCCCATTCCTCCGAGAGCCGCTCGAGGTCCTCCCCGAGAGTGAGGCTCACGATGTCCTCAAAATGACGGCCCTTGGTCCAGTTCTCGAAAATCAGGGTGAGCTTGTCCGGCCCGTAGGCCGAGTCTATGAAGGCACAGATGGACTGCCCCAGCTTGTACATGTAGTACGTTCCCTGCACGGCCCAGAGGTCCGAAATGGAATACAACCGGTTGTTGAGCACCATGTCCTTGATGACCATGTCGGCTTCCGTATCCCATCCCTCGGACCAGTACTCCGCGATACCTTCGGTGAACCATAGCGGCGGCCACCCGTACCGGAAGTGACTCTGGCGGCTGACCTGCGCATCGATCTTGGCAAGCATGAAGACGTGTACAAGCTCGTGCTTGATCACGTGATTGAAATCGTGGTAGGAGCCGGTGAACGGAACCACCACACGCCCCTTGAGAAACTCCGTCAGTCCGCCTACCGACTCCGGCAGCAGGCCGGGCACCACGTTCGTCTGCGAGAAGTACCCCGGCGCCGAATACACGATAAGCGGCACCTTCTTCGTTATCTCCAGGTTGAACCTGGCGGCCAGCGGACGATAGGCCTCCTCTGCCGTATGCGCCGCGATCCGGGCAACTTCAACCTCAGCCTGGTAGAAGTAGACGCGGAAGTGCTCGGTCGTCATCACCTGCCAGTCGAACCGCGCATACTGGACCTTATTCTTGCCGAAATACATTTGCCCGACGCCGGGGGAGGCCAGGCCGGAGACCAGGCCGGCTGCAAGCAGCAGAAACCGACAGGAAATTACGAATCGTTTACAAAAGGCCTTTGCCATTGCGGAATAACTCTTGTTTCAGCAGCCCTTGACGGCAGTAACCGCGACCTGACGGCCTCTCGAACGCCCCTGTGGCCACGTACGGGGAAGCTCCGGTCGCCTATCCGTTTATCGGAATCTGCCGTGTGCCGTTGACCTCTCCGTCAGTCATTTCGTATTCCAGTGTCGAAGTTGCACGCGGCGCAACGGCTGCCCCTGAGCCCGATCACGGTCGCCCTGAAGCCGCTCCGTTCCACCAGCAAAGAACCGCACTGCGGGCAAACGGTGTCGGTCCCCTCGCGCAACCACACGTTCCCTAAATAGACGTATTTGAGCCTCGAGGCGGCCAGTTTTGCAGCTCGAAGGAGCGTCTCGGGCGGGGTCGACGCGTGGTCGAGCTTATAGTCCGGGCGGTAGGCCGAGAAGTGGACCGGAATCATGTCCGAGATCGAGGCCACGAATTCGATCAGATCCGTGAGATCTTCCTGAGAATCATTCTCGCCCGGGATAATCAGATTCGTGATTTCCAGGTGCGTGCCGCTCTGGGCCACGCGGCGGATATTCTCCAGCACGGGCGCGAGCCTGCCTTTACAGATGTGCCGGTAGAACCTTTCCCGCATGCTCTTAAGATCGATATTCATGGCGTCCACGAGCGGCAGCAGCTCCTGCAACGGCTCCGGGTTGATATACCCGTTCGTAACCAGCACTACTTTCAGCCCCTCATCTCTCAGCAGCGGCGCCGTGTCGAGAAGATATTCGAACCAGACCATCGGTTCGGTGTACGTGAACGCCACGCCGATTGAATCATGCGACAGGGTCGTCTCCAGAAGACGGTCCGGCGAGAAGTATACCGTGGCCGCGGCCTTTTGAGAAATGGTCCAGTTCTGGCAGTGCATGCAGCCCAGGTTGCAGCAGTTCGGGCCGGTGGACAGGATCATGGAACCCGGATAGAAATGATAAAGCGGCTTTTTTTCGATAGGATCGACGGCAAGGGTGACGAGTTCACCGTAATTGTCGGTGACCAGTTCGCCGCCCTGGTTGAACCGGCTCCGACAGATGCCGCGCTGTCCCTCGGACAGCCTGCAATCGGCCGGACACAGGCGGCACATGACCTTACCGTCATCGAGCTTATCGAAGTATGCGGCCGCTTTAAGCATGGAGCTTCTCCCCGGCCAGATGTCGTGCCGCCGCAAGAAGGTTGTCAAACACCGTGCCCTCGCGCAAGGCGCCCAGAGACGAAAGCTTGCGCTCCACGGAAGAACCGTATCCGGTCCGGACCAGCAGCGAGCGGCCGCCGATCACCCGGCCGAGATTATAGTCAACCTGGCTGTCACCTATCACCACCGACCGGCTCAGATCAATATCGTGCCTGTAAGCTGCCTCCTCGGCCATTCCTGGCGACGGTTTGCGGCAACGGCACCGCACGCCAAACACCGAATCGTTGCCCGCCCCGGCCAGGTGCGGACAATAGTAGATGTCGTCGACTTCTACGCCGGCCTCGGACAGAACCTTCAGCAGGCGCCGGTTAACCTGTTCAACGCTGTCGGTGCCGTGGTATCCGCGGGCCACGCCCGACTGGTTCGACACGATAACCAGCTTGTACCGCCCTTCCCGCAGCAGCTTGAGCGCTTCGGCGGCACCGGGTTCCAGCTCCACCTCATCCGGGTCGGACAAGTACTCCTTGTCGACCATGACGGTCCCGTCACGGTCGACAAAGACCGCGGGCGACCGAGCCGTGCTGCGGGCCAGTATTTCCGACGCGATACCTGCGACCCGCTCGACCGGTATGCGCGTGAAACAGAACGGCTCCTCCCGGTAGCACGGTTTCTTGCCGTGCAGCGAACACGGACGGCAGAATTCTTCCACCTCGACAACCTGGTCCAGCAGCCCGCGCGGAGCGAAACCGAGAGACGGATGAGTCGGCCCGAAAACGGCCATGACCGGCGTCCCCACTGCCGACGACAGGTGCGCCAGCCCGGAGTCATTGGCGATAGTGAGATCAGCCCCGGCCATGTGCGACGCCAGGGCGCCGAGCGGCTCATCGATCAGGACCGTAAGAGCGTCCTCGGGAAGGCCGGAGAAATCTTTCGTGAGCTCCCGGTCCCGTCCGGTCACAACCCAGCAGATCGCCGCGCCGTGTGACTGGTGCAGGGAGCGCGCCACCTGCCAGAAGCGCTCCGGCGGCCACTGCTTGTTTGGATGCGCCGCACCGGGCGCGACCACGACCCTGGGCCCGGAACGGTCGACCTGCGATCGCGGGGCTTGTGCGGCGCCGGGCGGCCGCAGATGGGGCCTGCGGCAGACGGCTTCGCCACCCAGCTGCCCGACACACTCATTGTACAGGTCTATAGTATGGGGCCAGGCCTCAGGTATCCGTTTGCTCCTGACGATGGCCCGCCTTTCCAGGCGACGTTTCGGGTAGACAGCCTTCCTGCCGGCGGAGATCAGTCGACGGGCCAGCCACGACCGGGCGTTGCCGTGCAAGTCGACCACGATGTCGAATTTCTCGCGGTCAAGATTACGCAGACAACGAACATACTCCCGCGCCCTCGGATTGTCCGAAAGCAGCGCCAGCCTGTCCACACCGTCGAAACAGCGAACGATATCAGCGTATTTTCGGCGCGTAAGGTAAGTCAGTTCGCTGTCGGGAAAGTGAAGTTTGAGATTGAGCACCGGCGCGGAGGTCAGGATAATGTCACCCAGCGATCCGAGCCGGACAACCAGTATTCGTTTCCTCATTACAAGAAAAGATACAGCCCGACCAGACCGGCCGCAAAGCAATAATAGGCGAAGTACTCGAACTGCCCGCGCCTGACGGTCAGGATAAGAATTCGCACCGCCACCAGACCGGAGACGAAGGCCAGGAGAACACCAACCAGATACTGACCGGAGAGGACGAGATTCAGATACAGCGGATCGCCGGCCCGGAGCAACGCCGCACCCGCAATGGCAGGTACGGCCAGCAAGAGCGAGAACTCGGCCGCCTGTGACGGCTCCGCGCCGGAAAGCTCCCCGAACGTGATCGTGGCCGCAGAGCGCGACAGGCCGGGAAGGATGGCAAGCGCCTGGGCCAATCCCATGACGATCACTGACGGCAGCGCCAGACCCTTCACGCGGGGCCTGAGGAACCTCGGGGTCAGAAGGATCACGCCTGTAACCAGAAGTAACAGCGACGTCACGAGAGGATTGGAAAAGACGCGATTATAGAAATGGTGGAACAGCAGCCCCGCGACTCCCGCTGGAAGCGAGCCGATCACCAGGTAGACGAGGATAGTCCGTTCGCGGCGCCGGTCCGGCGTGTAGAGGCTGCGAACAAGGTCCGTCAGCAGAGATCGAAAATACACAACCACCGCCAGCATCGTCCCGAGATGCAGCATCACCTCGAACGACACACCGGGCTGCTTGACGCCAAGCAGGGACTGGGCAAGCACCAGGTGCCCTGAGGACGATATCGGGAGAAACTCGGTCAGCCCCTGGAGGAGTCCAAGGATAGTCGCGTCAATGTAGGACACTGGCCCTCGGGTGAATGTTACCGTGGACTCCCGGCGAGGAGTCAGTAGTTACATGACGTTGAAGTCGACGCCCAGGAAGACGCCGTCGTTGCCGTCGATCTGGAATTCGCCGAAGAGCGAAACCGTGGTTGTCATCTTCCATTCGACGCCGCCGCTCAGGCCCACCTCCAGGTTGGTATCGGAGTCATCTCCGCTCGCGCCGACCGGCCGATCAAAGCTCAGGGCCTCCAGGCGCGCGTTGAAACGGCCGTACGGGGTCAGCGTGCCGCCCCTGGTCAGTACGATCGGGTAGGAACCTATCAGGTGACCACCGATCTGGAAGGCCGACGCGGCATCGAGATCAACAAATTCAAAGAATCCACCCACGGCAAAGTCAAACGGGTGCGTAGATCCCGGGCCGTAATTCCAGAACTGCCATTTGAAGTCGGCACCGAGGGTCAACTTGGCGTCGCTGTTGTCCGAATCTATCAACCCCAGTTTCAGACGGCCGTCGGTATACTGCGACAAACCGTAGGTGAACGAACCTGTAAACGACGTGGCGTCGGCAAACCCGACGGCAAAGCCGAAATTCCCCGCCCCCTGGCCGATCGCCCGAGCCGTGGTGAGACTGCCGAAAGCAGAGCCCATGGCGTCAACACCGTACGATGACGGTATAGATAAGCCCAGAAGTAAGATAGTAATTACAAGGATCCGTTTCATCACTCCATCCTTTTTCCGTACCACCTGGTAGTCAGTTCGGCCCTAACGTATCTGCTCGACCTCGTTGTGTCAACCAAAAAACGGGACCGCTGTTGAGCATTATTGGTTGACAACGGCGCAGATCGCGTTCTTCTTTTCGAGAAATTCGGCGGGAATGCGCTTGCCGACGGTTGCCGTTTCCCCGGCGTTTGACTGCTCCGGGCAGTGCGCACTATATAATGACGTCCTGAACACCAAAATCGGAGAACACCACGTGGCAGCTCAGGTCGACTCGCAGATTGACAGTGCACGGGCAGGCGCCGGGAAGGTTCGTCTTCACTGGACCGGCCGTTTCGGGTTCATTCTTGCCGCTGCCGGGTCCGCAGTCGGACTTGGTAACATCTGGAAATTCCCGTACATCACCGGCGTGTACGGCGGCGGCGCGTTTGTGCTGGTCTACCTGGGTTCGGTGGTCCTCGTGGGCTTGCCCTTGATGATCGCCGAGTTCATTATCGGCCGGCGCGCCCAGGAAAATCCGGTCGGAGCCTTTCAGCGGCTGCACCGAAAGGGATCTCCATGGCAGCTGGTCGGCTGGCTGGGAGTAGCGTCCGGGTTTGTCATTCTGTCCTTTTACAGCATCGTGGCCGGCTGGGCAATCGCTTACGTGTTCAAATCGATCGTGGGATTCCAGGGGACGGCCGGAGAAATCACGGGGCAATTCGATCAGTTGGTGGCGTCGCCCGGCTGGTCGATCTTCTGGCATACGGCCTTCATGGCCTCGCTGGTCGGCATTGTCATCGGAGGTGTCCAGAAGGGGATTGAGCGCTGGTCAAAGATACTCATGCCGGCCCTGTTCGCCATTCTTGTCGGGCTGATGCTATACGGGCTCCTTGCAACCCAGGGCGGCGGAAAAGCCCTTGCCTTTCTGTTCAAGCCCGATTTTCATAAACTGACCGCCGAGGCCGTGCTTTCGGCACTGGGGCATGCCTTCTTCACCCTTTCGCTCGGCATGGGGGCCATGATCACGTACGGCAGTTACATGGACAGAAAGGCGCGAATTGTACGTGACGCCGTTGTGATCTCGGTGCTGGACACGCTGGTGGCGCTGCTGGCCGGGCTGGCCATTTTCGCCCTCGTTTTCAGCTACAACCTCGAGCCGGGTATGGGGCCGGGGCTGATTTTCCGCACTCTGCCGGTGTTGTTTGCCGAAACCGGCCCGGCAATATCCGTGCCCTTCTTCGTGCTGCTGGTCTTTGCCGCCGTCAGCTCAGGCATTTCGCTGCTGGAAGTGGTGGTCTCGTACTTCGTCGACGAACGCGGCTGGGGACGAAAATCCGCAACCCTCATCATGGGGTTTGTCATATACGTGTTCGGGCTGGTCAGCGCCGTATCGGTGTTGCAGATTCCGTTTCGTGGACAGCAACAGGGATTCCTGGACGTGTTCGATTTCATCTCGACCAACTACATGCTGCCCGTCGGCGGCCTCCTCACCTGCCTGTACGTAGCCTGGATGGTAAAAGACAACGTCCGCGCCGAAGAGTTCGGCTCCTCCGGGCCGCTCTATCGCTCCCTGCGCTTCGTCCTTAGGTACATCACACCGGTAGCCGTGCTGATCGTGTTGCTTCACGGACTTGAATTGCTCCCCTTCATCGACTACAGCCGGTGACTGATGACGTAACGGGAGCTGCGAACCGACGCTGTACAGGGAGAGTCTGCGCAGCCCCGTCAGTCGTCAGGGGTCAGGTACTTGACCGCGTTCCGTCGCAGGCGATCACGGTCAAACCCCTCCAGGTCCACTGTTTCCAGATAGTTCAGAAAGCTGCGATCGAGGCGGCCGATCGCTGAACGGCCGAACTGAAGATCGGCTTGTGCATCCTTTTCCTTTTCCAGCCGAATATCCAGTGCGAACGACCGCTCTTTAAGCTCGGCGATTACCTCGGCGGGCATCGTCTTCACGGTTTCCTGGCTGACGCCCTGTACGTTGACCCGGACGATCTTGTCGCTGCTGTCAATCTCGGCCAGCCGCTGGGTGATCAGAGCAACCACCTGGTCGCCGCGCTTACCGGCGGCGTCGATGGGGGGGATATCGACCATCTGCCGCGAGGAGACCTCGTGGAAGTTCACGCCAAAAGGCTCCAGGTCCACCTCCAGAAACCCCTTCGCCGATTCCCGCTCGGCCTGAGAAAGACGTTCGCTGGAACCGGAGTAGTACGCACGCGGTGCCACCCGGCAGTAGTTGTGAAAATGACCCAGAGCCGTGTAGTCAAAGCGGTCCATTGCCTGAAGGGGCACTTCCTGTTCCCCGAGATCAGCCATGGAAAACTGCGGCATCCCGGCCGCAACGCCGTGCAGGACCATCACGTTGTACGAAGCACCGGTTTCGGGCACGCAACGGGTCAGTTCGGCGTTAAGCACGCCGGTCGTCAGGCAATGAGGAAGGGCAAAAAACCTGGCCCCGTTGATGTCGAAAACCTCCAGCCGCCCGGCTGCCGCAATAAAAAGGTTGTCGATGTATCGAAACACCTCCAGCGCGGCGCCGACGTACGGCCGCCTGGGGGCGTCATGGTTGCCGGTGATGATCACCGTGGGAATTCCATGTACGTGCGCCATTCGATGCAGTTCGCGGCCGGCAATGGCCATAACAGCGTTGAGCGGTCGGACCGTGTGGAAAAGGTCGCCCGAATGAACACAGACGTCCGGTTTGATTTCGATAATCCGGTCTACCACCTCGACAAAGCTGCGGATTATGTCCTCCTGGCGGAGAGTCAGGCCGCTTGGCCCCCGCCTGGGATGATTCTCTCCCGCGCCCAGGTGACTGTCGGAAAAATGGCAGATTTTCATGCAGGATAATATACGCCGCCCGGGTGCTGAATCAAATCACAAGAAAGACCCTGGGTCGGGAAAGGCAATCAGTACAGGTTGTATTTGGCGATCCGGTCACGGAGGGTGTTGCGGGAAATGCCGAGCGTTTCCGACGTCTTGACCTGGTTACCGTCGAACTGTTTCAGGCAGGAGGAGATAACAGCGCGCTCGAGTGCGGATTCGAGAAAGTGGTAGATCTGGCCGGGCGAGTTGACGATCAGTCGGGGCATGATGGGATCGATGATCTTCTTGAAGGTTTCAGTGTAGTCGTCCTGAAGCGTATTGAGGTCAAGCTCGAGCTTCGGGTTGTCATCGGTCAGGCTGGGAAAATCGTCGGGCTGCAGCGTCTCGTTTTTCGACATGACCATGGCCGTGTGCAGGTTGTTTTCCAGCTCCCGCACGTTCCCCGGCCACGGGTGCTTGCAGAGAACCTGCACGGCCTTCTTGGAAACCTTCTTAGCCGGTACGCCCAACTGCCGGGAAAAGCGGTCTATGAAGTGGTCGACGAGTATCGGGATATCGCCGCGCCGCTCTCGCACCGGCGGGATGAAGATCGACACCACCTTCAGGCGGTAAAACAGGTCAACCCGAAACGAGCCGTCCTTCATTGCCTGAACCAGCGACTTGTTGGTGGCCGCGATTATGCGCACGTCCACGTTGATGGACTCGTTGCCGCCGACCCGTTCAAACTGCTTCTCCTGCAGCACGCGGAGCAGCTTGGACTGGGTGAGCATCGACATGTCACCAATCTCGTCGAGGAACAGCGTGCCGCCGTCCGCCTGCTCAAACTTGCCGATCCGCTTGTAGTAGGCTCCCGTGAAGGCACCTTTCTCGTGCCCGAACAGCTCCGATTCCAGCAGCGTTTCAGGCAGCGCGGCGCAATTGACCGAGAGAAACGAGCCGTTCTTACGCTTTGAGTTGCGATGAATGGCCCTGGCCACCAGTTCCTTGCCGGTGCCCGATTCACCGAATATCAACACCGCCGCGTCGGTCTTGGCCACCTGACCGATGAGTTTGGCGATCTCGACGATTTCGGGCGACTTCCCGACGATCTCACCCACGGCGGCTGCGGGCATCTCGGGACGAACGGCCTCCGGAATCGCAATCGTTCTGATTGAGGAGCCGTAGCCGCAGGCTTTATTGACGGTTTCGATCAGCTTCTCTATCTCAAACGGCTTGGTCAGATACTCGTAGGCACCCTCGCGCATCGCTTCAATCGCGTTTTCGGTCGAAACGAAACCTGAGATCATTATCACCGGCAACTCGCTCTTGAGGGTCCTGATCTGCTTGAGCACGTCAAGGCCGGACAACGTGGGCAGATTAACGTCAAGCATGACCAGATCAATATGATGATGTTCGTGGAGAAACTGGCTTACTTCGGTCCCGTCCTCCAGGAACTCGAAACTGAACTTACTTGAGTCAAACAGGTTGGCGAGTGACTCGGAAACGTCTCTGTCGTCGTCAACCAACAGTATGTTCTTCATCTCAGTTTACGCCCTTGTAGTATATTGTCTGTATCGGTAGACCGGGCGGTTTTATGAGGCGAAAAGGTCGGCTCAGACCGGGGAGAATCAGACGCTTCCGGCTATTCTGAACAAGCCGGCGCCTGGAGCCGAGGTGCCCCCGGAACGGTCGCGGAATCGGGATTTAAAGCGCCGGGCCGCGGACGGACGCCCGGACTATTCATGGTGTCCGGCCAGGAATCGAACGCCGGTCCCCATCCAGAAGAAGTTGGCCACCACCTCGCTGGCCAGACTCGCCCAGAGTATCCAGTAGACGAGTCCGGGATTGAACCTCTCGATTATGCTCGGGGAATACCCCGACAGGACCGAAAAGAAAACCGGCAGAGCAAGAATGAACCCGGCCAGGAACAGGCAAGTTAGCGGATTCCGGATGAAGATTCTCGCCGACCGGCCCAGTGCCTTGACGGCGCCGTCGCCCAGCACCATGATCGACGGAATGGCAAAGAAAAAGACGGCCAGGATAAGAACAAATACGCAGGGCATTCCTACAGCCGTAAAGGCCAGTATCCGCCGGGGTCCGGACAGCAGCGGCTCGAACCAGAGCGGCACGTATTCCCCGGCCAGCTGGATCAGCACGTTGATGATCAGCCATACGACCACCAGGTGAGGCCACGAGGCCAGCAGCGAGCGCCCTGACGGGCGGCCGCCGTGGACGGCGAGGAAGCGCCGTCCGAAAATCCTGGCTACCGCCCCCAGCAAAAGGCCTTCTATGATCAGGGCGACGCCGAACTTGGCCCAGCCAAAGTACTCGGACAGATAATACAGGTGAGCCGGGTAGTGCGTGAACGCTGCTTTGTTCCCCTCACCGATCAGCGATACCCAGCCCGTCACGACGGTGTAAAACAGCGGCGAAGTGAAGTTGTAGTGAGCGTAAAGAACCAGCCAGTTCACAAGAAAGAAGGCCAGCAGGAGCAGCCAGACCGTGCCGCGGCCAAATTGCCTGAAGGTGTCGAGGAACAGGTCTATGAACCGGTTGATGCCGTCTACCAGTAGCACGCCTCTGCAGCCTCCCCTTACTTGATTATTCGGACCACTTCGGAACCCGCCGAAGCGCCGTGACGGTCGTAGACGTACACGCGGTAAAAGGCGCTGTCCAGACTGACCGGTATATAGTCGGAAAAGGTCGTGGTGGAGATATGACTAATATAGCCTACCATCTGGTCCAGGGGACTTACCAGCTCCGTGGTGTCGCGATATACGCGATAGGACTCAAAATCGTGCTCCGTGCTGCTCGACCAGGTAAGCAGAGCGGTCGTACCGTCGGGTTCGAGCGATCCGGCCAGAACTACCGGCGCCGGCGGATCGTTGGCCAGGGTCACGGCGCTCATGACGTTCGACGCCGTATCGCGGCCGAGATTGTCCCTGACATAGACGGCATAGTAGTAGCGGGTGCTGTCGCGAAGCGTGTTGTCCGCGTAAGCGGTGGTGCCGATACTGGTTATCGACGAAACCAGGACGGAACTGTCGGTCAGGATCGGCACGGTGTCGCGAACAAGACGATAGGCGGCAAAGCCCGACCCGGTCGCCCGGGTCCAGACCAGGCTGATCTCAAACGATGAAAACGCCTCGACGACGGTCAACTGAACCGGCACGGGGGTGCTAGCGATGTTCAGTCGATCGGGCGAGGTCACCTGCGGGGCAGTGTTGCCGGCCGCGTCCCTGAAAACCCCCGTCACCTCCCCGTCCGCCAGGGTGAGATTCGGAGGCACAACGTACGAGCCGGTAAAAACACTGTCAGCCTCCGAGACATCGGCATCCCTGCCGTTGTTGGCAAGCTGCACCGTCCCTGCCCCGGCAATCGACACCGAGGCGTCACCTTCGGCTTCCCCCGCATCGAGGAAAAACGTGATTGTATCGCCCGCCGAGAACAGGCCGGATAATGGCGAGAACGTGACGGACTCCATCTGCGCCCGGGTATCCAGGATTATATCGTCCCGGACGGGGTCGCCGCTTCGCGCGCCGTTGGCGAACGTGTAACGGGCATACACGGTCTTGGCACCGTCACCATCCGAGACCTGAAACGGGACGACCGGGGCGTAAGCCGAAAACGCGGAGTCGGCGAACGTGGAATCTTCGGACAAAGCGACGTGCGTCGTGACCGCAATGGAGATCAGGTGAACGCTAACATCTCGCGAATTGGTGTACTTGTCGCCACCTTCGATGGAGATGCTCAGAAGGCCGGTCCTGGCCGATACCGTTTCAGACCGAGGCCCCTCGACGCCCCCGGCCGTCACGGAGGCTACCCGGAAGAAGTACTCCCGGTTCATCGCCAGGCCGGTCACGGTGATCGAGTAACCCGTCGTTGAATCAACCACCTCAAACTCTTCTTCGGAATCCTCGGACCGGTATATACGGAAGCGGTCAATGCCGGTGCTGTCGGAGACTTCCCAGCCCAGGACGACGGCCTGGCCGTTAACCAGGATACTTACGTTGCTCGGTGTCGCGGTCGGCGGCGGCAGCGAGCGCACCGGATCGCGCGATTCGATATGCCGATCACAACCGGCCGCCCGCAGAAGGGCCAGAGAACAAAGCAGCACCAGAACAATTCGCGTCTTCATCGTCCCGATCTCAAAACTCGTGTGAAATCATCAGCCCGAGCGTCGGCCCGCCCGCGCCCGTTCCTGCCGGCAGGCTCGTGACCGCAAAACTGCCCCGTTCCTCGGGCGCGAACAGCAGGGCATCGATAACGTTGAGCCCCCAGACGGCCATCACGGCGCCAATGGTCACGCGCCGCACGTTCTCGGCGTCGTAGGCTTCGTCCTGCGCATCCGTGAGCAGGTCAAGGCGACGCTGCAACTCTTCACGCCCCGCGCCCTCCGAGCCGGCCCGGTCAAAAGCCGTAAGCCGTTCATCGTAGCGGTCAAACTTGATGTCAAAATTGTGGTCGGTGACCAGGTAGGCTACCGCCGTACCGGCGGTCAGGACCGCGAACAGCCACGCCTTGCCCTTCTGCTCGGTATATTTCTGGCCCCAGCCCGGTATGAACAGGGAGCGCACCGCGGCCTTCCATCGCGTCTTGGGCACGAGCGCAATGTCCAGTTCCGTCTGCCTGGCGGGGTCCAGCACCACGTGGGTCCGGTAGTCTTCGTACCCGTACTTCCGCACCGTAAGCCGGTAGTCGCCCACGAAAGGATACCGAAAAACGGTCGGGGTGATGCCGGTAACGGTAGCCTCGCCCTGGAGTCTTACGAGTGCTCCCTGAGGGGTGGAGCGAACCACAACTCCGCCCGAAACGCTTTCCTGCGCCGGCAGATGGCCCGGCAGGAACAGCGCCAGAACAACGACCGTTAAAGTCCCTTTTAACGTCATAACGCCCATGCACCGGAGGGTTTCGGGCCAATTACAGCGCGTGCAAAATAGCCTAATCGCCCAAAGCAGACAAGTTTAATTTCCACCCAAAAAAAAACCGCCCTTACGGCGGCACGATGGCACGTCCAGCGCGGTGTCGTTAACAGGCACCCCTGCCTGTCACCACCACCACAACCGTCTTGAGAATGATTCTGAGGTCAGCCACCAGCGACCAGTTGCGTATGTACTCAAGGTCGAACCGGACTTTCCTCACCACGCTCGACACGGACGAATCGTAACCGTTTTCAACCTGGGCCAGACCGGTCAGCCCCGGCTTGACCTGGAGACGGTTGGAGTAGCCCTTGACGCGGCTCGAGAGATCACGTACGAACACCGGTCTCTCCGGACGTGGACCGACCAGGGACATGTCACCCTTGAGGATGTTTATGAACTGGGGGATTTCATCCAGACGCGTCTTACGCATCAGGGTACCCAGCCGGGTAACGCGCGGGTCCTTGCTCGTCGCCCAGACGGGGCCGGACTCTCTTTCGGCGTCCCTTACCATGGTCCGGAATTTGATCACTTTGAACGGCTTGCCCATGTAGTCCTCGCGGCGCCTCTCCCGCACCCGGCCACAGGTCGCATCCGCCCGCTGGTGATAACGCCGCTGGCTCCTGCGGCGGTTCACGCCAACCCGGGTCTGAACGTAGAAAACCGGACCACGTGAATCCAACTTTATTATGATAGGAAGGACAACCCACAACGGCAGGGTCAGAATGAGTCCAACCACTGCGCTTACGATGTCAACCGTTCGCTTTACCATCCGATTCACAAGCCTTTTCAGCACGCCCACCCCGGTGAGGTTAGCAGGCACCGCGAATATAAAAGCCGTCGACGCAAGAATAAACAATAATCCGAATGCCTCGCCAACAAAAAACTTCAGGCTCTGGCCGAATCGCCCCCGGCCCCGAGGCTGGTACGCCCCGGCCACATCCAGCCCGGCAGCCAAGCCGTGCTGAAACCGCGGCATATTCAGAGCAACTGCGGTCTCGTCCTTTATGTTCCCTTTGCCGTGCGTATTGTGCATGAGTGCCTAAGAATTGCTCAGAATTGTCTGCAATTTCACCGGAATGCACAGTTACCAAGCAAAAGGATTGCCAGAATCTCTCCGAACGGAGGTCTTATATAAACAAGACTAATCCATATATGTTTTCGAGGTAACCTATTAAATAACAACACTATTACTATGCGAATGTGGATGACTTCCACCGCGTCCAACGCGGGCGAAAGGGTATCCCGATCATGGACACTCGCTCGCTGACTGTTCAAAGCATATATACTGCAAGATAGTGCACAGAAATCCGGAACACCTTGCAATTGGCACGGCCGGATGTGCTGTGGTCGTATCCGCCTGTGGGGCGCGGCCCATACAGCTAAAAGAAGACTTTATCGGGTGACTTTGAACGTCACTGAGAAACGGTGCAGATCTTCGGAGGTCGCGTTGTCGCGAGGGCTGTAGGCGTAGTCGAATTGGCCGAAATCGAACCGAAGCCCGGCTCCGAACGAAAGGCCGGACATGAAGGAACGGCCGTCCTCCCCGGTCCGGTGATCATAACCGGTCCGCAGATAGTACCGCTCGTCGAAGCCCGCTTCCACCCCCTGGCGAATCGTCACGCCGCCGTAAAACTCCTTGACGATCTCGAACGCCCCGGTCAGATCAGCGCTGAACGGCACTACCGACACGCCGACGCGCGCGGCCGACGGCAGCTTCTCGGGCTGGGCCTCGAAGTTCATCTTACCGCCGACGTTGACCACGGCCAGGGCCAGGTTCACGCGGTCCAGACGATACATGACGCCGAGGTCAACGGCGGGAGCGGCGGCATCGTACGAGTCTAACTGCTGCCGGACGTACTTCGCGCTGACGCCGAGAGAAAGATTGTCGCGGACGTCCACGCCCAGTGAGAGCGCGGCCGCCCAGTCGTACGCCGTGAGGTCCCCGGTCGGCAGGCCGCCCGCGTCATACCCGTCGATCTGACCATAGTTGAGATAGGTGAAGGACACTCCCGCGACCACGCCGTCGTGCAGAGGGTAAGCGAAGCTGCCGTATTCAAGGGCGATGTCCTGGTACCAGGCAAAGTGGCTGAACAGAACTTCACCATGATCCAGCACTGACAGCCCGGCCGGGTTCCAGTAAGACGCCAGCGCTCCCTCAGAGACGGCCGTAAAGGCGTTACCGAGACCGGCCGCCCTGGCTCCGGGACCGATCTGAAGAAAATCGGCGGCCGTCCGGCCTGCATCCGAGGCGGCCACGGAAATCTCACCCATCAGGGCGACGAGGGCTATCAGAACCACCCAGCCTATGAGAATTCGCTTCAGCGTCTTATTTCGCATCGTTTTCCCCTTTCAGGATCCGGCCTTGCCACCAGACAAGGGCAATCGGAATGCCTGAAAAGGGACCCCTCACTAACCTGGCGGGACCCTGGTGCAATGTTCGCGACCGAACATCTAACCTCTTGTAGTACAACCCTTTCCCACTGTGCCCACGTCGGCCATCCCCGCCGATCGTGGACTCCGTTGTCGGCCGTCCGACACGGCGTTGCTCTTTGGCAAAGCAGCTTTTGAACAGTTCCTGCGTCGCGCGACCGTCGGCGAGCCCCCAGACAGCGACCGGTCATACGGTTAGCGCAGGCTGTCCAGAATCACCACATCTATTGCTCATTGTCGGAGAATTGACCACGAATTCCAGCCGGACAGGGTCATTTCCCGACAGTTTTAGTCCTCAGGTTACGATTCTCTAACTCATTGTCAACTAAAAAGTTGTGACCCGTTTGACAACGCCGCGCCGGTTTAGCCCCTTGTGCGCCAGCGTATTAGCGGCTTATCGTGGACAAACCGGACCGGCCGCCCGACGCGGCGACAACGGGGTCCCTGATTATGCGCCACGGACCTGACAAGCCGTTTGATCGCAGGCTTTTTGGGTCTTCTTGTCCTATAGCAGGCCGCGAGAGTGCGTCAGGTCTTCGGTGCGGCAAACACGGGGGCAGGCGGGGTTGTCCACACATTTATTAACCGTATGCCATTACGGGAATCCCAGCCGTCCCTACGTCTTTCCACTTCCAGCCATAACATGACAAGACCCGCATGTTAGCGCTTGCCATCGGCAGGCGGGCGACTATACTGCATGCGGGCCGGTGGCATAAACTGGACTTGATTGGACATTTTCCCCCGTGGTCGCCCGACGGGCGCTGGATTGCCCTCATTATGGAAGACTCCGCTTCTGAAGATTACCACCTGTGGGCGGCCGACGTCCGGGGGCCTGATTTCGGGCTGAGCCGACTGACGTCGACCGACGCCGGCTGCACCGTTTCCCCGTGCCTGAACATTTTCCCCTGCTGGTCGCCGGATTCAAAAAGCATATACGTTGCCTCAAACCGGACAGCCTAGATGGAGATCTGGTGGATGAGTGTCGGGCTGTAAACGAGGTCGGCCGGGCCGAAGGGGGCAGGATGCTTACGGGCCCTGCGGCGTTTTAGGGGGCAGCCGCTTGAGCATACTCTGGTACTTCTCTTTGTTCAGGGCCAGCCCGGGGGAAAACGGCTGCATGGCGGCAATGTCTCGTTTCGTGTTGGCGATGCGCTCCTGTGTTTCCGGGTGGGAGCGGGAAAGTTGCTCAAAGACGTCGGATGATCCGTCACCCCCCAGTTCGGCGAGAGTTGCAAACATGCCGAGCATACCGTCGGAATGGTAACCCGCTTTGACCATGTAGTGCAGGCCGAAATTGTCGGCTTCCCGCTCGGCCTCGCGCGAATACCCGGCGAACGCCAGCCCCATACCGATACCCACCGCCGCCTGGAGCACCTCGGAAGAATTGTCACCGAAGACCAGCTGATAGGCCAGTGACACGCCGAGGGCGGCCTGCAGGCGTTTGATGCCGTGTCGCCCGACCACGTGGGAGATCTCGTGGGCCATTACCGCCGCCAGTTCGGCCTCACTATCCATCTCGCGAAGCAGCCCCGTGTAGAAATAGACATAGCCGCCCGGCGCGGCGAAGGCGTTGACCTGGTCGGATTCGATGACCGCAAAATGATACTCGATATCCTTGCGATCCGAGACGGCGACAATACTGGTGCCGATCTCAGCGAGGTAGGTCTGCCATACCGAGTCCGGGAGCCGTTTCTCGGTCTGCTCGACCTGCTCGGCCATGGAGGCCCCGATGGCGACCTCCTGGCTGGTCGGAATGATAACGAAGGATTTCTTGCCGCCCGGGCCGGTGGTGGCACAGGCCAGCAACAGGGCGGCGCCAAGCGCCAAGAACGAAAGGTAGCGTCTCATAAGGTCGGCTACAGGTTCGTCCGGTCGGCCAGATCGCTGATGATCGGCAGACGGTAGTTCCTTCCCTGCAGGGCAAAGACAATCCCGGCTACCGATAAAGCTGCCGCGACAAGCAGAACGGCGGTGAAGACGAAGTTGGAGACCTTGTCGATAAGGAACAGCGCGGCAATAAGCTCGATAAGGAAGAGCATGACTCCCTGGCGGGCGTGGAAGCGGGCTTCCTTGTTCTCTTTCATTTTCAGCAGCGGCACGAAGCAGAGAAACGGGATATACGACATGACGGCAGCCAGCCGCCCCTCCTCGGTACCGAATTGCTCAGCGCCCCGCTCCTGGTTTTCCTGTTCGCCGCCCGGTTCATCGTTCAGCGGCGGGACCTTTCCTGACGGCTTTTCGTCGGACTGATTGTCAAAAAACGAATCGCTCATGTGTCCTCCAAGCCTGGGTGTTCCGCGCTCAGGTCGGCCAGAACATCTCTTTGTTTTTCTCGTGCACGGTCAACTGAATCGGGTCGTGTTCCGGCCAGCTTTCCAGTTTGTCCTCCCCGTCATAGAGGGTGACGGTGAACCCGAGCGGGCCGAATTCTTCCGGCCAGATAAACCGTCGCTCGACCGCCAACTCAAGAATCTCGTCCAGCGCAAACTCGTGACTTCCGGGCACTTCGCCACTAAAGCCGCTTTCTGATCGTGCCAGTTCCAGCACCCGGGGCGAGGGCGTAAACAGAGCGACGACAAACCTGGCCTTCGACAATAAGTCTATGGCCTTTCTATTGTGGAAGTCAAGCCGAATGTAGAAGCGATTGTGGTCGTAGGCGAAGTGGATACCGGTGATATAGCGGGCCGTCCGATGCATGGCTCCGCCGGCCTTGACGCAGTCAAAATACCCGGAGCCGGTCCACTCGTAGAAATGGCTGACGCGGCCGTCAATCTGGGCCGTCAGAATATCCTCCGGCAGCACGGTGTAAGACGTGGCCCCGCCGCCGTGGAT
This sequence comes from Acidobacteriota bacterium, assembly GCA_035529075.1. Lineage (NCBI taxonomy): Bacteria > Pseudomonadati > Acidobacteriota > Acidobacteriota bacterium. The sequence continues at coordinate 29,142 of DATKXK010000010.1, read as the reverse complement.
GGGCCGAAGCAGGTCAACCGGAATTTCAAGGCCAAGTTCTTCATAGACGGCCGTAAGGTGGCGGCGGAAGATGCTGTCGAACTGCTCGTTGTACGCGCCGCGATGCTCATCGCCGTACCACCAGCACCAGTCCGAACCCTCGGCGATGTAAATCTGGTTCCACACGTGTTTCAGCTTCCCGGGGTCAAAGCCGGGATGTTCCTGCTCGAACCGAACCACGGCATCGCGAGTCCTGCCGAGCAGGTCCCACGCGGCGTTGTCCTCTTCGTGTCCGATCCAGATGCGGAAATTGTGGTTGATCCACGAGCCGGCGTAAACGGCGGACAACGGCTGGGCCGGAATCTGTTGAGCCGCCTCGGAAAAGGTTACCGTCTCTATCTCGGGATCGGTGGCCAGTTCGCGATACAGGCGATTGAGAAAATCAGCACCGTCGCGGGGGAAATACTCCCAGGCGTTTTCGCCGTCAAGGATGACGGGCACCACCGTGCGATCAAGCCGGTCACGAAGCCTCTCGCGGATGCTCTTGAGATGGCTGATGAAATCAAAGACCGCACGATCGGCCGGCCAGCCCGAGTACACAAAACCTATGCGATCGGACAGGGCGTGATCCCTGAACAGCAATTTCAGGCCCGGCCCGTATTCGTACACGGTGTGAAGGGGGTGAGTCTGGCGATCCTCGCCTGACTTGACAAGGGAATGGAAGAGAATTTCCTGGTCGCTGGCGCTCCACTGGATACCCTGCTCAATCATCATGGCGAGAACTTCTTCAGAGACGGATCCTTCGGAGGGCCACATGCCGCGCAGGGGTCGGCCAAAGAGGGTCTCGTATTTTTCGGCGGCCATGCTGATCTGCAGGCGAGCGTCCTCCGGATGGGCAAAGCGGCGGCTCGGCAGCGACAGGCTGGGCAGCGCCTCCAGGGCCAGATTGGTGTCGCACAGCAGCGGCAGTATGGGATGATAGTACGGCGTGAAAGAAACCTCGATCCTTCCCTCGTCGACCAGCCGCCGGTACTCGCCGACGATGCGTCCAATCAACTGCATCTGCCAGTCCAGCAGGGCGTGCTTATCCTCTTCGGTGAAGTGTCTCTCTTTGGCATAGAGGGTCTTGACGGGTTCCTGATCCCGGAACAGGGGATCGACCCACGACAGGTTTGACCAGACCTGCAGGTCCCGGATTTCAGCCGACGAAAAAAGCGATGGCAGGCGGTCCCGCCGGCCCCTGCCCGAAACACACTTGGTATGCAACTGAAGGTACCGGGAATACGGCTTTATCAGGGAACTCGGGTAGCCCATGAAGAAGGTGTCGAGGATTTCCAGGCGAAGCCCGGAATCGAGAGACTGAGCGTCCAGGCGTGACAGTTCAAGATGCCGGTCAGTGCCGCCGTCGAGATACAGTTGAAGCTGGTCGAGCAACGAAGGGACAAGGTTAAAGGTTACCTTGATCGATTCATGAGCCGCCGCGGTCAGCGGCATGTCAAGGTAGTCCTTAATGGCGTGCAGGCGGACCCACGGCATCGCCAGCCGCTTGGAGTTCGGCTCGCGATAATCGGGTTGGTGCATGTGCCAAAGAATGGCAACTTTTAGAGGAAGTGGCTGTGCCACGGTAACGTCATACGCTACGTTCCGGACTGCGTCTGTCCCTTTTCGTAAAACAGACGCAAGCCGCGGATGGACCAGTCAGTACCGCTGTATTTTTCTTCGATAACGCCCAGCCGCTCTCTGGCACTGGTCGTGTCGCCGACCTCGAGGTAGTTGCGCATGGCGGCGAGTTCGTAATCACCTTCCAGGGGCCCGCCAGGGTGCTCGTTGGCCGCTTCCACAAATCTCCCGGCAGCCTGCAGATACTCACCCTGGTTCTCCAGGCACGTGGCGATGCCGGCCATGGACGCCGCCCGGTTGAGGAGATTGCCCTCGTAGGTGGACAGGTACATCTCGAAGTATCGCACGGCCTCGGGATAGTTGCGATTGACCAGGTTCATCTTCCCCAGCAGATATGTCGCCTCCTCGGCCGCGTCGTCGGAACTGTACTCTTCTATGATCTGATTGAGTCCGAGGATGGCGATCTGGTGATCCCCGTTGCGGTAGTCAAGCAGCGCACGGGCGAAGCGAACGGCCGCATCCTCGGTCTTCGCTCGCTGCGAACTGGCGTAATACGATGCAGCCGCGGCCACCAGCACCACGGCGACGACGCCGATGACCACAAACTGCCAGCTTTCGACAATTCGATCCTTGGCCGTCAGCATGAAGGTCGTGAACTTGTCTTCCTTGATCTGCCGCTTGGTGATCTTTATTCTGCCGCGCATTCGCCTCTCCCGGGCAACCTAACTTCCCACTTCTGTATCGGTACGATTTGTCGTCAACTTAGGCACAAGGCCGGCATAGGCAATGCCGGCCCGTGGAAATCGATTGAACTCTCCGTGTTCTCCCGTCCTAATCGAAGAATCCGGTAAACGTGAAGTTAAAGGAATGACTTCTGTTACTCAATTCAAACGGTATCGCCTGCACGTCTACGTAATACCAGTAATGTCGGTCAAGCGCGGTATATGTATAGGCGGCGTCCAGATGGATCTGCCCCCAGTGGATTCCCGACCCGGCGGAGAAGTTGCCTTGAGAAGCCGTCGAGATCTCGAAAAACATGTCCAACTCCGGATCAGGGATCTGCACGTGTCCATAACCGGCGCGGATAGGCACGACCGGAAACAGCTTTGAGCCAGTATTCCAAAGGTACTCGGCACCGACCCGGACAAGCAGGACATTTCGCCACATCGGGTCGATTTCGGAGTAGAACTCCTGGTCCTTCTCCCCAGGGATGATCCGCAGAGAATCCCTTATCTCGATCATCTTTCCGCTGAACCCCCGGTACTCGACATCAGTGGCCACCACCAGACCCTCGATCGGCCGGTACGCAACTCCGCCGCCGAACTGTACCGGCATTTTCATCTTGGCAACAATGTTGTCGAAGTGGATTTCATTGGTGCCCTCAAACCTCGGATCGCCGTTAAAGAGAAGCGTTGTAAACACCGTCCGATTCGTCTTCACCTGGAGAGAGAACGGCGTCCTGACCACAAGGCCTGCAGATATTTTCTCACCACTATATTTCAGGCCGATAGTGAAATTGACACCGGAGAACTTGCCCGTATCAAGAACCAGAAGGTCTTCCGTCACGCGTACCGGCTGTAAGAAGGAGGGTTCCACCCCGTCCTGAATGAGGATTACGTGCTGACGCGCGGCGCTCTCACCGGTGTACACATTTGCGGCAACACCGAAGGACAACGTGTTCGCAAGCCGCGTACCGAAGCCGATGTTGACCATGTCCGGACTGGAACGGTAATCGTTAACAGCGCTTTGCTGGTCCAGGCCCGGCTGAAGCAGACCCTGCCGGTCAACGTAGTAGTAATCCGGATTGACAAACGTTACCTCAGTACTCATGTACTCGTCACCGGCCCGAGTATAGCTGGCCCCGCCGACAAACGGGTGGCCTTTTATGCGCAACGGGGCGAGAAAACTGAGCATGCCCAGGTTTTTGAAAGCAGCATCCCTGTAGGAACTCTGGTCGAAGACACTATACTCCGCTTTTGGGGTAAACGTACTATAATCCAGCCCCAGTGACGGGCCCTCCTTCTCCTGACCGTACAGACCCGCAGGATTCCACGTCACGGCCGAGATGTCATCGGAGATCCCGAGAAACGCTTTCCCCATACCGTGAGCACGAGCCCCGCCGCCAGCCAGATCCAGCACACTGGGGAATGAAAGCGGAAATATCCTCAGGAACTCTGCCCTGGGGTTGTCTTCTTGAGCCGAGCCGGTCGTGCCAAGAACCAGAAGCAACGCGAGAACCGAAACCACCAACCTTTTCATCGAGACGACTCCTTAACCATACCAACGCACTTATGTTCTTCTACATATAGACGGGTTACCCGTCAGAATAGGCAAAGAATATATACAAGCACAACCCGGCTGTCAATCCCTTTTGGTGTTTTTCCTCTGCCCTAACTGGCCGGATTTCAAGAGGTTGAGAGGCCGGCCGGCAGCGGCTCGCGCAGGCCGGTGAGTGAACTGCCGCAGAAGAGGCGCAATCGTCAAGGGGCACGACACAGTATAGCACCATTCGGGTGGTGAACAGACCTGCCAGTTGAAGCTCAGGGTATCAAATCTGCGACCTATGGCTCTTACACCTGTCTGTAGAGTGACAGAATCCCGTTGTCATCCCGAAGGCTGCAGTACACCGAGAGCCATATCTGCCGAAAGGGATTCGGTCTGGGCACATGGACTTCGGGAGCAACCAACCGACGCATAGACGTTAGCCCGCGCACCTTATCGCCAATCGCAACGACCAGGATAAGGGGCAGGGTTCTGTCATACCCCTGAGTCTTATCGCACTTGTCCCTGATGCGCTCGGTTACCAACTGCGCCAGTACTCCGGTATTGTGCTTCGTCAGGTCGGCGGTTTTAGCCATGTAGGGACCAGCACGTTTGCGGTCTCCCGAAGCGGCCACACCATCAGGCATCACGGTATTCAATCGTCCAAACAATTGGCGCGCTGCTAATGAATCGCTGTCCTGAAACATCGCAATTGTGATTTCAAGGCCCCGTGTTACGTCTGTTCGGTTGCAGTGAACCAGGAAGTCAGGCTTGTCCTGGTGCTCGCTGACTCTGAAATCGAGGCCGAGCTTCTCGTTATAATAGCCGAGAAAGGAATCGCAAACCGCCCTTTCCATTTCGTCTTTCTGGACCCCGTCCCGCATAGAGACACACCCCCACTTGTGGCGGTAACGCGCCCCCTTATCACTCGCCCATTCTTCCGTTGACCGGTTGGCCAATCGCGGTCAATGTTAATTCTACCCCCGGCAGGATTCGAACCTGCGACACCCGGTTTAGGAAACCAGTGCTCTATCCTACTGAGCTACGGGGGCTCACACTCGTATCGTGACGCCGTCCCCGGTGCGCTGAGCAAATGAATATCCAGCCAGCCCGGTGCCCCAATCTACTATGCGGGGGAACCAGCCGCAAGGGGGAGCTATTCAGAATCGTACGAGATCAGGTAGTTGACGTCGTAGCCGGCCAGGGGGGCCTCGAACGGCAGAAAGGTCAGGCCGATCACACTGGAGATACCGACCACTTTGCCGCCCAGACGTTCGACGAGTTTGCAGACCGCTGCCAGCGTGCCGCCGGTCGCGATCAGGTCATCCACCACCACCACCCTCTCCCCCTTGCTGACCGCGTCACCGTGAATCTCAACCATGCCGGTACCGTATTCCAGGGAATACTCCTGGGACACGGTCCGGTACGGCAGCTTGCCGGGCTTGCGGGCCGGAACAAGGGGCAGGTGCAGACGGTCGGCCAGGACGGCGCCGAAGACGAACCCGCGCGCCTCGACGGCCACGATCTTGTCCGCCTTCCTGGCACGAACGTACTTCTCCATGGCCGAGACCGCGAGGTCAAACCCGTGCGGATCCTGAAGCAGGCTGGTAATGTCATAGAAGTTGATGCCCGGTTTGGGGAAATCCGGCACGCTTCGGATGTATTTCTTCAATTCTTCCATGTATCAGCCCATGATGTCAAAAGATGGGTATTTGCCGGAGACCTCCAGCCAGGAGACGTCCATTCCCCTGACGACGGCGCTGAACGGCCCCACTTTCAGTTCGCTGATCAGGGACTCGACCGCCGAGCGGTCACCCTCGATCAGCACCTCCACCGAGCCGTCAGGGCGGTTCCTGACCCATCCGACGAGTTTGAGGTTCCTGGCCTGGCGATAGCACGTGTAACGAAAGCCGACGCCCTGCACGACACCGGTTATCCGCAGATGAGCGCCGACGGCCGTCATTGGGAGCCGCGAGCCAACTTCATCGCCAGCTCGGCGGCATCGATAGGGTCTTCCACGTGCGTGATCTCGTCGCCGAGTTTCCAGGCAGACACGGATATCACGGGTTTGCCCGCCAGCAGCGCAAAGGCCATTTCGGAAAGCGTGCCGTACTTGCCGGGAAAGGCAACCACAGCATCGGCCGATCGGACGACCATGATGTTTCTCGCATCACCGAACCCGGTGGGAATGATGTACTCGATGAACTCATTGGCGTCGGCCTTGTTGTCTGTCGGGAGGATACCGATGGTGACGCCGCCGGCCTCTTTGGCCCCTCGGGCGGCTCCCTCCATAATACCTCCCATTCCGCCACAGACGATCACCCCCCCGTTTTCGGCGACGTAGCGGCCGACCAGTGCTGCCATATCACGGAGCTTCTTGGAACACTTGCTGGCTCCGATGACGGCAATGACGGGCTTTCTTTCTGCAGGCATACACAACCCCTGGCTACCGTTGGTTGAAGTCAAGCATCAGCTTGGGAATCAGTTTACGAAGATACATTAGTACATGAAAATCGGGGCGACTGGATTTGAACCAGCGACCTCTTAGTCCCGAACCAAGCGCGCTACCAACCTGCGCCACGCCCCGATCTTACACGCAGTAAAATATGCGATTCCAACAGGTTGTCAATAGGTTTATCGGCACGGCGCCGGGGGAATTCTCCTCGGGAATCGCCGCTCAATCCCGCCTTCACATCCGGAGTTTCGTCTGTCCGAGCCGCGCCAGAGACTCCGTGTCCGTAAAAGCCAGCGTCATGGGCGTGATAGATACCTTCCCTTTTGTCACGGCGGCGAAATCCGTGCCCCGGGTGGTTTTCCATCGGGGTCGCCCGCCGATCCAGAAATACGGCGTACCGCGGGGGTCGGTCTTGCGGACCACGATATCCTTGTACATGCGAAATCCCTGGCTGGTGAACTCGAAATCACGATAGGGGCGGCCGTGATCGAGCGGGAGGTTGATATTGAGAAAGGTCGACGGTGCGAGCGCAAGATCGTCGTACCTGTCGAGCAGCCTGGACACGAACCGGGCCGCGCGCAGCATGGGCGTGCCCGGCTTATAATCGGCCATGGATACGGCCATCGACGGAATCCGCAGGATGGCTCCCTCGATGGCGGCAGCCACCGTCCCGGAATAGGTGATGTCATCGCCCATATTGCCACCGTGGTTGATTCCCGATATAATCATGTCGGGCCGGCGCTTTTTGGAAATGAGGTGAATGCCCAGCATCACGCAGTCCGTGGGCGTTCCATCCGTCGTAAATCGATGCTTGTCGATTTTGTGGACGCGCAGCGGGCGGTTCAGCGTGAGCGAGTGGGAACTGGCCGACTGCTCCCGGTCCGGCGCAACCATGCATACGTCGTGTTTCCGGGAAAGCTGCCGGAACATGGCATTGATGCCCTCAGAGAAATACCCGTCATCGTTCGTGATCAGGATGAGCTTCCCGTCATACATTGGGAACGTCCAACCCCTGCATGCGCATGAGCATAAAGATCTGCCCCCGATGCCTGGCCTGATGCTCCACGACGTGCCAGACCAGCCAGCGTTTTGACACCTTCTCTTCCTTGCCGTCGATCTCGAACGAGTAGAAAACCCCGTCCCAGTCGTCCAGCTCTTCTCTCCGGAGAAACGAACCGGTTTCGGCAAAGTGCTCCTCAAGCCACGCGAAGATCCGATCCGCCGTCAGGTCGTTTTCGAACCGTTGAAAATCGGTCTGGGACGGCGCCACGTTCTTTTCAGCCACAATGGAAATCCACCAGAACTCGGTCTCGGCAACGTGGGCAAGCAGGTGCCCGATGGAGTTCGGATGGCCGGGCGCGCACCAGTCAAGCTGTTCCCGGCTCAATCCTTTCACCGCCTCAACCAGTTCCTTGCGGACGGTAAAGTAATTGGAGAAGAATTCAGCCAGTTTCATAAGCGGTAGTTTACCGGCCGGCGGAGTGAAAAGCAAGCGCAACCCGCTCACATCCAGATGCGGCGCCAGATCTGTCGAATGAACCGCAGCGTATCGGTGACGGGATCAATGTAGGAACGCGTGCCGCTGTACACGGTTGATATCGCGACCTCATCCATGACCAGGCCCAGGCCGCCGGCCTTGAAGAGCAGTTCAGATTCCAGATCATAGTCGGCGGTGGAGAGCCTGAAAGCGCGCAGTACCGTGGCCGGGATAAGCCGGAATCCGGATTGGCTGTCCCGGACCCGCTGCGTGGAAAAGATGGAGATAATCAGGGACGTCAGGTAGTTGGTCAACCAGCGCTCGAAAGGCATGGAGGCCGGGGATATGATCCGGGTGCCCACGACAATAGTCCTGCCGTCGTCCCGCGCGAAAAAGCGAGGGATTTCCTCCGGCAGGTGCTGCAGGTCGGCATCGATCGTCAGAACGGAACGATATCCTTTCTGCAGGGCATAGCTGAATCCGGCCGCAAGCGCCGCTCCCTTGCCGCGGTTCTGCGGGAAGGAGATATAGTTGACCTCATACCGGCGCAGGATGTCAAGCGAGGCATCCGTGGAACCGTCGTTGATCACCAGAAGATGCTCGTTGCAGAGGTATCGCCGAAGGCGCTCAAGCAGTTCGGGAAGGTGCGCGGCCGCGTTGAAGGCCGGGACCAGGACCAGGGTCGAACACTCGGCGGACGCTGACTTGAGCAATCTTGAGTACTCCTTCTCCCGCCGCCCTATTCCCGTTCTTCCACCAGGCTGATCAGGACCTGTCCGGGCCGGGCTGACAGCGGGCTGTCGGCTGTGCTTACCCTCAGACCGCCTGACTCGGTGATCACGAACAGCGGCAAAGCCGTCTGGCCGTATCGCGAACGAAGCTGATCGATGTTGAACTCCTCGGTGATCGTATTCCTCTTGACCACCGTGCCGGATCGAAACCGCGAGTTGAGGTTCTGGAAAGTGGCGTCCCGGCTGAACAAGTAGCGTCCGCGCAGGTCGGGTGAGACCCGTTGCTGTTTTGATTTTCCGGCCGCGACGGCCGGCGGCAGTTGGTACACCTCGGAGCTTCCGAATACATCCAGGAAGTGCAAAGCGGCCAGCGAGTTGACTTCATCATTGGGCGTGACGGCGATCAGACGGCCGATCCCGTCCAGGGGCAAGTCGTAGGCCAGGTCTTCTGACAGGATATTGCCATACGTTGCCGCCAGCCCGGTGCTGCGTGCGGCCGATACGTTGCTCCAGTTGGAGTCGACCAGCACGACCTGAAGACCCTCGCGTTGCAGCGTTTCGGCAATGGCGCGCGCCCAGAGGTGGGCACCGACAATGAGGATTCCCTGGGGATTCGGCCTGGCCACTTTGAGCCGACGAGCCACAAAGGAGGCGCTGACGCCGTATACGGCAACGGTGCCGATGATGACCTGAAACGTCACCGGGACCAGCGCCTCGTATCCGGCAATGTCACGCTCTGCCAGACGCAGGGCAAAGACCGAGGAAACCGCCGCCGCAACAATCCCGCGGGGCGCCATCCAGGCCAGAAAAAACCGTTCAGATCTTTTCAGGGCCGTCCTGAACGTGGCCGCAAGAACGGCGGCGGGGCGAACGATTAGAATCAGCACGAGGACAAACACCCACCCGGCGGCCCCGGTCAGGATGCCGTCACCGGCGGGCAGCCGGGCGGCCAGGATGATAAACAGTACCGAAATCAGAATCACCCTCAGGTTTTCCTTGAACTCCAGTATCTGCTTGATGGACACATACCTCTGGCTGGCCAGCGCAATGCCCATCACGGTTACGGCGAGCAGGCCCGATTCGGTCTGCAGGGCGTTGGCAGCGGCATAACCCAGGATAACCATCATGAGAGCTACCGGGCTGTGAAGGAAATCCGGGATAAGATACTTCTTGAGAAGGAGCACCATCACGGCTGCGCCCACCAGACCCATGCCGCCTCCCACGAGAATGGCCTTGGTCACTCCGACCAGGACCACCGACGCGCCCGACTGGGCGCCGCCAAGGAGAATGACTTCGAACGTCAGAACGGCGAGAATGGCACCGACCGGATCGTTTACTATTCCCTCCCACTTGATCGCGGAGCCGACGCGACCAGCGGGGCGCACCTGCCTGAGAAGCGGGATAATCACCGTGGGACCGGTGACCACCAGAATGGCGCCAAGCAGAAGGGCCGGTGCCGCGCCCATGCCGAATACAAGATGGGCGGCCAGAGCGCCAAGCCCCCACGTGACCAGAACGCCGATAGTGATGAGATTCCGCACCAGCCCCCCGACCTGCCGCAGTTCCCTGAGCCGCAGGCTCAGGCCACCTTCAAAGAGAATAACCGCCACCGCGACCGACACGAAGGGAACGAGCACCTCACCGAAGAGTTCGTCAGGCTTGAGGAATCCGGTGATCGGGCCTCCCAGAAGGCCGACTAGGAGCAGCAGTAGAATGGACGGCAGATGCAGCCGCCAGGCCAGCCACTGCGCCCCGATGCCGAACACGACAATGAAAACCAGACCGATCACGTAATGCTCGGTCACGATGCGCCTCCCATCGCTCTAACATAACAGCGCCCCCGGCCAGAAATGCAGCAAAAAAAGTGACCCGCAGGTGCGCGACCAAGGGGAGAAATGGTCGGAGCGAGCCGATTTGAACGGCCGACCTCTCGCACCCCAAGCGAGTGCGCTAACCAGGCTGCGCTACGCTCCGACTCATCCGAGAATGACCCTGAGAAAGGGTCCAACCAGTTTCAATCTAGCCCAAAAGCCGTGAAACTCAAGGGAAAAATTTCAGCAGATCCTCCACGTCCTTCCTGATCTGACCGAGCAACGTCTTGGCCCGGGCCCGCTTTGCCACCTGCTCGCTTTTCTCACCGGACTTCCTCATCATCAGTTTGTTCCGAGCGCCGGCAATGGTGAGCTTCTCGTTGGTACGAAGGTGCTTGATACGGTTGACCAGTTCGATGTCCCTGGACGTATACTGCCTGCTGCCACCTCGGTTCTTCTTCGGCCGGAGCACCGCAAACTCTTTCTCCCAGTACCGCAACACATAGGCCTGAAGACCGGTCATGCGCGAGACTTCACCTATGGAGTAGTATCTCCTCTCGATAGTGTTACTCTTGGCCACGGTTTGTCCTCTCACGACACGATGGATTTATCGCCATATCTCCGCTTTCAGCTCTCTTCCCATAAGATCCGAAACCGCCTCCGAAGCCGATTTCCCTTCGAACAGTACCCGGTACACCTCGTTGGTGATGGGCATCTCGACATCCAGACCGCGGGCCAGCTCGAGTCCGGAACGCGTCGTTTCAACACCCTCGGCTACCATCTTCAGTTCCGACAGAATGTGCTCAAGGCTCTGCCCGCGGCCGATCCGTTCACCGACCAGACGGTTGCGGCTGTGGCCGGACATGCAGGTGGTCACCAGATCACCGATCCCGGACAGCCCGGCAAACGTCTCCACCTGAGCGCCCATAGCCACGCCGAGCCGGGTTATCTCGGCCAGCCCACGGGTTATCAGCGCGCCCTTGGTGTTGTCGCCCAGCCCCAGACCGTCGGCAATGCCTGCCGCGATGGCAATGATATTCTTCAGGGATCCGCCCAACTCGACTCCGACGAGGTCCTGGCTGATATACACGCGAAAGTTGTCCACCGAGAAAAGCCGCTGCGTCTCACAGGCAAGCGGTTCAGAGGACGAGGCCGCCACGACGGTCGTGGGCATGTCGAGAATCACTTCCTCGGCGTGCGACGGACCCGAGAGCGTCCCGACCCTGTCCGGGGCAACGTCGCACTCATCAGTAACGACCTGCGACATTCTCGTCAGGGTGCCTGCTTCAATCCCTTTGGCGACATTGACGATTCCCCGTGCCCTGCGCAGGCGGTCGCCCAGAGGAGAGATCACGGAGCGCAGGTGCTGCGAGGGCGTAGCCAGAATGACAAACTCGGCTGCCTCGAGCGCGTAAGCGGCATCATTCGTCAGGTCCACGGTCTCAGGCAGCCGAAAGTCTCTGAGCCGGTCCGGGTTGCCGTGATGTCTGAGCAGCTTCTCGTACTCTGCGGGATCGAATTCCCACAGGCAGACCTGATTGCCACCGGAGTCAAGTAAATTCGCCAGGGCCATACCCCAGCAACCGGCGCCCAGTACGGCTACTCTACCGGCCACGGGAACCTGCCCCGCCTTCCCGGGAGGAAAACGAAAAACGGTTTTCCGTGCCGGACAGAAGGCGCCTTATGTTTCCACGATGCGTCACGACAACCAGGATAGCCACCAGCACGGCGGCATATTGATAGACGTCGGCCATTCCTCGGCCCGCGAGCGTTTTCTCGACGGCCAGAACAACGGGCAGGGCCACGCCGGCAGCCAATGATCCCAGGGAAACGTAGCGCGAAGTCAGCACCACGAGCACAAACAGTCCGAGGCAGATCACGACCTCCACGGGCAGCAGGGTGATCATGGCCCCAAGTGCCGTATTGACTCCCTTGCCGCCCTTGAACCCGAGGTACACCGGGAACACGTGCCCGATGATGGCGGCCACGGCACAGCAGATCAGAAAAAGATCACGGGACAGGAGCACCTGGTCGATCTGACGTGCGGTCAGCACCACTGCTATTCCCTTGCCAATATCAAGAACATAGACCCACACCGCCGCTCCGGGGCCGAGGACCCGCCAGACGTTGGTGGCCCCGATATTGCCCGACCCGCGAGATCGGAGGTCCGATACGCCGAACACCCGGGCAACGATCAACCCGAACGGGACGGCACCCAGCAGGTAAGCGGCCAGCACCGGCAGAATCGTCTTAAGCTCGTCCATCCGGTCTCCAGCCCGACGACGCGTCGACCGGCTTCACGCCGACACCGTCGCCCTATTGCGACACGGTGGAGTCTATCACACCGGTCGTATCTATCGCCTCCTGAGGTTGATACTGTTCGGTCAGATCCGGATAGTACACGATCATGGCATCCGCCAAACGTTCAGCCTCATCGGTGCTAATTGCCTTATCGTCAATCACGCCCTGCAGGGCTTGCATGAATCCGGCGTACTTCTCATAGTCGAGCGGCTCTTCGTTAAGCTTCACCAGAAAGGCATCAGCCAGCGCGTTGAACTGCGCCGTATCAATCCCCTCCGGGGGCGTCTGCGCCATCAGATCCTTGACACCGCTGACACCCGTGGTGGCGCCCATTTTCGCCAGATCATCCTTGTAATACCAGCAGGTCAACCCAGCGACGACGATAATCACGACCAGCACGGCGACAATGATCAGCGCCACCAGGCACCCTTTCGACAATCCCTTCTTCTGGGTCTGTTCCATTGTACCTCTCTCGTGTCACGTATTAGCAGGTGGAATTTTTGCCAAGACACAATAAGCTTGACGGGAGCCACTCCCCGTGATTCGATTACGGGCCAATCCAGACGGTAACATAACACGCGGTCAACGTCATATCAAGCAATTTGATCAAGGGCATCCGGGCAACAAAAAAGGCCCGCCGCGCGGCGGGCCGTCGTGTGCCGGATCCTGCAGTCTCGGATCACTTGGCCTTTGCCGGTTTCCTGGTCTTAGCTTTCGCTTTTCCGGCCGGGGCGGCCTTCTTGCCCTTTTTCCCCTTGGCCTCGTCCCCCTCCGCCTTGCGCTCGGTCAGCAGTTCGACCACCGACATCGGGGCGCCGTCCCCCCGCCGCACGCCCAGCTTGACGACGCGCGTAAACCCGGAGTCACGATCGGCCAGTTGCGGCACGATTTCGCTGAATAGCTTCTTGAAGACCGGTTTGACCCGGACCGTTCTGGCCACCTGTCGCTTGGACGCCAGGGTACCCTTCTTGGCCGTGGAGATCAACCGGTCCACGAGCGGTCGCAACGCCTTTGCCTTGACGTCGGTAGTACGAATGACCCGGTGCTGAAACAGCGACATAGCCATATTGGCCAGCATGGCGTTCCGGTGTGAGCTGGTGCGACCCAGCTTTTTGACCTTATCGCGGTGTCCCATATTCTACGCTCACGTCTTCTTTTCAGGTTCCGTGTACCTGGCGATATCCATTCCGAACGAGAGGTCCATCTCTTCCAGCAGGGTGCCGATCTCATTGAGGGATTTTCGTCCGAAGTTGCGGTACTTGAGCATTTCCTGTTCGGTTTTCGTGACCAGATCAGCCAGCGTCTGGATATTGGCGGCCCGCAGGCAATTGGAGGAGCGAACCGAAAGCTCCAGCTCGTCCACGCGGGTCTTCAGCAACTGTCGCATCCGGACGATTTCTTCATCCTCTTCCGGCTCCTCTTCGACCATGACTTCCTCATCCATGTGGATGAACAGCTGCAGGTGGTCCTTCATCAGTTTGGCCGCATAGCTGAGCGCGTCCTCCGGCGTGATGGCGCCGTCGGTGGTCATCTCCAGGGTGAGCCGGTCCAGATCGGTTCGCTGGCCCACGCGCGTGTTTTCGACGTAGTAGGAGGCCTTGACTACGGGAGAGAACAGCGAGTCGACAAAGATCGTCCCGACCGGCGCATCGGGCCGCTTGTTCTGTTCGCTTATGTGGTAGCCGCGCCCGGAGTCGATATCCACTTCCATTTCAAACTCAACGTCATCAGTCAGCTCGCACAGGTGCAACTCGGGATTGAGTATTTCGACCTCGGTGCCTCCCTCGAGCATTCCGGCCGTGATTTTCCCTTTCTTGTTCGTCCGCACGCGCAGCGTGCGCATGTCATCGGCATGCATCTTGGCCACAATCTGCTTGACATTGAGGACGATATTGGTAACGTCCTCGTAGACGCCCTCGAGAGTCGAAAACTCGTGCAGACAGCCGGTAATGCGCATCGAGACCGCAGCCGCTCCCTGGATGGACGACAACAGCACCCGGCGCAGGGCGTTTCCCAATGTCACGCCGTAGCCTCTCTCGAGCGGCTCAATGATAAACCGCGAGTAGTTCTCGGTAGCCGAGGACAGATCGGCGACGACCTCCTTAGGCATGGTCATTGATTTCCATTTCATAAACGAAAGACCTCCCAGAGGGAATACATGCTACTTCGAGTACAGCTCCACGATCAGCTGCTCGTTTGCCGGCAACTGTATGTCGGAACGTTTGGGCACTTCCAGAAGCTCCCCTTCCAGCGCCGCCTTGTTCAGCCTCAGCCAGGGAATATCATCTCCCCGGCCCATCTTCAACGCCGTATGGATCAGGTCGAGATTCTTTGACTTATCCTTCACGCGAATGACCTGCCTGGGCCGCACCTGGTAGGAGGGAATATCCACGACGCGATTGTCGACCAGGATATGGCGGTGCCGGACAACCTGCCGCGCTTGTTTGCGCGAACCGGCGAAGCCCAGCCGATACACCATGTTGTCAAGGCGACATTCAAGAAACTGCAGGAGGCTTTCTCCGGTAATGCCGCTCTTGGCGTCAGCCTTGCTGAAATAGTTCCGAAACTGCTTCTCCAGTATACCGTAGGTCCGGCGGACTTTTTGTTTTTCGCGCAACTGCAGGCCGTACGCCGAGATTTTTCGGCGGAAATTCTGGCCGTGCTGCCCCGGCGCATACTGGCGGCGTTCAAGCGCGCACTTGTCCGTATTGCAGCGCGCCCCCTTCAGAAAGAGCTTCTCTCCCTCGCGGCGGCACAGTTTGCAGTTAGCATCACGATATCGAGCCATCTACTCTCCTCTTAACAGCTTGCTCTCATGTGCGGAGCGGTCACACCCGACGGCGCTTGGGCGGACGACACCCGTTGTGAGGGATCGGCGTGACGTCCTTTATGAGCGTGATTTCCAGCCCGGCGGCGGACAGGGATCGAATGGCCGCCTCACGTCCCGGCCCAGGCCCCTTGACGAGCACCTCAGCCTTGCGCAGCCCGAGGTCCATGGCCTCCCTGACGGCTGCGGTGGCAGCCATCTGGGCGGCAAACGGCGTTGATTTCTTGGACCCCTTAAAGCCCACCCTGCCGGCCGAACCCCAGCAAATCGTCCGCCCGTTCAGGTCCGCGATCGTCACAATGGTATTGTTAAAGGTCGCTTTGATATGGATAATGCCGTCCGAATCGACACGTCCAATCCTTCTTTTGCCCTTTTTTTTCTTTGGTTCTGCCACACTTAACCTCTACGAAGTTACTCCACTAGGTCTTGCCGGCCGGCTTCTTCTTCAGGCCGCCGATGGTCCGCTTGGCACCCTTCCTGGTCCGCGCGTTGGTCTTGGTTCGCTGCCCGCGAACGGGCAGGCCTCGACGGTGCCGCAAACCCCGGTAAGAGCCGATATCTATCAACCGCTTGATGTTCATAGAGATCTGGGTACGAAGGGCACCTTCCACGCTGTAGTCGTTTTCGATGACAGTACGCAGCTTGGTAATGTCATCATCGGACAGCTTGTGGACACGCGTATCCGGGCTGACACCCGTCTTCTTCAGAATGTCTCTGGCGACGTGGGGACCTATCCCGAAGATGTATCGCAGACCGACTTCAATGCGTTTGTCTTTAGGCAGATCTACACCGGCTATACGAGCCAAATCAGTTCTCCTTCATCCTCACGCGGCGCGTTTTCTAACCCTGGCGCTGCTTGTGACTGGGGTTCTTCGAGCAGATCACTCTCAGGACGCCACGCCGTTTTATTATCTTGCAGTGCTCGCAACGTTTCTTGATAGCAGACCGAACTTTCATAACGGCACCTCCACCGGGCCGGCATTCATCACTTATACCGATAGGTTATGCGGCCCCGTGACAAATCATACGGCGACAGCTCGAGCGTCACCTTGTCGCCGGGCAAAATCTTGATAAAATGCATTCTCATCTTCCCCGATATGTGCGCCAGGACCACATGGCCGTTGTCCAACTCCACGCGAAACATCGCATTAGGCAGAGTTTCGACGATTTTCCCCTCAACGGTGATGGTTTCCTCTTTGGCCATGCGCTCCTCTAAGATAAGGTCAGTATATCGGGACCGTCGTTTGTTATCGCTACCGTGTGCTCGAAATGCGCGGACGGCTGACCGTCGGCCGTAACCACGGTCCATCCGTCCGGCATGGTTTTCACGTCGTATGTACCCATGTTGATCATCGGCTCAATAGCCAGCACCATTCCGGCCTCCAGAACCGGTCCGTCCTCAGAAGAACCAAAATTGGGTACCTGGGGTTCCTCGTGCATGCGCCGGCCGATACCGTGCCCGACCAGCTGCCGGACCACGCCGAACCCCTGGCTCTCGGCCACGCGCTGGACGGTTACCGAAATATCCCCCAATCTATTGCCTATTCTCGCCTTGTCAATACCGGCCATCAGGGACTCAAGAGTCGACGCCATCAGCCGGCCTTTATCAGGCGATACCTCGCCGACGGCAAATGTCCGGGCCGAATCCCCGTAGTAATCGTCCACAACCGCGCCCACGTCGACCGAGACGATATCTCCCTGCTCGATCACGCGGCTGCCGGGAATGCCGTGAACCACTTCCTCATTGATGGAGATGCAGGCTGAAGCCGGGAAGCCCTGGTAGTTCTTGAAGGCCGGGACCGCCCCGCGCGCCCTGATGAAATCCTCGATGCGCCGATCCAGCTCGCTGGTCGTCATACCGGGGGCAAGGCTCTCATCCACCAAATCGAGGACTTGAGCCACAATCCGTCCGGCGCGACGCATGATTTCAATCTCCTGGCTGGTCTTAAGCACGATCACTCTGTCACTCTCTGTCAGGCCGTGGCTTCGACGATGGCGTCAAAGACGTTCTCCGGCGTACCTTCACCCTTGATCTCCGTCAAGATCGACTCCCGACGGTAGAATTCTTCAATCGGCCTGGTTTGTTTCTCATAAACGTCCAGGCGGCGCCGAATTACCTCCTCGGTGTCGTCGGAACGGTTTTCCTGTGCTGCCCTGCCTTTGAGACGGGCAAAAATCGTCTCGGTGCTCACCCTCAGCAGGACGGCCTTGTCCAGCGAGATGCCGTGCCGGTCAAACATCGCCCCAAGCGCCTCGGCCTGCGGCACCGTTCTCGGAAAACCATCCAGAATGAACCCGCCGCCGAGTTTTCCCGAACTGACGTTTTCCTCGATCACCTCGATCATAAGGTCATCCGGAACCAACTCACCCTTCGATATGTATTCGCCAGCCTTCCGACCCAGTTCAGTTTCCCGCCGTACGGCCTCCCGCAGCATGTCACCGCTGGAAAGGTGAACGATTCCCAACTCACGGGCGAGCCGCGCTGCCTGCGTACCCTTGCCGGAACCGGGCGGACCGAGGAAGACGAGATTCATGCCTACATCGACCTCCCGCGAATCTTGCCTTTCTTCATGAACCCGTCGTAGTGGCGCATCAGCAAGTGCGACTCAATCTGCTGGAGCGTATCCAGGGCCACACCCACGACAATCAGCAGCCCGGTACCGCCGAAGAAGAAGCTGACCTGCGCCTGGCTGATCAATACCCAGGGGAGAACCGCTATACAGGCAAAGAAGATGGCTCCCGGCAGGGTGATCCGCGTGAGGACTTTTTCTATATACTCGGCCGTGTTCCGGCCCGGGCGGATACCGGGAATGTAACCGCCGTTCTTGCGCATGTTGTCCGCAATGTCCACCGGGTTAAAAACAATAGCCGTATAGAAATAGGCAAAGAAGATGATGATCAGGCCGTATATGAACGAATACCAGAGTCCTCCCGGCGCCAGCCAGACCCCGACGAGGTTCTGAATCCACTCAGCCTGAGGAAAGAGCTGGGCCACCGTCGACGGAAGGAACATGATGGACTGGGCGAAGATGATCGGAATAACGCCGGCCGAGTTGACGGACAGCGGCAGGTGCGTGGTGGCGCCGCCGAAAACCTTCCGGCCGATCACCTTGCGCGGGTATTGAACCGGGATGCGCCGCTGCGAGCGAGTCATCAGCACAATGGCTGCAATCACAAGAACCATCATGCCGACCAGGACAACCTCTACCCAGATGTCGCGCGTCCCGACGATCATAAGCTGAAATTCGCTGATAATGGCCTCCGGCAGGCGCGCGATAATGCCTATGAAAATGATCAGGGAAATACCGTTGCCTATGCCGCGCTCGGTGATCTGTTCACCCAGCCACATTATGAAAATAGTGCCGCAGGTGAAGGTCAGGACGGTCATGGGAACGAACCAGGTCTGAACCTCCGGAGTCACGGCCGGTATACCGTTCCAGTTGATGCTCTGAAGAAATCCGGCCGTGCCCCAGGCCTGCAGGGCGGCAATAAGCACGGTCAGATAACGCGTATACTGGGTAATCTTCCTGCGCCCTTCTTCGCCTTCGCGCTGGAGACGCTGGAGGTACGGGACCACCGCACCGAGCAATTGGAACATAATCGAAGCCGAGATGTACGGCATGATGCCCAGCGCGAAAATGGTGGCCTTGGCAAAAGCGCCTCCGGCGAACAGATCGAGCAGGCCGAAAATCGACTGTGAAGACGAGATGAATTGAGAAATCACCGAACCATCAACACCCGGAGTGGGGATGTGACCGCCGATGCGGTAGACGATCAACAGGCCGAGCGTGATCAGGATCCGTTTCCTCAGCTCCTCGACCTTGAATATTGACCTGAAGGTTCCTATCACGTGACCACCTCGGTCTTTCCGCCGGCTGCCTCGATCTTGGCCACGGCGGACTTGGAAAAGGCAGCGGCCTTTACCGTAAAGGCTTTGTCCACCGTGCCGTTGCCGAGAATCTTAACGGGTCCGTGAGCTTTCTTCAGCAGGCCGGCCCTGACCAGCGTTTCGCCCGTAACCTCGCCCGGTTCGCAACGGGAAAGATCGCCGACGTTTACGATCTGGCGCTCGACTCTGAAGATGTTCTTGAAGCCGAACTTGGGAAGACGCCGGTGCAGCGGCATCTGTCCACCTTCGAAACCCCTGCGAATACCACTGCCACTTCGGGAACTCTGTCCATTGTGGCCTCGGCCGCTTGTTTTTCCCCGTCCGCTTCCCGTCCCGCGACCGAGTCTCCGACGGCTTTTTTGCGAGTCCTTGGCGGGTTTTTGTGTATGCAGATCCATCTCTTGCCTCACCGTGAGCAATCTCAGTCAACCTTTTCCACTAATACCAAGTGGCCTACAGCCCGAATCATTCCGCGAATCTGCGGCGTATCGTCATGGACGACCGCCCCGCGAATCTTTCCAAGCCCGAGCGCACGAATCGTTCGCTTGTGAACTTCCCTCTGATTGATCGTGCTCCGAATCTGTGTCACTTTCAGTCTGGCCATGCTGACGTTCCTTCGTTCGCCTGCGCTCAGGTTTCGTTACGGAAACCGATCGCCTCTTGCTTGGTGCGGAGGTTCATCAATCCGTTCATGGTGGCCTTCGCAACGTTACTGGAATTGCGGCTCCCCAGCACCTTGGTCAGGACGTCCTGGACCCCCAGGGATTCCAGAACCACGCGAACGGCGCCGCCTGCAATCACGCCGGTGCCGGGAGAGGCCGGCCGCATCACCACGGTGGTGGCCGAATAGCGACCGTCCACCCGGTGCGGAATGGTCCCCTCGACCAGGCTGACCTTTCTCATCGAATGGCGCGCGGCCTCGGTCCCTTTACGGATCGCTTCGGAGACTTCGGAGGCCTTGCCGAGCCCCACTCCGACCTTTCCGTGCTTGTCGCCGACGGCCACCAGGGCGGTGAAGCTGAACCGCCGTCCGCCCTTGACGACCTTGGCCACGCGGTTGATCTTTATGACCTTTTCCTCGAACTCGAGGCTGCCCATCTCGTACTGCGCCAAGTCTTACCTCATCTTATAAAGAACGCTCGTTTTGTCTCTCGTCACAGTTTCAGCCCACCCTCACGTGCCCCCTCGGCCACCGCTCTGACACGGCCGTGGTACAGGAAACGATTCCGGTCGAATACGACGGCTTCGATCCCTTTTTCTTTGGCCAACTCAGCGATTTTGAGTCCGACCTTTCGTGCCACCGCCGTCTTGGTATCTTTCTTCTCGACCAGGGGCTGCATTGCCTTGGAGGTCGAGCCGAGACCCACAATAGTCGAGCCGCTCTGATCATCAATGACCTGCACATAGATCTGCTTTAACGACCTGGCGACCGAAAGCCGGGGGCGAGTGGGCGTACCGAACACCTTGGCCCGTACCCGGCGGCGCCGGCGCTCGGCTTTTTTCGTCTTGACAATGTTTACGTCAGCCATATGTTATCACGCTACAGGTAGGTCACTTACCCGGCCGTCTTGCCCGCCTTGGATCTCACGTACTCGCCGACATACCGAATACCCTTGCCCTTATATGGTTCCGGTTTGCGAAACGAACGGATCTTGGCAGCCGTGTTACCGACCAACTCTTTGTCTATTCCTTCAACCTTTATCTTGCTCTCTTTGTAGGCCACGGAGATGGCCACGCCGTCAGGCGGCCGGAGGAGGATCGGATGTGAGTAGCCCAGGCTCAGCACCAGGGTCTGGCCCCGCATCTCGGCCCGGTATCCGACTCCAATCATTTCCAGCTCTTTGACATACCCTTGCGTGACGCCCACCACCATGTTCTGAATCAGAGCTCGAGTCAACCCGTGCAAGGCGCGGTGCCGTTTCTGATCCGTCTGCCGCGTCACGACCACCTGCTGGCCGTCGACGGCGGCGGTGATATCCGGATGGATAGGCCTCGTCAGCGTACCCTTCGGTCCGGTCACCGTTATCCGGGCGTCACGTATTTCGACCTTTGTTTTCTCCGGGATCGGCACCGGTTTTTTACCAACTCGTGACATGTCTCGATCCTTTTCCTACCAGCACCTCAGCATGACCTCGCCGCCGATCTTCTTGCGGGCGGCCTCAAAGTTGGTCATCACGCCCTGCGAAGTCGAGAGCAGGGCGATACCTGTCTGACCAAACGTTGAGCGGCGCACCTCCTCGGCGTTCCACGTCCGGCGCAACCCCGGACTGGACACGCGGCGAATACCTTTGATCACCGGGACGTCGTTACTGCTGTACTTGAGGTATATCCGCAGGATGCCCTGCTTGTTATCGGGCAAATCCATATAGTCGCGGATAAAGCTCTCCTCCTTGAGAATCCGCAATACTTCCCGCTTGAGCTTGGAGGCCGGGATGTTCAAGGCCGGCTTCCGGGCTTTCGACGCGTTACGAATCCTCGTTAACAGATCAGCGACCGGGTCGGTCATACTCATCGAACTATTCTCCCAGACACGTTCACTAACGGTTTACCAACTCGCTTTGACGACGCCCGGCAGTTCGCCGGCCAGCGCCATCTCGCGGAAACAGATACGGCAGATGCCGAAGCGCCTCATGAAGGCACGGGGCCGCCCGCACCGGCGGCAGCGACTGTACCCGCGCACTCCGAACTTAGGCTTGCGCCTCTGCTTTTCTATGAGACATTTCTTGGCCATCGGTCTCCTACTTATGGAAGGGCATCCCCAGTTCAGTCAGGAGCTGCCGTGCTTCCTCGTCAGTCCTGGCGGTGGTCGTAAACGAAATGGTCATGCCCCGCACCTTCTCTATCTTATCATAATCGATTTCCGGAAACATCAACTGTTCGCGGACGCCGAGGTTGTAATTGCCTCTGCCGTCGAACGATTTCGGGCTGATTCCCCTGAAATCCCGGATGCGGGGGATAGCGATACTGACCAGCCGGTCGACAAACTCATACATGCGCTCGCGGCGGAGCGTGACGCGGCAGCCGATGTTCATTCCCTTGCGCAGCTTGAAGTTGGAGATACTCTTGCGCGCGCTCGTCAGCACCGGCTTCTGCCCGGCAATAGTGGTCAACTCCCCCATGGCGTTTTCCAGGAGCTTGGGATTTAGAGTCGCCTCACCGACGCCCATGTTGATAGTGACCTTGGACAACCTCGGCACCTGCATGGGGGAAGAGTACCTGTTTTCCTTCATGAGCCGGGGCCGGATTTCGTTCACGTATTTGTCCATCAGCCTGGCCATTCGTCAGATCTCCTCTCCCGTTTTCCGGCAGATGCGTACTTTCCGCTTCCTGCCGCCGTCCTCGATGACCCGGGTCAGCGTCCTGGTCGGTCCGCCGAGACTGGGACTATACAGGGCGACGTTACTCAGGTGGACGGGCGCCTCTATGGACAGGATGCCGCCCTTGGGGTTCTTCTGGGTCGGCCGCTGGTGCCGTTTCTTGTGGTTGATGCCTTCAACCAGCACCATGTTTTTCTTCGCGTCGACGTGGAGCACGCGGCCGGTTTTCCCTTTATACTGCCCGGTCCTGACGTACACCGTGTCACCTTTCTTTATTCGCATACCTACGACCTTTCGCTCAAAGCACTTCCGGAGCGAGAGACACGATTTTCATGAACTGCTTATCGCGCAGTTCGCGGGCAACCGGCCCGAAGATGCGGGTTCCCCGCGGCTCGCGCTGTTCGTTTATGATGACGGCGGCATTGTCGCTGAACCGGATCAGCGACCCGTCCTTTCGTCTCACCTGCGCCTTGGTTCGCACAACCACTGCTTTGCACACCTCGGATTTCTTGACTGTCCCTCCCGGGATTGCCTCCTTGACCGTGACGACAATGATGTCTCCGATCGAGGCATACTTCCTCTTGCTGCCACCGAGCACACGGAAGCACATAACGCGCTTGGCCCCGGAGTTGTCTGCCACCGAAAGCTCCGTGTATTCCTGAATCATCGCCTTTGTACCTTTCTCCACCCGGAACACGCGTCCGCGACGCCGTGCTACTCGGCCTTCTCGACGATCTCCACCAGCCGCCAGCGCTTTGACTTGGACTGCGGCCGAGTTTCCATTACGCGGACCAGGTCACCAACGTGCGCTTCGCTTTTCTCGTCGTGCACGTAGAGCTTCGACGACGTGCTAACAGTCTTCATGTATAGCGGATGCTTCATGGTGCGCTCGACCCGCACAACGATCGTCTTGTCCATTTTGTCGGAGACAACCTTCCCCTGACGGACTTTTCTTACGTTTCTCTGAACCTTTTCAGCCATTCACTGATCCCCTAACGCTGCTGGTCCTTCTTGCTCTTGTCGGACTCATCGAGAATCGACCGCTTGGTGCGCGCCACCTGGCGCTTGCCGATTTCGTCCTCCCGCAGGATGGTCTCAATCCGGGCGATATCCCGCCTGGTTTGGCGCAGCAGAAGCGGGTTCTCCAGCGACTTTAGCGACCGGCGCATCCTGAGGTTGAACATCTCGTCCTTGAGGTCGTTTATCCGCTGAAGCAACTCTTCTCGAGTCATCTCTCTGAGCGTTGGCGCTTTCATGTCAGACCGCCTCGGTATCTGTTCGCGTCACGAACTTGGTTTTCATCGGTAGCTTGGTGGCAGCCAGGCGCAGGGCCTCGCGGGCCAGTTGCTCCGCGACGCCTTCGATCTCAAACAGAATGCGCCCCGGTTTGATCACTGCCACCCAGTATTCAGGAGCTCCCTTGCCCTTGCCCATGCGCGTCTCCGCCGGCTTCTTGGTCACGGGCTTGTCCGGGAACACGCGAATCCAGATTTTCCCGCCACGCTTGATGTGTCGGGTCAGGGCGACACGAGCAGCCTCGATCTGCCGGTTGCTCAGCCAGCAGGGCTCCAGCGCCTTGAGGCCGAACTCACCGAAGTCGACCGAGGCACCGCCCTTGGCTTTACCGGTCATCCGGCCTCGTTGTACTTTGCGGAACTTTGTCCTTTTAGGCATCAACATTTGTCAGCACTCCCACTCATTGGGCGCAACTCATTTCTGCTCAGACTTACCCGCCGGGGCGTCTTTGGGCGGCCCGCCTTGCCTGGGCCTGGCCATATCTCTACCCCTGCCGGGGCGCGAGCCCCCGGTCCGTCGACCCCGCCCCGGTGCGTTCTCGGAACCGCCGTCGTTGGGGCGGCGCACCCGGCCGCGAACCCGTCTCCTCGGTGGGCGACCGGCACCCTTACCCCGCCTGGGACGCGCCGCAGGTGTCGGCTCGAGAGCCTGGATTTCCTGCTTGTCTTCTTCCCCGCTGTACGGCCCCTTGCCAAGGATGTCACCTCGACATATCCATACCTTCACACCGATCGTACCGTACGTAGTGTGGGCGGTGGCCGTGGCGTAATCGATATCAGCCCGCAGCGTATGCAGCGGCACGCGGCCGTCCTTGTACTTTTCCGACCGGGCGATTTCGGCACCGCCGAGGCGGCCGCCGCACTGGACCTTGATACCTTCGGCGCCCATCTTCATGGTAGCGCCGACGGCCCGCTTCATGGCTCGCCGGAAATGCACGCGTCCTTCCAGCTGGCGTGCAATCGAGTCGGCCACGAGCTGGGCGTCAAGTTCCGGCTTCCTCACCTCAATTATGTTCAGGGCGATATCTTTCTTGGTCAGCAACTGTAACTCTTCGCGGAGCTTGTCCACCTCGGCTCCCCGGCGGCCGATGACAATGCCGGGCCGGGAGGTTCTGATGTCGACGGTCACTCTCTTGGGGGCCCGGGAAATAAGCACATTGGCAATACCGGCATTTTCCAGACGCTGCCTGATGTACCGCTTGACCCTCATGTCCTCGTAGACCAGATCCGCAAAGGCGCGATCCGGTGCATACCAACGGCTATTCCACGGTTTGTTTATCCCGAGCCGAAAACCTATCGGGTTAGTCTTCTGTCCCAATGCTTTCTCCTTACCGTCTCCTCATTCAGGCGTTCTAATCGGTTTTGGCTTTCCCTTTTTTGACCATGACGGAGGCCCGGCCGGTGGTCGTTTTCTTGGGCACCGATCCTTTGGGCACACCTTTATGCGTCGCCACTTTTCGAGAAGTCCTTTCCCTGGCCGCTTTGCCCCGGCCGGCCGTTTTCTTGGCGGTCGGTTTCTTCTTGACGGCCTTGGCCGCTTCCTTACCCTTGGTTTCCTGCTCGGCCTCCCGGGTCCTGGTCGTCTTGGCTTCCTCCGGCTCTCTCGAGATCCCCGCTTCCTCAAGCACGATAGTCAGGTGGCAGTGCCGCTTGCGGATACGATACACCCGCCCCATGGACTGGAACCGAATCCGCTTTGCCGTCGGAGCGTTGTCGACCTTGATGGTGCTGATACGCAGGTTCTCGGGCTTCAATTGGCCCGTACCTTCCTGCGACAGGGCGTTGGCGGCCGCCGACTTGAGCGTCTTGGCGATATGGTGAGCGGCGATCCGCGGGCTGAAATTGAGTATGTTCAGCGCCTTTTCGACCGGCATGCCTTTGACCATTTCAGCCACTAGCCTCATCTTGCGAGGCGGGATGCTGACGTACTTGAGTCTGGCGGTTGCGTGTACCGGCATACTTCCACCTTATCCTTTCACCACCGAGGCACGTTCAACCAGCTTGCCTCCATGTCCCCGAAACGTTCGGGTGGGCGCGAACTCCCCGAGCTTATGACCGACCATGTTCTCAGTCACGTAAATAGGAATAAACTTCTGGCCGTTGTGCACGGCGAAAGTATGGCCGACAAACTCGGGACTGATGGTCGAACGCCGCGACCAGGTCTTGATGACCCTCTTATCGCCGCTGGCGTTCATGGTTTCCACCTTGTTCAGCAGCTTGTCTTCTACGTAGGGACCTTTTTTCAGCGAACGAGGCATACGTCAAAACTCCGCAATTACTGCTTCTTTCTGCGATCCTCGATCAGGTGATCGAGCGACTTCCGTTTACGGCGGGTCTTAAAGCCCTTTGTCGGTTTGCCCCACGGCGTGCAGGGATGGCGCCCGCCGGAGGAACGGCCCTCGCCTCCGCCCATCGGGTGATCCACCGGGTTCATGGCAACGCCGCGCACGATTGGACGCCGCCCCCGCCAGCGTGCGGCGCCTGCCTTGCCGAGCACGATGTTTTTATGGTCGATGTTGGAAACCTGTCCGATGGTGGCGTAACATTGCGCCGGAACCGTGCGAACTTCACCCGACGGCATCTTGATGGTTACCTTGTTCCCCTCCTTGGCCACCAGTTGGGCCATGGAACCGGCTGAACGCACCATCTGAGCGCCCTTGCCGGGCCGCATCTCGATATTGTGAACATTGATGCCGAGCGGCATATTCCCCAGCGGCATCGCGTTCCCCGACCGGATCTCAACGCTTTCCCCGGCCACGAGCATGTCACTCACGTGCAGGTCCGCAGGAGCCAGGATATATCGTTTCTCGCCATCGACATAGTGCAGCAGCGCGATCCGGGCCGAGCGGTTGGGATCATACTCCACGGACGCCACGCGCGCCGGTATGCCGCGCTTATCCCGCTTGAAATCGATCTGCCGGTAGTGTCGTTTATGACCGCCGCCTCGATGATACGAGGTCGTGCGGCCCTTGTTGTTTCGCCCTCCGGTTCGTTTCAGCGGTTCGAGAAGCGACTTCTCCGGCACCGTGGAAGTTATCTCCTCGAACATCGGGACGGTACGAAACCGCAACGACGGCGTAACGGGACGAAATTTCTTAATCGGCATGGCTTTCCAGCACCTAACCTTAAACGTTCTCGAAGACCGTGATCTTCTGATCCTTCTTCAGCTTGACAATGGCCTTCTTCCAGGAAGACCTGGTACCCTGAAAGCGACCCATCCTCTTGGGCTTGCGCGGCACGATGGAGGTTCGGACCGAATCGACCTTTACCTTGAAGGCCTTCTCTATGGCCTCCTTGATGGCGTACTTGTCGGCCTTCTTGTCCACCTCGAAAACGTACGAATTGGTCTTCTCTTTCAAAAACGTCGTGCGTTCAGTCGTGATGTGCGACTTAATGATGGATCTGGGATCGATGCTCATGAGAACACCTCTACAATCTTGTCCAGGCCGGCTCTGGTGAGCAGGACAACGTCAGCATTCAACACGTCGTAGCCGTTGGCCAGAGTCGCCCGGCAGTAATGCACCCCGGGAAGATTCCGACAGGAGTAAACCAGCTTATCGTTGCGCCCCTCGTCGAGCAGGAGACACTTCTTGTCGGCCAGGTCAAGTCTGGTCAAAATGCCGCGCACCGCCTTGGTCTTGAACTCCTCCATCGTAATCTGGTCCACGACCTTAATGCCGCCGGACCTGGCCTTGTCCGAGAAGACCGACCGGATAGCCAGATTCTTCATGGCCCTGGGCATCTTCGAGCCGTACTCGCGCGGTGACGGGCCGAATACCGTACCCCCGCCCCGCCACAGCGGAGAGCGAATGGTGCCTGCCCGAGCCCGGCCGGTACCCTTCTGCCGCCACGGCTTCCGGCCGCCGCCTCTGACCTCGGAGCGCGACTTCGTAGAAGCCGTTCCCTGCCGTTGCCGGGCCAGGTAATTCACGACGTACTGATGAACAAGGCTCTCGTGCGGCTCGGTGCCGAACACGTGCTGGTCGAGTTCAACCGACCCGACTTCGGCTCCATCCTGGCTGTATACTTTCACTGTCATGGTTGCCACTCGCTATCGGCTCCGGTTCGACTTGCGTACCCGGACCAGCGAACCTTTGTTCCCGGGGACGGTCCCTCTGATCAACATCAGGTTCTCATCCTCGATTATTTTGACAATTCGCAGGGCCAATGTCGTTACGGTATCACGCCCCATTCGGCCGGCCATCCGCGTCCCCTTGAAGACCCGCGACGGATACGACGACTGACCGATTGACCCGGGGGCACGCGAGCGGTCGGACTGCCCGTGCGTCTTGTTGGCGCCGCTGAAGCCGTGACGCTTCATGGTACCGGCGAATCCCAGGCCGCGCGAGGTTCCGGTGACGTCGATCAGTTCGCCCTCCTTGAAAACTCCCACCTTCAGTTCCGCCCCGACTTCAAGTTCTTCTTCGTCGAAGTGGATTTCACGCAGGTACTGGGTAATTGGCACGCCGGCCTTGGCGAAATGCCCCGTCATCGGCTTATTGGTCCGGCTCTGGCGACGGGCGCCGAAACCGACCTGGTAAGCGTTATAACCGTCCTTCTCGACGGTCTTTCGCGCCACCACCGGACAGGGACCGGCCTGGATGACCGTCACCGGGACGGCCTCGCCGGCCTCCGTAAATATCCGGGTCATGCCCAGTTTCTTGCCGAGAATCTCTTTCATAGCCGCCAATCCGTCAGGTTTTGATCTCAACATCGACACCGGCCGGCAGGTCGAGTTTCATGAGGGCGTCGACCGTCTGGGGTGTCGAGTCGTAGATCTCTATCAGGCGTTTGTGCACCCTGGTTTCAAACTGTTCACGCGACTTCTTGTCAACGTGGGGCGATCTAAGGACGGTGTACACGGTGCGCTTGGTCGGAAGCGGCACGGGGCCGACAATCCGCGCCCCCGTTCGCAGAACGGTTTGCGCGATCTCCTTGGTCGACCGGTCAAGCGAATAGTGGTCGTAGGCCTTGAGCCGAATTCTGATTTTCTGTACGTCCATAATTACCCGCTCTTGCACTTACTCCAAAATTTCCGCGATGACGCCGGCACCGATCGTCCGGCCGCCCTCGCGGATGGCGAAGCGAAGCTCCTTCTCCATCGCGATCGGCGTGATTAACTGCACGTCCAGCGACACGTTGTCACCCGGCATCACCATCTCCACTCCCTCCGGCAAA